>NZ_CP063989.1:970702-1294269 GCF_014595995.2 Actinomyces respiraculi
GGGCGATGGGCAGGGCCAGGCCGCCGTTGTAGTCCGTGTGCTCACCGATGATGTTGACGCGGCCAGGGGCGTACCACACGCCGTCGGGTTCGCATCCGAAGACCTCACGGAAGAGGTCGGTGGCCGCGGCGGCACCCTCCTCGGGCGTGAGCGCGGGGGAGAAGACGGGGGCGGCGGCTGCGGTGCCGGTTCCGGGGACGGGAGTGCTCTCGTGCGTCATAGATCTATCGTGCCAGAGTGGGACCCCGCCGGAACATGAGGCGGGGCAGCGCGATGACCTGGGCCGGGCCAGCAGGATCCGGGTGCTCGCACGGCCTTCACCGCGTCGCGGGCCCCGTGTCCGATAGGCTGCGGCGCGGGCCGGTGCCTCGCCGCCCGGACCCGGCCATGTCGGCCGGGTCGGTTCGACGCCTGGGGCGCAGGCAAGGAGGTGCTGTGGAGGTTCCTGAGACCGACGCGCACCAGTGCATCGTGGGTGTCACCGTCCCCCTGCCCCAGCCGTGGGCCGCCCAGGTACGGACGATCCGGCTCGGTGCCGGAGACCCTCTGGCCCTGTCGATCCCGCCGCACGTCACGCTCGTGCCGCCCACCGCGGTCGACGCCCGGCACCTGGAGGAGGTGCGCGCGCACGTCGCCCGCGTCGCCAGGGACACGGCCCCCTTCCTGTGCGAGGTCGGCGGAACTGACTCCTTCCGCCCGGTGACTCCCGTCGCCTACCTGGCCGTCGGCGACGGCGCCGCCGAGCTCGACGCCCTGCAGGCCGCCCTGCGTGTGGAGACCGGCCCCCTGGCCGTGGACCTGCGCTACCCCTTCCGCCCCCACCTCACGCTCGCCCACGAGGTCGACGACGAGGCCCTGGACGACGCGCTCGCGGCCGGGGAGGGCATCCGCGGCCAGTTCGTCGTCGACTGCGTGCGTCTGGACCGGCTGGGCGACGACGGCCTGTGGCACCTGCTCGACCTCGTGCCCCTGGGGGCGCGATGAGGAATCTGAGAGGGGTCAAGCAGGCGGTCGCCACCGTGCAGCGCCTAGGCGCCTGGCTCATGGCCTCGCGTCTGGGACGCGCCCAGGCCCGCTACGCCAGCGCCCGCGGCACCCTGCTGGCCGGCGGCATCGCCTACACCGGCCTGTTCTCCGTCTTCGCGGCCCTCGCCATCGGCGTCACCGCCCTCATGGCCGCGCTCGGCAGCCACCCCGGCCTGCGCGACGCGGCGATCGGCGTCGTCAATGACATGCTGCCCGGCGTGCTCGACGACGGCTCGGGCTCGGGCATCGTGAGCATCGACCAGCTCACCCTGAGCTCCGCCCTCACCCTCGGCTCGGTCATCGCCCTGCTCACCCTGTTGTACTCCGCCATGGGTCTTATGCGAGCCCTGTCCAACGGGGTTCAGGCCATGTTCGGCCTGACGCGCGTGCCCAGGAACGTCGTCGTCGCGGAGCTGACGCACCTGCTGGGCTTCATCATCGTCATGGCTGCCGTCGTCGTCACCGCCGCGGCCTCGCTCGCCACCGGCGCGGTCCTCGGTGCGCTGGAGTCCCTGCCCGGGTGGGTGCCCGCCTGGCTCACGGGGGCCGGGGCGAGAGTCCTGGGCCTGGCTGTCTCCTTCCTCATCGACTCCTGCGTCCTGTCCCTACTCATCCGCCTCAGCGGCGTGCGCGTACCTCGCAAGGACCTCCTGACGGGGGCGGCCCTGGGCGGCATGGCCTTCGGTCTTCTACGCGAGGTCGGTACGGGCGCCGTCGGCTCCACGGCCGCCAACCCGCTGCTCGCCTCCTTCGCGGCGCTCGTCGTGCTCGTCGTGTGGCTGCACCTGGCGAGCCGCCTCGTGCTGTACGTGTGCGCCTGGACCGCCAACCCGCCGGCCCCGGCCCCCATCGACCACCCGGATGAGATCCACGCCTCCGAGACGCCCAACTACGTCACGCTCTCGGCGCCGCACACGCTCGACTGGCCCCGTCAGGACCTCACCGGCACCGTCGATCTCGACCCGGACTCCCACCTGGACGTCCAGTCCGGCACTGGGTCCGGTACTGAGTCCGACGGCGTGTCCGGGGCTGAGTCCGGCACTGGGTCCGACGGCGTGTCCGGGGCTGAGTCCGGCACTGGGTCCGACGGCGTGCCCGGGGCTGAGTCCGGCACTGGGTCCGACGACGTGCCCGACGGCGGGCGGTCGGCCGGCCGGTAGCCTGGGGCGGTGACCGAGAGCACCCTCACGAGCCCCAGCGCCCCCCTCATCCACGCCATCATCCCCGCCGGAGGCGCAGGCACCCGGCTGTGGCCGCTGTCGCGTCGCCACCACCCCAAGTTCCTCCTCGACCTCACCGGGGCTGGGCGGACCCTCATCCAGGGCACCGTCGCCCGGCTGGAGGCGGTGTCCGCCACGACGACGGTCGTCACCGGCAACGCCCACCTCGCGGCCGTGGCCGACCAGCTGCCGGGCGTGCCGCGTGAGAACCTGCTGGCCGAGCCCAGCCCGCGCGACTCCATGGCGGCCATCGGCCTGGCCGCCGCCGTTATCGCCCACCGCCACGGGCGCGAGGCCCTCATCGGGTCCTTCGCCGCGGACCAGACCATCACCGACGAGGAGGCCTTCCACGGCGCCGTCCGCCAGGCGGCCCTCCTGGCCGAGGCAGGCTGGGTCGTCACCATCGGCATCGAGGCCACCGGTCCCTCCACCGCCTTCGGCTACATCCGCGCCGGCGAGCCCATCGACGTGCCCGCCGCCCCCGACGGGCGCCGCGTGCTCGGCTTCACCGAGAAGCCCGACGCTGCCACCGCCGCCCAGTACCTCGCCACCGGCGACTACCGATGGAACGCCGGCATGTTCGTCGCCCGCGCAGGCGTTCTGCTCGACCATCTCGCGCAGCTGAGGCCCGAGCTGGCAGCGGGCATCGAGCAGATCGCCGCCGCCTGGGACACCCCCCGGCGCCAGGAGGTCCTTGAGCGCGTGTGGCCGGACCTGGAGAAGATCGCCATCGACCACGCCATCGCCGAGCCCGTCGCCGCAGCCGGGGGAGTGGCCACCGTGCCCGCCTCCATGGGCTGGGACGACGTCGGCGGCTTCGACGCGCTGGTCGACCTCGTGCCCGCGCAGACCGAGGGGCCGGCCGCCGGGGTCGCCGTCCTGCCGGGCAGTGGCGCGGAGGGCGCCGACGACGTCGAGGGCCCCGGCCGGGTGTCGGCCGTGGACTCGCCCGGCGCGCTCGTCGCCACCACGACGCAGCGCCGGGTGGTGCTGCTGGGAGTGCCCGGCCTCGTCGTCGTCGACACCCCGGACGCGCTGCTGGTCACCACCCCACAGCACGCGCAGGCCGTCAAGGGCGTCGTCGACGGCCTGAAGGCAGAGGGCCGGGACGACCTCCTGTAAGCAGCTGAGGCTCAGGGGCCGGGGCCTCCTGCCGGGCCCGCAAGGACCCCAGGACACGCGTGGTTACACAGGTGGCCGCAGGTGTGGGAGCATGGTGCCCATGGCACGGCGACGTGACCATCGGCCCCGCCCCTGGCGGCCACGCCCTCTCCTGCGAGAGTGACCTGCCGGGCTCAGTGCCACAGGGCCACGCCCATCATCCCCAACCGAAGGTCCCCACAGTGAAGACGAAGAAGCCTTTCTACGCCCTTGCGATCGGCCTGGCGGCCGCCCTTGGCCTGGCCGCCTGCGGCAGCGCCCCCACCGACTCCACCACCACCGCCCAGTCCTCAACATTCAAGGCCTGCATGGTCTCCGACGAGGGCGGGTTCGACGACCAGTCCTTCAACCAGTCCGGTTGGGAGGGCCTGCAGCGCGCCAAGACCCAGCTCGGCGTTGAGGTCGTCGGCGTCGAGTCCAAGTCCGACGCGGACTTCCAGCCCAACATCGACTCCCTCATCCAGCAGAACTGCGACCTCATCATCGGCGTCGGCTTCGTCATCGCCCCCGCCCTGACCGAGGCGGCCCAGGCCAACCCGGACATCCAGTTCGCCATCATCGACTCCTCCTTCCAGACCCCCGACGGCAAGCCCGTCGACGTCAAGAACGGCAAGCCGCTGTCCTTCAACACCGCCGAGGCCTCCTTCCTCGCCGGCTACGTCGCCGCGGGCACCACGAAGACCGGCACCGTCGCCACCTACGGCGGCGTCGCCATCCCGACCGTCCAGATCTTCATGGAGGGCTACGCCCAGGGCGTCGCCCGCTACAACGCGGACCACGGCACCAACGTCCAGGTCCTCGGCTGGGACCCCGCCAACCCGGACGCGGGCTCCTTCACCGGCGACTTCTCCGACACCGCCAAGGGCCAGCAGCTGACCCAGCAGTTCCTCTCGCAGGGCGCGGACATCATCCTGCCGGTGGCCGGCCCCGTCGGCCAGGGCACTCTCGCCGCCCTCCAGGAGAGTGGCTCGACCAGCAACGCCGCCATCTGGGTGGACGCCGACGGTTACAACACCACCGAGTTCGGCTCCTACATGCTCACCAGCGTCATCAAGGAGATCGGCAACGCGGTCTACGACACCATCGAGCAGTCCGTCAACGGCAAGTTCTCCAACGAGCCCTACATCGGCACGCTTGAAAACGGTGGCGTGTCCATCGCCGAGTTCCACGACTGGGACGCCAACGTCTCTGACGAGGTCAAGAAGGGTGTCGATGAGATCAAGCAGCAGATCATCGACGGCACCCTGGACGTGTCCACCGCCTACGACCCCTCCTGACCGGGAGCCCCGCACCCACCGGTGCACAGGTCCCTCACCTGACATGACTCCTTGAGCGACCGCTGGCGCCGCCGCCCACCACGGGCGGCGGCGCCAGCGTGCCGTCTCGGCGAGTCGCATCCCCAGCCCCCTGCGGGGCAATCCCACCCACGACGGAAGCGAGCACACGTGCAGCTCGAGCTACGCGGGATCACGAAGGTCTTCGGGCCTCTCGTGGCCAACGACCACATCGACATCACGGTCGAGCCGGGACAGATCCACGCCCTCCTGGGAGAGAACGGCGCCGGGAAGTCCACCCTCATGAACGTCCTGTACGGGCTCTACCAGCCCGACGCCGGACAGATCCTCATTGACGGCGAAGCGGTCAGCTTCTCCGGCCCCGGCGACGCCGTCGCCGCCGGCATCGGCATGGTTCACCAGCACTTCATGCTCGTGCCCGTCTTCACCGTCGCCGAGTCCGTCGCCCTGGGCTACGAGCCCGCCGGACGCTTCGGCGGCGTCATCGACGCCCGGGCCGCCGCCGCCAAGGTCCGTGAGATCTCCGAGCGCTTCGGCTTCGACGTCGACCCGGGCGCCTACATCGGGGACCTGCCCGTCGGCGTGCAGCAGCGCATCGAGATCATCAAAGCCCTCTCGCGCGACGCCAAGGTCCTCATCCTCGACGAGCCCACCGCCGTGCTCACCCCGCAGGAGACCGACGAGCTCATGGAGATCATGCGCGATCTCAAGGCCTCGGGCACCTCCATCGTCTTCATCACCCACAAGCTGCGCGAGATCCGCGAGGTCGCCGACACCATCACGGTCATCCGTCGCGGCAAGGTGGTCGGCACCGCCGCCCCCACCGCCTCCCAGGCCGAGCTCGCCGGCATGATGGTGGGCCACGACGTCTCCCTCACCGTGGACAAGGAGCCCACCACCCCCGGCGAGGCAGGTCTCGAGATCGACGGCGTGAGCGTCGTCGACGACGACGGCGCCCTCCTGCTCGACGACGTCAGCCTCACCGTGCGCGACGGCGAGATCCTCGGCGTCGCGGGCGTCCAGGGCAATGGCCAGACCGAGCTGAGCGAGGTCGTCCTCGGCCTCGTCTCGCCTTCCGTCGGCACGGTGCGCGTTGGCGGGCGGGACGTCACCCGCATGAGCGTGCACCAGCGCCTGGGCGCCGGGCTCGGCTTCGTGCCCGAGGACCGCTCCACTGACGGCCTCGTCGCGGCCTTCTCCGTCGCCGAGAACATGATCCTCGACCGCTATGACGACCCCGCCTTCGGCGTGGGCCCGTCGATCAACCCCGCCAAGGTCCGCGCCCACGCTGAGAAGCTGCGCGAGGAGTTCGACGTGCGCGTCACCGACGTCGGCGACCCGATCTCCACCTTGTCGGGCGGCAACGCGCAAAAGACGATCCTCGCCCGCGAGCTCTCCCGCCCCCTCAAGGTTCTCGTGGCCTCCCAGCCCACCCGTGGGCTCGACGTCGGCTCTATCGAGTTCGTCCACAAGCGCCTCGTGGCCGAGCGGGACAACGGCACCGCCGTCCTCATCGTCTCCAGCGAGCTCGACGAGATCTACTCGCTCAGCGACCGCATCGCCGTGATGTACAAGGGCCGCGTCGTCGGCGTCGTCGCCCCCGACACCCCGCGGGACGTCCTCGGCCTCATGATGGCCGGTGTCCCGCTCGACCAGGCCCTGGCCCCCGCGGCCGAGGACCACGAGGAGAAGAGATGAGCCAGAGCACCACCCCCGCTGCGGACGCAGACACGTCCCAGCCCAGCCTGGCGCGCCAGATCGCCGAGTCCAACGGCCTCATGGGCGTCCTGGCCATCGTCAGCGCCCTCATCGTCGGCTCCATCCTCATCCTCGTCGCCGACCCCGAGGTACGCACGACCGCCGGCTACCTCTTCGCCCGCCCCACCGACTTCCTGGGGGCCTGCGCCTCCTCCCTCGCGGAGGCCTACTCCGCTCTCCTGCGCGGCGGGCTCGTCGACTGGCATGCCTCCTCCACGGCCCGCATGTGGCGCCCGCTGACCGAGACCCTCGTCAATGCCACCCCGCTCATCTTCGCGGGCCTGGGCATGGCGGTGGCCTTCCGTGCGGGCCTGTTCAACGTCGGTGGCCAGGGGCAGATCATCCTGGGCGCTGTCGTCGGCGGCTACACCGGCTTCGCCTGGAACCTGCCCGCCGGGCTGCACCTGCTCGTGGCGATCCTCGGTGCCGTCGTCGGTGGCGCCCTGTGGGGCGCGATTCCCGGCGTCCTCAAGGCGGTCACCGGAGCCAGCGAGGTCATCACGACCATCATGCTCAACTCCATCGCCGCCTACCTCATCGCCCACATGCTCACCCTCAAGCTCTTCATCGGTGAGGGCAACTCCAACCCCCGCTCCCTGCCTGTGGGCTCCGGCGCCGTCTACCCGCTGCTGCTCGGCTCCTCCTTCCGGCTGCACGCCGGTTTCATCCTGGCGCTGCTGACCGCCTGGTTCGTGTGGTGGCTCCTGGAGCGCTCCACCCTGGGATTCCAGTTCCGCGCCACCGGCCTCAACCCCGAGGCCGCCCGCACGGCGGGCGTCAACGTCCCGCGCGTGACCGCCCTGGTGATGATCGTTTCCGGTGCCTTGTGCGGCCTGGCCGCCACCGGCCCGGTCCTGGGCACCCAGAAGTACCTCACCGCCTCCATTGCCGGCTCCATCGGCTTCGATGCCATGACGGTGGCCCTGCTGGGCCGTTCCAAGCCGCTGGGGACCGTGCTCGCAGGCATCCTCTTCGGCGGCCTGACCGCCGGCGGCACCCTCATGCAGGCGGCCACTGGCACCCCCATCGACATCGTCCTCATCCTGCAGTCCACCATCGTGCTGTTCATCGCGGCCCCGCCGCTCGTGCGCGCGATCTACCGGCTGCCAGCACCCGGGTCCTTCACACGGGCCCAGGAGAACAAGCGGCTGGAGCGCAAGCGGTTGGAGGCTGAGGCTGAGGCCGCTGCCGCGACCGAGGCCGTCGTTGCGACTGCTGCAGCCTCCACCACCGACGCACCCGGACAGGAGGCCTGAGCCATGCCCGTCACCACCCGGACCTCCGCGACCGCCACCGTCGACGCCGCTGGCGACACTGCGGCAGCAGCCCTGGCCCCCATCGCCTGGAAGATGCCGACCACCGGCGCCGTCGTCGTGCTGCTGGCCGCCCTCATGGCGCTCACCGCCCACGGCAGCACCCGCTTCCAGCTCGCCACCAGCGCAGACTTCTTCCAGCTGCCGGTGCTCACCCTTCCCGCCCGGCCCGTCATCCTCATCATGGCGCTGGCGGCCGCCGTCGCGACGGGCCTGGCCGCCCGGTGGGCCGCCGCCCGCGCCACGATCCCCACCTGGGTCGTCGCCACCATGGGCGCCGCCTTCGTCGTCGCCTTCCTCACCTGGGCCGGGGCCGGGCGCGGCACCCTCATCCCCCTCGTGACGATCCTCGCCTCGACGGTCGCCCTGAGCGTGCCCCTCGTCTTCGGCGGCCTCGCGGGCGTCGTGGGGGAGCGCTCGGGCACGATCAACATCGCCATCGAGGGCCAGCTCCTCGGCGGCGCCTTCGTCGCCGCCGTAGCCGCCTCCGTGACGTCCAACCCCTGGATGGGTCTGCTCGCCGCGCCTTTCGCGGGCATGACCGTCGCCCTGCTGCTGGCCCTGTTCGGCCTGAAGTACCGGGTCAACCAGGTCGTCGTCGGCGTCGTGCTCAACGTGCTCGTCTCGGGACTGACCGGATTCTTCTTCTCCACCTTCCTCGCAGACTCCAGCACCCTCAACCGGGCCATGCGCCTGCCCACCATCGCGATCCCGCTGCTGAGCCACGTGCCGATCCTCGGTCCGGTGCTGTTCAAGCAGACGATCCTCGTCTACGCCCTCTACGTCGTCGTCACCGTCCTGTCCTTCATGCTCTTCCGCTCGCGCTGGGGCCTGCGCATGAGGGCTGTGGGTGAGCACCCGAAGGCGGCCGACACGGTCGGCATCAAGGTGATGCGCACCCGCGTCAACAACCTCGTGCTCGGCGGCGCCCTCGCCGGCCTCGGCGGTGCCTTCTTCACCGTCGGCTCCGGCCTGCGCTTCACTGAGGACATGAGTGGTGGCAACGGCTACATCGCCCTGGCCGCCATGATCCTGGGGGCCTGGAACCCGCTGGGGACGCTGTACGCCGCGCTCCTGTTCGGCTTCGCCACCGCCGTCGGCCAGACCCTCGGCGTCATCGGCTCGCCCATCCCGGCGAACTTCGTCCTCATGATCCCGTATGTCGTGACGATCCTCGCCGTCGCCGGCTTCGTCGGCAAGGTCCGCGCACCCGCCGCGGAGGGCGTGCCCTACCCGTGATGCCGGGCGCACCGCAGCGGCCCCACGCACCATCGAGACGAGGGCCGCTGCGGTGTATGTTCGTCAGTCGCACCCCTTGGGCGAGAAAGGAGCCAGCACGCGCATGAGCACCGACACCCGCATGAGCACCGACACCCGCATGAGCGCCGATGCCGCAGCCACGCCCGCCCCCAGCGGCGGCAGCCTGGGACACGACGTCGGCCCCCAGGACGTGGACGACGCCCTCTGGCAGCGGCTGACCGACCTGGCCCGCGAGGCCATGACTCACGCCTACGCCCCCTACTCGCGTTTCAAGGTCGGGGCGGCCGCCGTCGCCGACGACGGTCGGCTCGTCTCGGGCTGCAACGTCGAGAACTCCGGTTACGGCCAGACCCTGTGCGCCGAGTGCGGCCTGGTCTCCGAGCTCGTGCGCACCGGCGGCGGGCGGCTCGTCGCCTTCGCCTGCGTTGATGCGCGCGGCGAGCGCTGCGCCCCCTGCGGGCGGTGCCGCCAGACCCTGTCCGAGCACGCCCACCCGCGGATGCAGCTGCTCATGCCCGCCGGGATCATGACCATTGACGAGGTCCTGCCCGGGCGCTTCAGCGTCGAGAACCTGGCACTGGTCGACGGCGCCGTCGCCCCCGCCGATGCCACGGGCGTCCCCGAGCCCAACGCCACCGGCGTCGTCGGGTCCTGAGCCGGGCACCGACCCGCGAGGGGCACCGCATGACCACCACCACCGCCGTCGGCGAGCACTGAGCCGGGCCACGACTCACGAGGAGAACCGCATGACTACCGCCACCGCCGCCGTCGAGCCCTTCGACGCCGTTGACGTCATTGCCGCCAAGCGCGACCGCCAGCGCCTGACCGACGCCCAGATCGACTGGGTTGTCGACGCCTACACCCGCGGCATCGTCGCCGAGGAGCAGATGAGCGCGCTGGCGATGGCGATCTACCTCAACGGCATGCAGCCGCAGGAGATCGCCCGCTGGACCGACGCGATGATCCGCACCGGCGAGCGCATGGACTTCTCCGGCATCGGCCGCCCCACCGCGGACAAGCACTCCACGGGCGGCGTGGGCGACAAGATCACCCTGCCGCTGGCCCCGCTCGTCGCCGTCTTCGGCGTGAGCGTGCCCCAGCTCTCCGGCCGCGGCCTCGGGCACACCGGCGGCACCCTCGACAAGCTCGAGTCCATCCCCGGCTGGCGCGCCCGCCTGAGCAACGACGAGATCCTCGACATGCTCCGCGAGGGCGGCCCCGGAGCCGTCATCTGCGCCGCCGGTAGCGGGCTCGCCCCGGCCGACAAGAAGCTCTACGCCCTGCGCGACATCACCGGCACCGTCTCCTGCGTGCCGCTCATCGCCTCCTCAATCATGAGCAAAAAGATCGCGGAGGGCACAGGCGCCCTCGTCCTGGACGTCAAGGTGGGCTCGGGCGCCTTCATGCGCGAGATGTCGATGGCCCGCGAGCTCGCCGAGACGATGGTCACCCTGGGTAAGGAGGCCGGGGTCGCCACCCGCGCGCTGCTGACCGACATGTCCACTCCGCTGGGGCTTACGGCCGGCAACGCCCTCGAGGTGCGCGAGTCCCTGGAGGTCCTCGCCGGTGGGGGTCCCGACGACGTCGTCGCACTCACGCTGGCGCTGGCCGTCGAGATGCTGGACGCGGCTGGACGTCCCACGAGCGAGGACGAGCTGCGTGCCGCCCTTGCGGACGGGCGCGCCATGGACGTGTGGCGCGAGATGATCCGCCGCCAGGACGGCGACCCCGACGCACCGCTGCCCGTCGCCCCCGAGACTGAGGTCATCACGGCCACCGAGGACGGCGTGCTCACTGAGCTCGACGCCCTCAAGGTCGGGGTTGCCGCCTGGCGCCTGGGCGCGGGGCGTGCCCGCAAGGAGGACCCGGTTCAGGCGGTGGCCGGGGTTGAGATGCACGCCAAGCCGGGCGAGGCCGTCGTCACGGGTCAGCCGCTGCTCACCTTGCACACCGCGACGCCCGAGCGCTTCGCGCGCGCCGTCGAGGCCCTTGAGGGCGCGGTGGCCGTGAGCCCGGCCGGCTCGCCCGAAGCGGCTGCGGCGGTGGCCCGCCGCGAGGCCGGTGTCGTGCTCGACCGGATCGTTTGAGCCCTGAGGCGGGGCTCGGCAGGAGCGGGGAATGGACGTGCGGGCGCGAGGAATGGACGTGCGGGCGCGGGTGAGCGCGGGCAGGATCATGCTCAGCCCGGAGGCCGGTCAGGCGATGGGCGCCGGGGGAGACCTGAAGGCCGGCCCGGGGGTCGGCCCGAGGATCGGCGCCGGGGCCGGCCCGGAGAATCGAGCCGTCGCCCTGGTCCAGGAGGATGGCACGACCTGCGGGGCCACGTGCGTGCTGGCCGCACGCCTCCTGTATGAGCGCGAGGGTGCCGCTGCGGCGCGCCTGGGGGCGCTCACGGGATCCGTAGGCGGGTTGCAGGCGGCCCTGCGCGTCGAGCAGCTGCGCCTGCAGGCACTCATGAACCGCAACGCCGGCGGCCCGCTGGGCCCGCTGGCCTGGCCGCGGCACCTGGGATCGACCCCGTGGGCCGTGGCCGGACTCATGACCTGCGCCGTGCCCCGGGAGGCTCGTGCCTCGGCGGTCTACACCGTCACCTGGGTGAGGGATGGAGGCCCGAACTGGGCCACCGTGGTCGAGCGCCTGCGCGCTCACCTGGCCGACGACGCCCCCGTGCTTCTCGTCGTCGGCGGTCCGCTGGTGGGCGGCGGTGAGGACGGCGCACGTGTGGTGGGCGGAGGCGCGGTTGGCGCACGTGTGGTGGGCGGAGGCGCGGTTGGCGCACGTGTGGTGGGCGGAGGCGCGGTTGGCGCACGTGTGGTTGGCGGAGGCGCGGTTGGCGCACGTGTGGTTGGCACGCTCAGGCGGGCGGCCCGTCTGCTGCCCTCGTTGCCTCGCCACTACGTTCTGGCCCTGCCGTGGACGCTGCTGGGACGGGCGGACCCGGGCCTGGGGCGCGTCCACGTCTACGACCCGGCCTCGGGAGCGGTGGGGGTGGTCGACCTCCTCGCGGCGCGCGACCCGCAGCGCCTCGGCCCCCGCGAGTTCGGCAACTGGCCCCAGGTGCTGGCCATTATCGAGCCGTCCTGACGGACACCCCCGCCCCCGCCCTCGCCGAACTCCTGTCGGATATGTCGTGGGCACCGGCGTCGCGTAGCCCCCACCCCCGCCTCCGCCGAACTCCTCGGTTCGCTCTCGAACGTACGGTGTTGTGCCGTACGTTCGAGAGTAGAGCGAGTGCTTGGGGGGCCAAGCAGGCCGTTGTGCGCCCGCCGATGGACGACCTGCGCGCACCAGGACGGGTGCGTCCTGTCGCGGCGCCCAGAGGACTCGACGACTGGCGTTGATCTCGTTGCCCAGGAGTTGATCTCGTTCCTCCAACGAACGAGGTGGAGTGCTGGGGAACGAGATGGATGGGCGAGGAACGAGGTGGAGCGCTGGGGAACGAGATGGATGGGCTTTCTCGTCCTCCAAGTCGCCCAGGCCCCGGGCCTGGTCACGCTCACGTCCGGCGATCACCGTCGTACGCGACACCCCACCCGCCTAGCGATCTTCTGGGTTGCTCAGAAGTCGATCTCGTTGCGCAGGAGTTGATCTCGTTGCTCAGAAGTTGATCTCGTTCCTCCAGCGAACGAGGTGGAGTGCTGGGGAACGAGATGGATGGGCGAGGAACGAGGTGGAGTGCTGGGGAACGAGATGGATGGGCGAGGAACGAGGTGGAGCGCTGGGGGACGAGGTGGATGGGCTCTCTCGTCCTCCAAGCCGTCCAGGCCCCGGGCCTGATCACGATCACGCCAGGCAATGACCCGGCGGCGTCGCCGTCGGAAACCACCTCCCATATCCGCGGTGTGGTCTCGGGCGCCGTAGGCTCAGCCAGAGCCCACCACCGACGAAAGGACGCCCCGATGACGACTCGCCGTGAGATCGCCGCCATGATCGACCACACCCTCCTCAAGCCCGAGGCCACGGGCGAGCAGGTGGCCGCCCTCATCGCCCAGGGCGTCGAGCTCGGCACCTTCTCGGTGTGCGTGAGCCCGAACCAGCTGCCCGTCGAGGTGCCCGAGGGCCTGCGTGTGGCCACGGTCTGCGGCTTCCCCTCGGGCGCCCACGCGACCGCGGTCAAAGCGGCCGAGGCGGCCGACTCGGTGGCCAAGGGCGCCGACGAGGTGGACATGGTCGTCAACCTCCGCCAGGTCAAGGAGCACGACTGGGACGCCGTCGAGGCGGACGTGCGGGCCGTCAAGGAGGCCGTGGGCGCCGCCCTGCTCAAGGTCATCATCGAGTCCGCGGCCCTGACCGATGAGGAGATCGTCGCCGTCTGCCAGGCCAGCGAGCGCGCCTGCGCGGACTACGTCAAGACCTCCACCGGCTTCCACCCCGCGGGCGGCGCCAGCGTTCACGCGGTGCGTCTCATGCGCGAGACGGTGGGCGAGCGCCTGGGCGTCAAGGCCTCGGGCGGCATCCGCACGGCGCAGGACGCGCTGGCCATGGTGGAGGCCGGGGCCTCGCGCCTGGGCGTGTCCGCGAGCGTCGCGATCCTCGACGGCCTCGAGGACTGAGGCCCCAGACCCACCCCACGACGCTGTCCCGACGACGCCCAGCGCGCGCTCATCACGGGACTGCTACGGCACCGGCGCCTCCTGCTCACGGGAGGCACCGGCGCCGTCGTCGTGCACTGATCCCGTCCCCGCGGCCGTGGTCCGCACGGGACCGGCGGGGACGGTGATCAGCCGGGTCCTCGCCGTCGACCGGCTGAGGGGTCCGCACGGGACCGGCGGGGGCGGTGATCAGCCGGGTCCTCGCCGTCGACCGGCTGAGGGGCCCGCACGGGACCGGCGGGGGCGGTGAGAGACCGCGCACAATCGGGACCAGAAGCCGGACTCTCGTTTGAATGTTTCGGGTAACCGAAATAATCTGGGCCGCATGAGAACAGTTATCAGGTCGTCCAGGCGCACCGCCCTGGCGCTCGCCGCCCTCGCCCTCGCCACCCCGGCCCTCGTCGCCTGCGGCTCCTCCCAGTCCGCCGTCGACGTCAACGCCGAGGCCACGACGATCCACGCCGTCGCATCAACCACCCAGATCTGCGACTACGTCACCCAGCTCGCCTCCGGCGGCGACGACCTCTCCTTCTCGCGCACCGGTGCCGACGGCACCACCGCCGAGCTCGGCGCCGACCCCGCCACCGCCCCCGTGCGCCTGACCCTCACCTGCCTCCTGGCCCCCAACGCCTCCGCCCACGAGCACGAGATGACCGCCTCCCAGTCCGCGGCCCTCGCCGAGGCCGACCTCTTCCTCGTCAACGGCGTCGACCTCGAGCACTTCCTCGACGACGCGATCGACTCCACCGGCTTCAAAGGCACCATGGTCGTCACCTCCGGGGTCCTGACCGCCGACGACGTCGACACCCCCGGCGCGAACAAGGACGCCGAGACCGCCCTGCCCTACACCATCGACCGCGGCACCCAGGCCGTCGAGGTCGCCCCCTGGCCCTTCGCCCCCGAGCCGGGCGAGGAGGCCGAGTTCCGCTACGACCCCCACGTGTGGACCAACCCCCGCAACGCCGCCATCCAGGTCGCCAACATCGGCGCCGCCCTGACCTCCGTCGCCCCCGAGGCCGCCGACACGATCAACAGCCACGTCAGCGCCTACGCCGAGCTCCTGAGCGCCCTCGACACCTGGGCCGAGCAGAGCCTGTCCACCGTGCCCGCCGAGCACCGCGTCCTGTTCACCAGCCACGACGCCTTCGGCTACCTCTCCAACGCCTACGGCATCCGCTTCGAGGGCGCCGCCATGAGCGACTTCAACGCCCAGCAGGACGCCACCGCCCAGAAGATCCAGCAGACCGCCGACGCCATCACCGCCTCCGGCGCCGTCGCGATCTTCGCCGAGAACTCCAACAACCCCGAGTCCGTCGAGAAGGTCGCCGCCCTGGCCGGCGTGCGCGCCGTCATCGGCGACGAGGCCCTGTACGGCGACTCCCTGGGCGAGCCCGGCTCCGACGGCGAGACCTACATCGGCTCCATCCTGCACAACGTCTTTAACCTCACCACCGCGTGGGGAGGTACGGTCTCTGAGGTGCCCGCCGAGCTGTCCGAGTGGGCGCCCACCAACGTCGTCGAGTCCTGACCTTCGGAAGAGAGCACATGACTATTGCCGAGCAGCCGCACGTGGCAGCCGGGACGACCCCGACCGCCGGCCGCACCGCCGAGTATGACGGCACCACCGCCGTCGTGCTGGAGGACCTCGCCCTGGCCTACGGGCGAACCCCCGTCCTCACGGGTGTCACCGGCACCCTGAGGGCTGGCCAGGCGCTGGCGCTCGTCGGCCCCAACGGCTCGGGCAAGACCACGCTGCTGCGTGCGCTGCTCGGCATGGTCCGCATTGTCAACGGAACCGCCCGCGTCAACGGCCAGGCGCCGGGCCGCGCACCGGCCGGGAGCATCGGCTACGTCCCGCAGGTCGCCGACCTCGACCCGACCTTCCCCGTCACGGCCCTCGACGTCGTCGTCATGGGCACCGTCTCCGCCCTGGGGCCGCTGCGGCGCCCGGGACGGCGCGAGCGCGAGCGCTCACGCGATGCCCTGGGGACCGTCGGGCTGTCCCACGTCGCCACCCGCCGCTTCGGCGAGCTCTCCGGCGGACAGCAGCAGCGCGTCCTGCTCGCCCGCTGCCTGGCCTCGCGCCCCCGCCTCGTCCTGCTCGACGAGCCCTTCAACGGCCTGGATCAGCCCAACCGCGACGCCCTGCTGCGCATCCTGTCCGGGCTGAAGTCCGACGGCGTCGCCGTCGTCGTCTCGACACACGACCTGATCCTCGCCCAGGAGGTCTGTGAGCAGGTGGCCCTGCTGGCCGGCCATCAGGTGGGTTTCGGGCCCCGCGAGGAGGTCCTCGTGCCCGCGCTCGTCGAGCAGGCCTACGGCGCCGGCCCCGAGCACGCCGCCCGGCTCCTGGGCCTGCCCGTCGCGCCGCACCTTCCGACGGCGAGTCCGGTCCTCTCCTCCGATGAGGCCGTCGGCGCCGACCCGCTGCCTGTGGGCACCGCATGAGCGACACCCTCACCCGCCTCGTGGCCGCCGCGGTCGAGGCCCTGCGCGAGGCTGTGTCCGGTATCCCCGGCATCGCCCCCCTGGCGACCGCACCCTTCCTGTTCCGGCCCTTCGTGCTGCTCATCGTCCTGGGCTTCGTGTGCGCCCTGGTGGGCACGCTCGTCAACCTGCGCCGCGCCGAGTTCCACGCCGAGGCGCTGGTGCACGCCGTCTTCCCCGGGATCGTCGTCGGCGCCGTGACCGCCGGGACGGGCATGATCGTGCCTGCCGGAGCCGTCGCCGGGGCGCTGGCCGCCGCCGCCCTGACCTGGGTGGACCACCACTCGCGGCGCGACGCCTCAGAGGCCGGCACCGCCGTCGTCCTCACCGGATTCTTCTCCGTCGGGATGGTCGTCCTACTGGCCAATGGGGATATGTCCGGCCAGCTCGAGGCCCTCATGTTCGGCAGGCTGCTTGAGGTCACCGACCTGCGCCTGGCCCAGGCCCTCGTCGTCAGCGTGCTGGCCCTGCTCCTGGTGCTGCTGACCTGGAAGGAGCAGGTCGCCATCGCCTTCGACCCCGTCGGTGCCCGAGCCTCCGGGCTGCGGGTCCTGGCCCTCGACCTCGTGCTCAACGCCGCGGTGGCGGCCGTCGTCGTCGCCGCCGCGACCGCCGTGGGCACCCTCCTCGTCATCGGCCTGCTCACCCTGCCCGGCACCACCGGCCGCGTGCTGGCCCGCTCGGTGCCCGGCATGGTGGTGACCGCCCTGGTCGTCGGGGTCGCGGGAGGCTGGCTGGGGCTGCTCCTGGCCGTCTCACCCTCGCCGCGTCCGGTCTCGCCCCAGGCGGCCGTCATCATGGTCATGGCCTTGGCCCTCGTGGTGGCGGTCGGCGGGGCGCGCGTGACCGGGGCTCTGCGTTCACGGCAGTCGACGGGGCTCACGCGCGGTGCCGTCGCAGGCGGCGCCCGGGAGGTCGAGTGATCATCCCCGTCTCCTGGCAGTTGCTCGCGCTCCCGATGACCGTTGCCGTCCTCGTGGGGCTGCTCGCGGGTGCCGTCGGCGCCATCGCCCTCATCGAGCGCCGGATCTTTCTGGCCGAGTCCCTCACCCACTCGACCTTCCCCGGGGCGGTGGCCGGCGTTGTCGTCGCCGCCTGGGCCGTCCCGGCGATCTGGGGCGGGCGGGCGGGCTACGCCGTCCTGTCAGTGGCGATCCTCGTGGGCGCGGCCCTCATGTGCCTGCCCATGCTCGCCCTGGCCCGCTGGCTCCAGGGCGTGCCCGGTGTGTCTGCACAGGCGGCTGCCGGGGCGGTGCTGTCCACAGGCTTCGCCCTGGGTTACCTGCTGAGCACCTGGTTCGCCCCGCTGCCGCTCAAGGTGGACGGCTTCCTCGCCGGCTCCCTGCTCAACGTCAAGACGACTGATGCCTGGACGGCCGGCGTGTGCCTGGCCCTGACAGCGCTGCTCCTGGTGACCGCGGGCCCGCGCCTGGCCTTCCACGCCTTCGACCCGGTGGGGCACCGTGCCTCGGGAATGAGTGCCCGCGCCGCCGACGCCGCCGTCATGGGCATGGTCTGCGTCGCCATCGTCGTGCTCGTGCCCTCACTGGGCACGATCCTGCCCATCGCGCTCATCGCCGCTCCCGCGGCGGCGGTGGTGCCCTGGGTGCGCAGCGTGCACGCCCTCGTCATCGGCTCAGCGCTCGTGGGCGCCGGCTGCGCGCTGGCGGGACTCGCCGTCGCCGTGCTGGGTGAGCTGAGCGCCGGAGGCTGCATCGGGGCCCTGTGCGCCCTCGTCTGGGCGGGCTCCGTCGGCACCCGCCGGGCCCTGTCAGCCTGAGCGCCTCAGATGCCGAGCACGGCCTTCAGGTCGGTCTTGATGCGCTCCAGGCGGTCGGCGGCCGTGCGGCGGGCCACCTCGACGGGCTCGTCGACGGCGACCGGCACCACCACCTCGCAGTAGCACTTGAGCTTCGGCTCCGTGCCCGAGGGGCGGATGACCACGCGGTCGTCCGCCGCCGTCTTGAAGATGAGGCCGTCCGTCGGGGGCAGCTGGCCGCCGTTGCCGTCACTGGCGCCGTCGAGCAGGTCGAAGACGTCCACGACCGGCGAGCCCGCCAGGTGCGCCGGGCCACCGCCCGCCCGCAGACGCTCCATCGCCTCAGTGATGAAGGACAGGTCCTCCACGCGCATGCTCAGCGGGCTCGTGGCGTACAGGCCGTGCTCGCGGGCCAGGCGGTCGAGCAGGTCGAGCAGGCTGCGCCCCTGCTGCTTGAGCACCGAGGCCAGCAGCGCCAGGCGCACCGAGGCGGAGATGCCGTCCTTGTCCCGCACCTTCTTGGGATCCACGCAGTAGCCCAGGGCCTCCTCGTAGCCGAAGACGAGGCCAGGCACCCGGCTGATCCACTTAAAGCCCGTGAGCGTGATGCGGTGCCCCAGGCCGTGCGCCTGGGCGATCCTGCGCAGCAGGCGCGAGGAGACGATCGAGTTGGCGAGCACACCGGTGCCGGCGAAGGCCGCGAGCTCGGCGGCCTGCTCACCCAGCAGTGAGCCCACCTCGTCGCCCGTGAGCTGACGCCACCCGCCGGGCGTGTGCGGGTCCGGCACGGCCGCCGAGCAGCGGTCCGCGTCGGGGTCGTTGGCGATCACCAGGTCCGCGCCGACCTCGCGCGCCAGCGCGAGGGACAGGTCGAGGGCGCCGGGCTCCTCCGGGTTGGGGAAGGAGACGGTCGGGAAGTCGGGGTCCGGCTCGAACTGCTCGGGCACGACGACGACGTCGTCGAAGCCCACACGCCTGAGGGCGTCCCGGCAGATCTGCCCGCCCACGCCGTGCATGGCGGTGAGCACGATCTTCAGGTCCGCGGCCGCGGGCACACGCGAGACACAGGCGGCGGCCGTGTACTCCTCGACGATCTCCTCGCCGATCGTCTCCCAGCCGGACTCGGGTCTGGCCACGCTGCTGAGGGGGCCGACGGCGGCGATCGCGGCGGCGATGTCGGCGTCGTAGGGCGGCACGATCTGGGCGCCGCGGCCGGAGTCGGTGACGGCGCGCCCGCCCAGGTAGACCTTGTAGCCGTTGTCCTGGGGCGGGTTGTGCGAGGCGGTGACCATGACGCCGGCGTCGGCCTTCAGATGCCGCAGCGCGAAGGCGAGGACGGGGGTGGGGCAGTGGCGGTCGAAGAGTATCGCCCGCCCGCCGGCGCCGGTGACGACGGCGGCGGTGTCACGGGCGAAGACGGCGGAGCCGTGGCGGGCGTCGTAGCCGATGACAACGCTGAAGCCCTCGCCGAGGCGGTCCTTGAGGTAGGCGGCCAGGCCCGCCGCGGCACGGATGACGACGACCCGGTTCATGCGGTGGGGACCGCCGCCCAGGCGCCCGCGCAGCCCGGCGGTGCCGAACTGGAGGCTGCCCGAGAAGGCGTCGGTCAGCTCGGCGGTCGCCGAGGCGTCACCGGCCGTGTGGGCTGCCAGGAGGGAGGATAGTGCTGCGCGGGTGACGGCGTCCGGGTCCTCGTTGATCCAGGCACCGACCTCGTCGATGAGGGAGGGGGTCTCAGTCATGCTGAGAACGTACCGGTCCGGACCCGCAGTACGTGGTGATCGTGACCGCCCTCATGGGTAATCCGGGCCACAAGGACCGTGTGCCCGGGCGCGGCGGTGGGAGACGACGGCGACGCCGCGCCCGAGCGACAACACCCGCCCTCATGCGCGAGGATCGCCCCATGACATCACGAGAGCACACAGAACTCCGACAGTCCTACCGCAAGGGACCCGTGCTGCTGCGCGGCTCCCTGATCCCCGCCGAGACCACCGACGCGCGCCTGCTCACCAGCGGCGAGGGCACCGACTGGCTCCACTCGGACCCGTGGCGGGTGCTGCGCATCCAGTCCGAATTCGTCGAGGGATTCGGCGCGCTCGCGGAGCTGGGGCCCGCCATCAGCGTCTTCGGCTCGGCGCGCACGACGCCGCAGGAGCCCACCTACGCCCTGGCCGAAGAGGTCGGCGCAGGGCTGGCCCGCCACGGTTATGCCGTCATCACCGGCGGCGGCCCCGGCACCATGGAGGCGGCGAACAAGGGAGCCCACGAGGCCGGGGGAGTGAGCGTCGGCCTCGGGATCGAGCTGCCCCTCGAGCAGGGCATGAACGAGTACGTCGATCTGGGGATCAACTTCCGCTACTTCTTCGCCCGCAAGACGATGTTCGTCAAGTACTCCGACGGCTTCGTGGTCATGCCCGGCGGCTTCGGCACGATGGACGAGCTCTTTGAGGCGCTCACGCTCGTCCAGACCCAGAAGGTTGACGGCTTCCCGGTGGTGCTCGTGGACTCCTCCTTCTGGGGCGGTCTCATGGACTGGCTGCGAGGCACCCTTGTGAGCGCCGGGGTCATCTCCGCTGGGGACGTCGACCTCGTGCGCGTCGTCGACACGGCCGAGGAGGCCGTGGACGACGTCGTCGGGTCCGCGCGCCGTCTGCGGGCCGACCGGGCCGCCCGAGGCTGACGGGGCCGGGGCGGTCTGCTGGACGACCAGGCCGGGTGGCGCTGACGGGGCCGGGGCGGTCTGCTGGACGACCAGGCCGGGTGGCGCTGACGGGGCCGGGGCTGCCCGCGAGCTGACCGGAGCCGGGGCGGCCTGGAACTGGAGGCACGGGCCGTGGCGCTGGCGCCGTCGTCGGCACCGAGTGGACTTCGCCACGAAGCACGCACTGAGGCCGCCAGGTGGCCTAAGATGCAAGGAACCGTGCGATTCAGTGCGCTCTTCACCGAAAGGGGATCACATGGCTGCCATGAAGCCCAGGACGGGTGACGGCCCGCTCGAGGTCGTCAAGGAGGGTCGCTCCATCATCATGCGGGTCCCGCTCGAGGGAGGCGGCCGTCTCGTCGTCGAGATCAGCCCCGACGAGATCAAGCAGCTCCAGGAGGCCCTGGGCTCTGTCAAGATCTGACGTACGTGCAAGATCTGACGTACGTGACGATCTGATCGTGTACCACCGGGCGGCTCGCACAGGGGCAAGGAGCCCGCAGGCTGAGCCTCCTGCACATCGAGACGGGGCCGGGTCCTGAAGAACCCGGCCCCGTCTCGACGTCTGTGCGCACTGCCCGCATGGGGCGGGGCTTAGGCGCGGCGCACGACCGCCAGCAGCCCGTCACCCACCGGCAGCAGGGAGACTACGAGGTCCTCGCGCTCGCGCAGCGCCTTGCCCAGCTCTCGCGCCGCCACCGTCGTCTGGTCACGACGGGCCGGGTCCGCCACGTGGTCGTTCCACAGCGCCCTCGTCACCGCCAGCACCCCACCGACGCGCAGCATCCGCAGCGCCTGCTCGGCCAGCGCGGCCGCCTCCAGCGGGTCGACGTCGAGCACCACCATGTCGTAGGAGCGCGCCGCCATACGCGGCATGACGTCCGAGGCGCGTCCCTGGATGACACGCGTGCGCGAGCCCGGGTACCCGGCGGCGTCGAAGGCGCGGCGGGCCTCCCGCTGGACCTCGGCCTCGACGTCGATCGTCGTGAGCACGCCGTCGGGACCCATCCCCTGAAGTAGCCACAGGCCCGAAACTCCCGTACCGGTGCCGATCTCGGCGACCGAGCGGGCGCCGACGCCGGCCGCCAGCGTGCTGAGCAGCGCGCCGGTGGCAGGCGAGACCGGGCCGACCCCCAGCTCAATGCCGCGCCGCCTGGCCTGCGCCTGGGCCTCGGGCTCAAGGGGGAACTCCTCCGTGTAGGACCAGCTCAGCGTCTTGTCTGCGCTCATGGCGCTGCCTCTCTCCTCGCAGACACGTGCGGGCCGCGCGTGCCGGGGCCATTGTCCCAGGTCCGGTGCCCTCAGGCGCAGTGCGTGGACGGCGCGGGCCCTTAAGCGGGTATCGCCCTGGGCGGATAGGGCGGAAGCGGGATGGGTGACGGTCGGGAGAAACCCGCCGTATCCCTATACTGGCGTGGTGTTCGGCATTAACGGGAATGAATTCATCGTCCTCCTGCTGGTGCTGGTGGTCATCATCGGTCCCCAGCGCCTGCCGGAGTACACCCGAAAGTTGACTCAGTGGGTGCGCCAGCTGCGGCTCTTCCTCGACAACGCCAAGGCTCAGATCGCCGAGGAGGTTGGCCCCGAGCTCGCCGACCTCAACCTCCAGGACCTCGACCCCCGCAACTACGACCCGCGCAAGATCGTGCGCGATGCCCTGGGTGAGGATCTCGACGCGATTCGCAAGGACCTGTCCCAGCCCTTCGAGTCCTTCAGCGCCGCCGCTAAAGAGTCCAGCGACGCCGCCGCCAAGGCCGTCACGGAGGACGCCCGTTCACGCCACGGCAAGAAGTCCCTGTCCTCGATGATCGATGAGAAGGCCGAGGAGACCCGCAAGGCGGCGAATGCCACGGCGGCTGATGCCGTCGCCGAGACCGAGGCCGGCACGGTGCCGGCCCAGGTCTCGGCCGCACACGCAGAAAGCACCGGGGATACCCCGGCTGCCGAGGCGTCCGTTGACGTCGACGCGCTTACGGATGAGCAGGTCGAGGCCGCCATCGGTGCGGCCCGTGGTGCCGCGGTCCTGCCTGGGCTGGCCGAGGAGAGCACCGCTATGCACCGCGCCGCCCGCGAACTGACCGACGATGCCGCCTTCGCCGTCGTTCCCGACGACGAGCCGCAGGCCACCGAGCTGGCCGAGGAGGACTCCTCGCAGTCCCAGGAGGCCGCAGCCGCCGAACAGGTCGAGACCGCGGGCCAGGGTGAAGTCACCGAGCAGGTTGACGACACCGGGCGCCGTGAGTTCTTCTCCGGTGCGGCCGACGCCATTGTCGGCGCCGCCCAGGCTGCTGAGGAGGCCGTGGACCTCGTGCCGGATGAGATCCCTTCCACCCTCGTCGCCGATGCCCCGCGGGCCGAGCGCGTGCGACCGCTGTCCCCGCGCGACGTCGTGCGCGCCTCCGCTGCCGCCGCCCGTACCTCGCGCGAGGCCCTGGTCGCTGCCGTCGACTGACCACCCCCGCCGGAACGGTCCCTGTCCGGCCTGAGCCCCGTCTGGCCTCGAGCTCCTCGTTTTGGTCTTGAACGTACGGTGTTGTGCCGTACGTTCGAGAGCACACCGAGGAGTTCGGCGGGTGCGCTCGACCGGTGACGCACGGGGCCTGCCCCGGGCTCCGCGCGCCGGGTGGGCTTGCACGCTCATGTGACTGGTGTGATTTGGACGATTCGGACTTTTCGCTGGTATCTCGCCGTTTGTGCCCTGAGGTCGAAAACTGTTGTTGAGGCTCCCATGTGCGTGGGGGTTGCTCACGCACATGGGAGCCGAATGACTCGAGAACACCGATCTAGAAAACCGCAGGATTCCGCGGATTCTGACAGACGTCGACAAGCGTGAGCGTGCAACCCGGACACCACACGTCACCGAAGGGCCGAGTCCCGGGACCCGAGGCCGTCGTCCCTGTGGTCGCCCCAGGTCCGTGGTCGCCGCCTGTCCCGCCGCCACGTACCGCTTCCCACGCAACCCTCGAACTCGCACGCCCGGGCGCCCTCGACTGACAGCCCGAGGCACAGGCGGATCCGTTGGACCGGCATGCGGGCACCGTCGGACACGCAGATGGGCCAACAGCCTCACCCAGGCGGGACGCACCGGGGCAGCGGCAGCAGTGACAGTGGGCCCGGCCGGGACGGGCTAGCCCGGGAGGACGGTCAGCTGGTCACCGGGCTGATGCCGAGACGCATCCCTGCCAGGCCGCGCTGGGTGTGGCCCAGGCGCTGCGCCACCTCACTCAGGGCGAGGGCCGCCGGGGAGTCCGCCGGAGGACGGCCCGAGTTGGCCACCGTCACCGGCACGCCGGCGTCGGAGCCCTCGCGCAGCTGGATGTCGAGCGGCAGCTGGGCGAGCAGCTCCACCTCGTAGCCGAGCGTCTGGGTCAGCGAGGCCGAGACCGCCTGGCCGCCGCCCGCGCCGAAGATCTCCAGGCGCGAGCCATCCGCCTGAGGCAGGTAGGACATGTTCTCGATGACCCCGGCAACCTTCTGCTTGGTCTGTGTCGCGATGAGGCCCGTGCGCTCGGCAACCTCGGCCGCCGCCGTCTGCGGGGTCGTCACCACGAGAATCTGCGCGTTGGGCAGCAGCTGCGCCACGGAGATCGTCACGTCACCCGTGCCGGGCGGCAGGTCGAGCAGCAGGACGTCGAGGTCGCCCCAGAACACGTCCGTGAGGAACTGCTGGACGGCGCGGTGCAGCATGGGGCCGCGCCAGACGACGGGCTGCTTGTCCTCCACGAACATGCCGATGGAGATGACCTTCACCCCGTGAGCCACCGGCGGCACGATCATGCCGTCGAGCTGTGTGGGCACGTGGTCCACGCCGAGCATGCGGGGGATGGAGAAGCCGTAGATGTCCGCGTCGACGACGCCGACGCTCAGGCCCTGGGACGCCAGGGCCGCCGCGAGGTTCGCCGTGACAGAGGACTTGCCGACCCCGCCCTTGCCCGAGGTGACGGCATAGATGCGGGTGAGGCTGCCGGGCTTGGTGAAGGGAACCTCCGGCTCCGCCTGGCCGCCGCGCAGGCGCACACGCAGCTCGGCGCGCTGCTCGTCGGTCATGACGCCCATCTGCACTCGCACGCCGGTGACACCCGGCACGGCGCCGACCTCCCGCTCGGTGTCGGCGGTGATCGTGTCGCGCAGGGGGCAGCCGGCCACGGTCAGCAGGACGCCGACGGTGACGACGCCGTCGGTACCGATCTCGACGGACTCGACCATGCCGAGCTCGGTGATGGGCCTGCGGATCTCCGGGTCGTTGACTCGGCTCAGGGCCTCGAGGACCTGCTCTTGAGTGGGCATCGTGGGCGTCGTGGGCATGGTGCCATCGTAGGGGAGACGGACGGGCCCGCCACGGGCCCGGGCCCCGATGGGACGAGGCTCTCGTCAGGCACCGGTGACGTCAGGTGCCGACGGCGATGACACGGCATGCGTCAGGCAAGGCTGAGTCGGTGCCGTCCCAGTCAGGCCCCGGCCGGCCCCGGCTCTGCGTCCTGGGCCTCGTGCCCGGCACGCTCCTCCTGGGCCTCGTGCTCCGCGTGCTCGTCGTGCTCGGCACGCTCATCGTGCTCATCCGCCAGCTCCTCGACGATCTCGCCGACGATCTCCTCGCGAGAGCGGCGCTCCTCCTCCACCAGCTCGGCGAGCATGTCCCGCAGCTCACTGCGCACGAAGTCGCGGGTGGCCACCTCGTTCATCGCCAGGCGCAGCGAGGCGATCTCACGGGTCAGGTACTCGGTGTCCTCCAGGTTCGCCTGGGCGCGCTGACGGTCCTGCTCCGCCGTGACCCGGTCGCGGTCATCCTGACGGTTCTGCGCCAGAAGAATGAGCGGCGCCGAGTAGGATGCCTGGAGCGAGAGCATGAGCGTCAGGGCCGTGAAGCCGAGCTCGGCCTTGTCGAAGCGCATGGAGGACGGGCCGAAGGTGTTCCACGCCATCCAGATGATGACGAAGAGCGTGAGCCAGATGAGGAAGGTCGGTGTGCCCGAGAACCGGGCGATCGCCTCAGACACCCGCCCCGACGTGTCGGAGGAGGTGTGCCTGCGAGGACGCATCCAGCGCAGCCGGCGGGCGCGGCCCTCCTCCAGCGGCTGGTCGAGCTGCTCAGGCATTGGCGCTCCTCTCGATCATCTCGTCGGTCACGGCGTCGTCGGCCTCACGCCAGTCGTCGGGCATGAGGTGGTCCAAAACGTCGTCGACGGACACCGCGCCCAGCAGGCGCCCGGCCTCATCCTGGACCGGCAGCGCCGTGAGGTTGTAGGTCGCCAGCAGGCGCGTGACCGTACCGATGGAGTCGTCGGGCAGAACGACGTCGAGGTCCTTGTCGAGGATCGAGCCCAGCGGCTGCTGCGGCCGCTCACGCAGGGCCCGCTGCAGGTGCACCATCCCCAGGAAACGACCCGCAGGCGTCTCCAGGGGCGGGCGGCACACAAAGGCCACCGCCGCCAGCGCCGGTGCGGTCTCCGCCTTGCGGGCCTGGGCGAGGAAGGTCGCCACCGTGGCCTCCGGCGGCAGGATGATCGGCTCCGTCGTCATGAGGCCACCGGCGGTGTAACCGTCATAGGTGAGCAGGCGGCGCACGTCCTCGGCCTCATCCGGCTGCATGAGGTCCAGCAGGACGTCGGCCTTGGCGGTGGGCAGCTCGGCCACGAGGTCGGCGGCGTCGTCGGGCTGCATCGCGTCCAGGACGTCCGCGGCCCGGGCGGCGTCGAGCGCGGAGATGAGGGCGACGGCCTCGTCGTCGCTCAGCTCCTCGACAACGTCGGCCAGGCGGGCGTCCTCGAGCTCGGCGGCCACCTCCACCTGCCTCGCCAGGGGCAGGTCGGCCAGGACGCCGGCGAGGTCCGCCGGCTTGAGGTCCTCCATCGTCGCCAGCAGGGCCGCCGCGGACTGGGGCCCAAGCGATCCGGCCAGGCCCGTGACGTCGTCGGGACGCACGATGAAGGTCTCGCCGCGGCGCAGGCCCAGCGGCCCGGAGGAGGCCCGCTGGACGAACAGGCGCGTGACCTTCCAGTCGCGGTTGCGGTCCTTCTCGATGGCAACGTCGCGCACGCTCACCTGGCCCGAGCCGTCGCGCATTGTCACCACCCGGTCCAGCAGCTCGGAGAAGACGAGGGTCTCGACCGCGCGCTGCTCGAAACGGCGGATGTTGACCAGGCCCGTGGTGATGACCTGACCCGGGTTGATCGCCGTGACACGCGAGAGCGGCAGGAATACCCGACGGCGGCCGGCCACCTCGATGACGAGGCCGACGGCGCGCGGCTGCCCGCGATGGGCCAGCAGCACGACGACGTCATGGACTTTGCCGACGGCGTCGCCCAGGGGGTCGAAGACACCCGTGCCGACGAGGCGCGCGACAAAGACGCGCGTGGCCGACGGGCGGCTCGTGCTGCGAGTACTTGTGTTCTCCACAGGCACAGACTATGCGCCCTGAGCGTGACGGTGCCCTGAGACGCCTGCCGCACTCAGGCCCGCATGGGACGATGACCTCATGAGTCAGCCGATGAGCGCCTACCCGGCGAGCCGTGCCAGGACCATGCCCCAGGGTGAGGAGGTCGCCTCCTTCGCCACCTATCCGGAGGCCCAGGCCGCCGTCGACTCCCTGAGTGACGACGGCTTCCCCGTCCACTACCTCGCCATCGTCGGCACCGACCTGCGCCAGGTGGAGAACATCACCGGGCGCATGAGCTGGGGGCGCGCCGTGGCCTCCGGCGCCGCCTCGGGCTTGTGGCTCGGCGTGCTCGTCGGAGCCATGCTCTCCTTCTTCGGCAACGGCGCCCCTACGGGCGGTGCGAGCTTCCTCATGGCGATGCTCCTGGGCATCGTGTGGGGGATCTTGTTCCAGGTGGTCAGCTACGCCCTGACCCGTGGCCGGCGCGACTTCACCTCCACCAGCGCGGTCATTGCCTCGCGTTACTCCATCATCGCCGCCCAGCAGGCTGCGCAGGCGGCCCAGGCCCTGTCCCGGGCGCCCGGCAACCTCACGCGGGGCGGGGCCGCGGCGCGCCGTGCCGAGGAGCGTCGGGCCGCCCGGGACGCCGAGCCCACGGCCTTCGGCTCGCGCCCGGATGAGCAGCCGCGCTTTGGC
The DNA here is from genome assembly GCF_014595995.2 of Actinomyces respiraculi. NCBI lineage: Bacteria > Bacillati > Actinomycetota > Actinomycetes > Actinomycetales > Actinomycetaceae > Actinomyces > Actinomyces respiraculi. The sequence continues at coordinate 998,347 of NZ_CP063989.1, forward strand.
GTGCGGCTGTCCGACGTCGGGGCGGAGCCGGGGGGCGACGTCGGGACACGACGACCCGGGGCCGACGACCCCGCGGCCGGGACGCCGTCGGAACGCGAGGCCTGAGACGGCGGCGCTACCGGTGCCACTGAGACGGTCAGTGCCTCAGGCGCAGGCCTCGGGCTCGCGGTGGCCGGCCGGCTCGATCTGGAAGGTCGAGTGCCGGATGCTCACCGGGAAGTGCTCGGCCACGCAGGACTGCATGGCGCACAGCAGGTCACCCGTGGCCCCTGCAGCCTCGCGCTCGTCGGTGATGACGATGTGCGCGGTGAGCACCGGCAGCCCCGGGGCCACCGTCCAGGCGTGCAGGTCGTGGACGGCGACGACGCCGTCGAGACCCATGAGGTGTCGGCGCACCTCGCTCAGGTCGAGGTCCTGGGGAGCGAGCTCCATGAGGACGCTGCCGGCCGAGCGCAGCAGCGACACCGCGCGCGGCACGATGAGGACGACGATGAGCAGGGAGGCGACGGCGTCGGCCTGCTGCCAGCCCGTGACGGCGATGACGACGGCGGCCACGAGGACACCGACGGAGCCGAGCGCGTCGTTGGCGACCTCGAGGAAGGCGGCGCGCATGTTGAGGCTCTCGCCCTGACCGCCCGCGAGCACGAGCAGACCGACGGCGTTGGCGACCAGGCCGATGACGCCCATGACGATCATCGGTGTGGAGGCGACCGGTGAGGGGGAGACCAGGTCGGTGAGGGCCCGCACCGCGACCACAAGGCCGACGACGGACAGCATGCCGGCCTGGAGGGCGGCTCCGATGACCTCGGCGCGGCGCATGCCCCAGGTGGAGTGCTGTGAGGCTGGGCGCCGCGCGAGCATGGCGGCGCCGAGCGCGATGACGAGACCGGCCGAGTCGGTGGCCATGTGTCCGGCGTCGGCCAGCAGGGCGAGGGAGCCGGACAGGAGCGCGGCGACCACCTCGGCGATCAGGACCGTCGCGGTCAGCGCCAGGACGATGCCAAGGCGCGTGATCGAGGACGTCGCCGTGTGGGTGTGGGCGTGGGCGGCCGGATGCTGCCCGCCGTTGCGCCCGCTCATGGCGTGTGCTCTGCGTCGGGGGCCGCTGCGGAGGCGGAGGCGAGCAGCGCGCGGGCGGTGACGAGGACGGAGGTCAGCAGGTCCTCGTGCTCCAGGCAGCTGACCCGGGCGCGCCCGTGCGTGTGGGTGGAGATGAGCCCGGCGTCACGCAGGAGCCCCAGGTGCTGGGAGACCGTGGACTGTGCCAGGCCCAGGTGCTCGGAGAGCTCGCCGACGCGGTGCTCACCGCCGCGCAGGTGCTGGAGGATCGCCAGGCGCGTGGGGTCGGCGAGGACGGACAGGAGCCCGGCGAGGTCCGTCGCCTCCTCGACCGAGCCCGTGTCGCGGGTGAGGTCTGTCGGCAGAGGTCCATGAATCATCGGCATATACCGATAATATCGGTATGTGTCAACGTGTCCATCCTCCTGCCGACGGCGGCCCCCGGCCTCAGCCGGCGAGGAGGCCGCTCACCCAGGCCTCGACCTCAGCCACCGTGCGGGGGAAGGCCGCCGTCAGGCGCTCGGCGCGCCCGTCCTCGCGGATGACGATGTCATCCTCGATACGCACGGCCATCCCTCGCATCTCCTCGGGCACGAGCAGGTCGTCCGCCCGGAAGTACAGGCCCGGCTCAATCGTGAAGACCATGCCCGGCACGAGCAGGGCGTCCATGCTCATCTCACGGCGCGCCTGCGCACAGTCGTGCACGTCCAGCCCCAGGTGGTGGCTCGTGCCGTGCACCATCCAGCGACGGTGGTACTGGCCGTCGGGGGCCAGGCTCGCCTCCGGCTCCACACCCTCAGGCAGTAGCCCCCACTCGAACAGGCGCTGGGCCAGCACCTTCATCGCGGCCGCGTGCAGGTCGCGGAAGCGCGCCCCCGGCTCGTTCGCCACGGCGAAGGAGGCGTCCGCCGCCTCCAGCACCGCCTCGTAGACGCGGCGCTGCGGCTCGGTGAAACGGCCGTCCACCGGGATCGTGCGGGTGACGTCCGCGGTGTACAGCGAGTCCACCTCGACGCCGGCGTCGACGAGCACCATCTCGCCCGGGCGCACGGCACCGTCGTTGACGATCCAGTGCAGCGTGTTCGCGTGGTTGCCACAGGCCGCGATCGTCTCGTAGCCCAGGCCGTTGCCCTCCTCGCGCGCCCGCGCCCCGAAGGCTCCCTCCAGGACGCGCTCGCCGCGCCAGTGCGTCAGCGCTCGCGGGATCGAGCGGATGAGGTCGTCAAAGCCCACCTTCGTGGCGTCCACGGCCGCCTGGAGCTGGTCGACCTCCCAGGCGTCCTTCGTCAGACGCAGCTCGCTGGTCGCCTCCGCCAGGGCGTCGTCCACCTGCTGGGCCGCCTGGCCGCCGGCCAGGCCCGCCGCCTGACGCACCTGGTCCACCAGGGTGGTGACCGCTGCGTCCGCCTCAGCGATCACCCGCAGCCCCACGCCGTCAGGCCCCGCGTCCTTGGCCAGGGCATCGCCCAGGGAGTCGATGTGTGCGGCACGCACACCGGTGGCCGCCTCGACCTCCTCCAGGGAGGGGCGCACCCCCACCCACAGCTCGCCGTAGCGCGGGTCCGCGTAGAACTCCTCGCTCGTGCGCGAGGCCCGCGGACGGAAGTAGATGACGGCCTCGTGGGAGGCCTCGCCGTTGGCCGGGGCCTGCCCGGGGGCGGTGAGCGGGTCCAGGACGAGGACCGCGTCGGGCTCGAAGTCCGTGCCCGTGCCGGCCAGGTGGGAGAAGGCCGAGTGCGGGCGGAAGCGGTAGTCCGTGTCGTTGCTGCGGACCTTGAGGGGACCGGCAGGCAGGACCAGGCGGTCGCCGAGGAACTGGGCGCCCAGGCGGGCGCGGCGCGCGGCGGCCCAGGGCGCGGCGTCGCTCAGCGGCGGCAGGTCGGCCGGGCGCGGCCCCCAGGCGGAGCCGATGAAGTCTCTGAAGGCCGGGTTCGTGGGCCGGTGGGAGCGGTTGTCGCCGCGCCGCGAGAGTGACTGCGGGTCGGTGAGCTCGCTCTGGTCGGTGCTGGTGGTGGGCCGGGTGTCGTTCGGGGACTGCGTCATAAGCCGCATCCTTCCACTGTCGGCCGCGGTGCACGACGTCGGCCGGCCGACCGGCTGCCCGGGCCGGCGTCGGACGGACGTGGTGCTCGGCGTCGGAGGGCCGTCCGGGCCGACGTCGGCCCCTCACTACACTGTCGGCGTGATCGACGGCCTGCCCCTGTCACCGCGCATTGACCCCCACACGCACTCGTCGTGCTCAGACGGTACCGAGACCCCGGCCGAGCTCATGGCCGCCGCCGCGCGGGCCGGGCTCGACGTCGTCGGCCTCACCGACCACGACACCACCGCCGGGTGGGAGCAGGCGGCCGCAGCCGTGCCCACCAGTGGCGTCGCCCTCCTGCGCGGCACCGAGATCTCCTGCGCCGACCGGGGCCTCACCCTCCACCTGCTGGCCTACCTCTTCGATCCCGACGACGACGCCCTGGCTGAGGCATTCGCCACCGCCCGCCGTTCCCGGGAGAGTCGTAGCCAACGCATGGTCGAGCTGCTGAGCGAGGACTACCCCATCACCTGGCAGGACGTCGTCGAGCAGGCCGTGGACTCTCGCACCATCGGCCGGCCCCACATCGCCGACGCCCTCGTGGCCGCCGGTGCCTTCCGGGACCGGGCGGCCGCCTTCGACGGCCCGCTGGCGACCTCCAGCCCCTACTACGTGCGCTACTGGGCGCTCGACCCGGTGGAGGCCTGTGTGCTCGTGCGCGCCGCGGGGGGTGTGCCGATCGCCGCCCACCCGCGGGCGGGCGGGCGCCAGCGCCGGCTCGTGCCGGACGAGACCTTCGCGCGCATGGCGGAGGCGGGCCTGGCCGCCCTGGAGGTCGACCACCGCGACCACACGCCCGCCCAGCGCGAGCAGGCCCGTGCGCTGGCCGAGAGCCTCGGGCTGGGGGTGTCGGGGTCTTCGGACTACCACGGGCGGGGAAAGCCGAACCGGCTGGGGGAACACCTCATGGGCGCCGCGCTCCTCGAGCGCATCCTCGACGAGGGGAACCTGGGCCTCGTCATGCCCTGACGGGCCGGGCGCTCATGCCCTGACGGGCTGGGCGCAGGGCACCACCCGCGGTCCTGTCCAGGTACGGTTGTTCCGGACCCTCGCCCATCCCCGCCGCCGTGCACCAGCACCTGTCACCCGGACACACGCCTCAATGCTCGAGTCAGTTTTCAGCCCCATCCTCTTCGCCACGGCCTTCACCACCATCCTGGTCATCCAGGACCCCCTGGGCGCCGTGCCCATCTTCCTGTCGCTCACCAGCCGTCAGGAGCCTGCGGCCCGGCGCCGCTCCGCCTTCCAGGCCACCCTGGTCTCCTTCTGGGTCATCCTCGTCTTCGCCCTCTTCGGCCGCTACATCCTGCAGTTCCTGGGCATCAGCGTGCCCGCCCTGCAGATCTCCGGAGGACTGCTGCTGCTCCTGGTCGCCCTCGAGCTGCTGACCGACGGCGAGGACGAGGCCGACCCCTCGTCCTCCTCGGCCAACGCCGCCCTCGTCCCGCTGGGCACGCCCCTGCTGGCCGGGCCGGGCGCGATCGTGGCCGCCATGGTCGCCGTCGAGTCGGCCGCCACCCCCGTCGTCGGATGGGTGACGGTGGCGCTGGCCCTGCTGGCCACGCACCTGATCGTCTGGGCCTCCCTGCGCTACTCGGTCGTGCTGCACCAGGTGCTGGGAGAGACGGCGATTCGTGTGCTCACCCGTATCCTCGGCCTCCTGCTGGCCGCCATCGCGGTGCAGATGATGGGTGACGGGCTCGTCTCCTTCATCAAGACGAGCTTCTTGTGACGCATTGCTATCCCGGGCGTTACCTTCCGTTCACCTAGCGTCGTCATGCTTCCACCGCCGCGCCTACGCGCGGTTCCCGCATCTCTCAGGAGGACGCTGTGTCCGCTGACGTGCCAGACGGCATGATCCCCGACTCCCCGCAAGGCGGCTCCCTGGCCGCTCCCCCCACCAACCCGGACCTGGTCTCCGAGGTTGCCCACGAGCTCAACCGGGCCGAACGACTCAACGGGGAGCAGGACGCAGAGGCGGCCGACGCCTTAGCCTCGCGTTTCCTGGGCGCTGACCGCAATTGGCACCTCACCTTCGGTGCCATCCTCGTCATCGCGGCGGTCTGGTTCATCGCCTGGGCCGTCGGCTACATCAATGACCCGAGTGACCACCTCATCCTGCTGGTGACCTCCATCGTCGGCCTGTTCATGGCCTTCAACATCGGAGGCAACGACGTCGCCAACTCCTTCGGCACCTCGGTGGGCGCCGGCACCCTGTCGATGAAGCAGGCGCTCATCGTCGCCGCCGTCTTCGAGGTCTCCGGCGCCGTCCTGGCCGGCGGTGACGTCACTGACACGGTGCGTTCAGGCATCGTCGACCTCTCCCACGCGGCGCTGGCGCCCAATGACTTCGCCTTCATCATGATGTCGGCCCTGCTCGGGGCGGCCCTGTGGCTGCTGACCGCCACGAGGATGGGCTGGCCGGTGTCCACCACGCACGCGATCATCGGCGGCATCGTCGGTGCGGCCGTCACCCTCGGTCTGGTCACCGGCACCGGTGGCTTCGAGATGGTCCAGTGGGGCGGGATCGGCAAGATCGCCATCTCCTGGGTGCTGTCCCCGTGCCTGGGTGTGCTGGCCTCTTGGTTCGTCTTCAGCCGGATCAAGAAGCACATCCTCATCTACGGCGAGGAGGCGGACGCCCGCATGCGTGCCATCCACGCCGAGCGCATCGCCCACCGCGACGCCCACCGCGCCTCCTTCGAGCGCCTCACCGAGCTGCAGCAGCTGGCCTACACCAACAAGATGACGCGCGACGCCGCCGCCCTGGCGATGCCGGACTTTGAGGAGGACGAGCTCGAGTCCGACTACTTCAAGGAGCTGCTGCGCATCGAACGCAAGGCGGACAAGATCCAGTCGCACAAGGCCCTGGAGACGTGGGTGCCGCTGCTTGCCGCCGGCGGCTCGGTGGTCATCTCCGCCATGCTGCTGTTCAAGGGCCTGAAGAACCTCTCCCTGGGCCTGGACACGTTCCAGAACGTGCTCATCATGGGCATGATCGCCGTCGTCGTCTGGTTCTCGATCTTCATCTTTGCCCGCTCGATGAAGAAGAAGGCCCTGTCCAAGGCGACCTTCACCCTCTTCTCCTGGATGCAGGTCTTCACTGCCTCCGCCTTCGCCTTCTCGCACGGCTCCAACGACATCGCCAACGCCGTGGGCCCCTTCGCAGCCATCATCGACGTGCTGCGCTCCGACTCCCTGTCCGCCAAGGCCGCCGTGCCCGCGGCGATCACGATCGCCTGTGGTGCGGCCCTGATCTCCGGCCTGTGGTTCATCGGCCGAAACGTCATCAAGACGGTGGGCTCGGGCCTGACGAAGATGCACCCGGCCTCGGGCTTCGCCGCCGAGCTGTCGGCCGCGGCCGTGGTCATGGGCGCCTCGGTGCTGGGCCTGCCGGTGTCCTCCACGCACATCCTCATCGGCGCGATCCTGGGCGTCGGTATCGTCAACAAGAGCGCCAACTGGCAGTTGATGAAGCCCATCGGCCTGGCGTGGGTCATCACCCTGCCGGCCTCGGCAGGCATCGGTGCCATTGGCGTGCTCCTCATCCGTGCCATCTTCGGCTAATCCGACGGCGAACGCGCTCGGGGCCGACCACCCAACAGTGGTGGCCGGCCCCGAGCGCGTGTGCGTCGGTGGAGCGCCTCAGTCGCCGGAGCGGGCGGCGCCTCCACCGCGGGTCCGCTTGCGGTTGCGCGAGCGCGGTGCGCGCCCACCGGAGCCGCGCTCGGTGCGCCCACCGGAGTTGCGCTCGGAACGTCCCGCGCGCTCGCCGTCGCGACTGCGCCCGCCCCTACCGCTGCGCCCACCGCGACCACGCTCGCCGTCGCGCCGAGAACGGCCGGTCTCCCCAAGGTCCTCAAGCACCTCCGCGCTCAGTCCCGCCAGGGTCCGCTTGGAACGGGGGAGCGTGCCCGTGACGCCCTCGGGGATGCGCAGGTCCGCGAACAGGTGCTCGCTCGTGTGATAGGTCTCGACCGGCTCCTCCTGGGGCAGGCCGAGACCCTTGGCGATCAGGCGCCAGCGCGGGGTGTCGTCCCAGTCGACGAAGGTGATGGCCGTGCCCGAGTGGCCGGCGCGGCCCGTACGGCCGATGCGGTGGACGTAGATCTTCTCGTCCTCGGGGCACTGGTAGTTGATGACGTGGGTGACGTCGTCGACGTCGATGCCGCGGGCGGCGACGTCGGTGGCCACCAGGACGTCAACCTTGCCGTTGCGGAAGGCGCGCAGCGCCTGCTCCCGGGCCCCCTGGCCGAGGTCCCCGTGCAGGGCGCCGGTGGCGAAGCCGCGGGCCTCGAGGTCCTCAGCCACGCGCGCGGCCGTGCGCTTGGTGCGGGCGAAGATGATCGTGCGGCCGCGCCCCTCGGCCTGCAGCACGCGGGCGACAACCTCAACCTTGTTGAGGGCGTGCGTACGGTAGACGACCTGCTGCACCGTGGCGACGGTCATCGAGTCGTCACCGGGGTCCTGGGCGCGGATATGCGTGGGCTGGGTCATGTAGCGCCGGGCCAGGGCGACGACGGCGCCCGGCATCGTGGCGCTGAAGAGCATCGTCTGGCGGTCCGGGCGGGTGCGGGCCAGGATCTTCTCGACGTCGGGCAGGAAGCCGAGGTCGAGCATCTCGTCCGCCTCGTCAAGCACGACGGTGGTGACGTGGGCGAGGTCGAGCACGCCGCGCTCCATGAGGTCGATGAGGCGCCCGGGGGTGCCGACGACGACCTCCGCGCCCTCCTCCAGGGCCTCGATCTGCGGCTCGTAGGCGCGCCCACCGTAGACCTCGACAATGCGCACCGTGCGCTTGGCGGCGGCCTGACCGAGCTCGGTGGCGACCTGCTTGGCGAGCTCGCGGGTGGGCAGGACGACGAGCGCCTGCGGGGAACCGGCGGCGGGGTCCTCGTCCCAACTCTCCTCGCCGGGGCCGAGCGTGTCCATGAGCAGCGGGATGCCGAAGCCCAGAGTCTTGCCGGTACCGGTCTTGGCCTGGCCGATGATGTCGAGCCCTTCTAAGGCGACTGGCAGGGTCAGGGCCTGGATGGGGAAGGGGTGGGTGATGCCCTTGTCGGCCAGGGCCTCGGTGATCTCCGGTTCGACGCCGTAGTCCGCGAAGGTCTTCCGGGTGAGGTCGACGGTCTCGCCCTCGTCCGTGATGTCCGGCCTGGCCTCCTGAAGGACGGGCGCGTGGGCTCCCTCGGTGGACAGGATGCCGGTGGTGGGGCCGTCAGGGGCCGCGAGGGAGGCTGTGGCCTCCGGGGTGTTGCTGGTGGGGTTCTCGTTCGACACGAGGTTCCTTCGGTCAGTGGGTGACCGCCGGCGCCGACGCGGTCCGTCGGCACGCCTGGCGGGCTGACGGGCGCGGCGCGTGCCGACGCCGACGTCCCCCGGCCTCATGCCCGGGGCGGTGGCGCGACGCGGTCGCGGGTGTGGCAGCCGATCGTGAATCGTGTTCCGCTCAGGGCCGTGGGGCCGGCGGGACGTGGCTGCTGGACGACCGGGCAACCGTGGACGCGCCCAGCCTAGCCGCAGGTGGGTCTTCGGTCCCTGTGAGGTGATGCGGCGCGGACGGCTCGTGGGCGATGTCACTCATGACGACGGCGGGTGCGGCACGCCTACGCTTGGCCCATGAGCTCGACCGTGCCCCCCGCCCACGTCACCGCCGTCGCCGGTCTCGTCGCCTTCTCCTGCACTGCGGCCTCCATCCGCCACGCCAAGGACGCGGGCAAGGCACCCCGCATGGTTGAGCGGGCCGAGCTGCTGCGCATGAGCGCCGAGCGCGTGAGCGCCTTTTCCGACGTCGACGCCGTTCTGCGGTCACTGGGTACGGACGCGCCGACAGCGGCCCAGCCCTACCAGGGCTGCCTCGGCGAGCTGGACGAGCGTCTGCGCCCCGCCGACTGGGCCGAGCGCCTGCTCAAGAGCCACCTCTACCTGGGGATGCTCAGGGACTTCTGCCGCGCCCTGGTTCAGGCGCTGCCGGACGCCGCGCGCGAGCCGCTGGCCAAGGCGCTGGCCGAGGACGCTTTCGAGGACTTCGCCGCTGCGCAGCTTCTGTCGGCGGTGGCGGCCGACCCGCAGCTCGCGGGCCGCATGGGCCTGTGGGGGCGCCGGGTGGTCGGCGACGAGATCGGTTCGCTGCTGCGTGTGGCGGGTTTCCCGGGCCTGCTCGGTGGGCCGGTCACCCAGGCGGAACTGCACGAGGCGATGTCCGACGGCGCCCTGCGGCGCGTCCAGGGCCTGGGTCTCAACGCCTGAGTGCGGCGGCCCCGGGGACGGCGGGGAGCGGGGGATGGCCGGAGGTTGGGCAACGCCGTCGGCCTCAGAGACAGCCGGACCTGAGGGGCAGCGGGAGCCGGGGCGACGCCGTCGAGCCCGGTAGAGACAGCCGGAACCCGGGCGACGCCGTCGGCCGACGACGTCCCCCGGGCTTTCGAGGCGATGGTCTCAGACGCCGAAGCCGACGCGGCGGGGAGCGGCCTCTCCGAGCTCGACGTAGGCCAGGGACCCTGCCGGGACGAAGATCTTGCGGCCCTTGTCGTCGCTGACGGTGACGTCCTGCGTGGCCGCGCCGGCGAGGGCGGCGAGCACGTCCTCCTGGCTCGCGGAGGTCTCCAGGGTCAGCTCGCGGGGGGAGTGCTTGATTCCGATCGTCACCTGCATGGTTTCTCCGTCTCTCGTGTGTTGGCGCCCCGCCGTCGGCTCAGGCGCCTTGCTGCGCCGATCCTATGGTCGCTTTCGGGGCCCGTTGGTCTCCGCGGGCGGCCCCACGGCCCGGTTCCGCGCCGCGCGGACGGCCGCGGCGGGGCCGCGTGGTCAGCCCCCGGTGGGGCTGGTTGATCGTCTGCGCCGCGGCTGGCGGGTTCGAGCGCGTATTCGTGTCAGTGCCCCATGATGTGATAATTCCATGACAGCAGCACGAGGACCTCAGGACCCGGACACCGGGGCAGGCGGAGCACCAACGCCCCCGGCGGTGCGGCTCCTGCCCGCCCAGGAGCCCGGCGCCCTGCCCGGGCCCGACCCCGACGCGGCCGCGGTCCTGGCCCGTGCCGCCGCGGGGGAGGACCTCGTGGTCCTGGGCGCCCCTGGCACCGGCAGGTCCACCCTCGCCCTGCACCTGCTCACGAGGGCTGTGGCTGACGGCCGCGATGCGCTGCTGCTCGCCCCGACCCGCTCACGCGCCGACCTCCTGCGCACCCGGGCGGCCCAGCTGCTCGCCGGTGGCGGCGGAGGAGTGGTGCGCGTGCGCACCCCCGCGAGCTACGCCTTCACCGTCCTGAGCACCTTCCTCACCGCCCGTGCGGACCCTCTGCCCGCACCCGTCCTGCTCGCCGGCGCGGAGGAGGACGCCGCGCTCGCCTCCCTGCTGCGGCCCATCCAGTGGCCCGGCCTGCCCGCCGAGGCCGTCGGCTCGCGGGCCTTTCGCACCGAGCTGCGCAACCTCCTGGCCCGCGCGGGCGAGCTCGGCGTCACGGCCGAGGATCTCGCGGACTGGGGGTGCCGCCTCGACGTGCCCCTCTGGGGGCCCGCCTCCGAGCTGCTCAACGCCTGGGACGCCCAGGGCCGGGCGAGCGCCGAACGGCGCAGCGAGATCCGGAAAATGGACTCCGCCCGCATCCAGGACCGCGCCATTGAGGCCCTGGTCGCCTGGGAGTCCGACGGCGTGACCGAGCCCCGTCCCGTGCCCGACCTCGTCATCGTCGACGACTACCAGGACTGCACCGCCGCCACCGCCCGCCTGCTCGTGGCCCTGGCCCGGCCCGATGGGAGCGGGCACCGGGCGCAGGTCGTCGTCCTGGGGGACCCGGACGTCGCCGTCGAGACCTTCCGGGGCGGTACGCCCAGCCTCCTGGTGGAGGCGGAGGACCGCACGGGACTGGGCGCCACCCGGATGCGGCTGGGGACCCGGCACCGCGGCACCCCCGCCCTCGTGCGCGTGTGGGAGGACCAGGCGGCGCGCCTGCCGGTGACTGGCACGGCCTCGCACCGCAGGCCGCAGCCGGCCGCCACCCGGGAGCCCGACGGCAGACGGCCCGGTGCGCCCGAGGTTGCCGACGACGGACGGGGCGACAGCCCTGGAGCAGCCCGGGCCGGTGCCCCCACCGGCGTCGAGGTCCTCGTCGCCGACTCCGAGCCCCAGGAGACCGCTCACGTCGCCCGCCTGCTGCGCGCCGAGCACATCCACCACGGCACCGGCTGGGAGCACATGGCGGTCATCCTGCGCTCGGCCGGACACGCCCGCGCCGTGGCGCGCGAGCTGCGCCGCCGAGGCGTGCCCCTGGCCTCCACGACCCCCGCCGTGCTGCTGCGCGCCGAGCCCGCTGCCGCCGCCCTGCTCGCCGTCGCCGGCGCCGCCCTCGACGGGCGCCTGGGAGACACCGACGCACCGCCCGAGCGGCCCAGCGCCCTCGATCTGCTCACCAGCCCGCTCATCGGGCTCAGCATCCTCGACCTGCGCCGCCTGCGCCGCCACCTGCGCGCCGGGCAGCCCGCTGAGCAGTCCCCGGACGAGCACCTTCTCACCGTCCTGTCCAGCACCGCCACCGCTGACGCCCTCGCGCGCGCCCTGCACGAGGACGCCAACCCCCTGGCCGAGCAGGCGGACCGCCTCGCCCGCGCGGCCGCCGTCGTCGCCGCACTCAGGCAGGTCGTGCGGGACAGCCGGGACCAGGACGGCGGCGGGCACGTCGACGCCGAGCACCTGCTGTGGCGGGCCTGGGACGCCTCCGGCCGTGCCGAGGCCTGGCGCGAACGGGCCCTCGACCCGGCCGCACGCACCTCCCACGGGGCCGCCCTGCTCGCCGAGGCCGCCGAGCACGACCTCGACGTCGTCACCGCCCTGTTCAAACGCGCCGAGGTCTGGGCCGAGCGCCACCCGGGCGCCGGGGCCGCGGACTTCCTGGCCGAGCTCGCCGCCGAGGTCCTGCCCTCCGACTCCGTCGCCCCCCAGGGCGTGCGCCCCGCGGGCGTCAGCGTGCTCACCCCCGCGGCCGCCGTCGGGCGCGAGTGGGAGGTTGTCGCCGTCATGGGCCTGGGTCGCGACACCTGGCCGGACCTGCGCCTGCGCGACACACTCACCCGCTCCGGGCTGCTCGTCGACGCCGTCACCGACCGCCTTCCGCTGGATGCCGACGGCCACCCCACCGCCTCCCTCGACGCCGTCAGCGCGCGCGCCGAGGTCCGCGCCGACGAGCGCCGCATGCTCCTGGCCGCCCTCACCCGGGCCCGCAGGCGGCTGCTCGTGACCGCCGTCAGCGACGAGGAGAACGCGCCCTCGTCCTTCCTCCTGGAGGTCGCGCGCGCCGCCGGGGCCCGCGTGACCGACGCCGACGGGCACGTGCTCACCGCCCCCGAGGCTGGGGACCTGACCCTGCGTGGCCTCGTCGGCGAGCTGCGCCAGGCCCTCGTCACCGGTCACCTGCCCGGTGCCGGCCCAGTACAGCACGAGCGCGCCCGCGCCGCCGCCGCCATGCTCGCCCGACTGGCCGCCGAGCACGTGCCGGGAGCCTCGCCCTCCTCCTGGCTGGGGGTGGCCGGGCCCTCGAGCAGCGCCCGCCTCGTGGCCGAGGGCGAGAGGGTGAGGGTCAGCCCCTCCGACGTCGAAGCGCTCAACGCCTGCCCGCTCAAATGGTTCCTCCAGCGCAACGGCGCCGGCTCGGCCCCCTCCAAGGCCCAGGACCTGGGCACCCTCGTCCACGACCTTGCAGAAGAGGCCCAGAGGACCGGGCTGCGTGGCGACGCCCTCACGGCGCGCTTCGAGGAGCTCCTGCCCTCCCTGGGATACCCGGACACGTGGATGGGCGGCCTCGAGACCACCCGGGCACGGGACATCGTCGAGCGGCTAGGGCGCTACCTCGACTCCGTCCCCGGCCCGGTCGACGTCGAGCAGCCGATCCGGGTGGACCTCGACCTGCCCCCCGCCCCCGACGAGGACACCGCGGATGGGACGGATGCCCCCCTGCGCCTTACCCTCGCCGGGCGCATCGACCGCCTCGAGCACCTTGAGACCCCGAACGACGAGCACCCGCGGGTCCGCCTCATCGACCTCAAAACCGGCAAGTACGTCAGCGCCGACCCCGCCCGTCACCCCCAGCTCGCGGCCTACCGCCTCGCCCTGGAAGCCGCCGGCTACGAGGTCACCGGCGCCGCCCTCGTCCTGCTCGGCAAGGACCCGCTGAAGAAGGACGCCGGGATGCCCGTCCTCGCACCCGCCGGTGCCGCCCTCGACCCCAGCCCCGACCCGGACACCGGCGAGGACTGGGCCCGGAGGCTGCTGACCACCGCCGCCAAGGCCGCCAGCGCCGGCGCGCTGACCGCACGCACCGGTGAGCAATGCCGCACCTGTGCGGTCAAGGACTCCTGCCCCGTGCAGAGCGAAGGAAGAAGGACCGTCTCGTGAATGCGCAGATCACCCCCGAGGACCTCGCCCGGGCGCTCGGCACGCCGCCCCCCACCGCCGAGCAGTCGGAGGTCATCGCCCACCCGCTGAGCCCGCTGCTCGTCGTCGCCGGCGCCGGCTCGGGCAAGACCGCCACCATGAGCCAGCGCGTGCTCCACCTGGTCGCCACCGGGCGCGCCCGTCCCGACCAGGTCCTTGGCCTGACCTTCACCCGCAAGGCCACCGCCGAGCTCGACCAGCGCGTGAGCACCCGGCTGGCCCAGCTCGCCACCTCCGGCCTGTGCGACCTCAGCGAGGACGAGCCCGGCCCCACCATCGCCACCTACAACGCCTTCGCCGGATCCCTCGTGCGCGAGCACGGCCTGCGCATCGGCGTCGACCCGGACTCCGTGCTCATCACCGAGGCCCGTGCCTGGCAGATCGTCAGCCGCCTCGTGGAGGAGACCACCCTGGCCCTGCCCGCGAGCTCCGTCGGCAGCGCCACCGCGCTCGTGCTGCGCCTGGACGGCGCCCTGTCGGAGAACCTGCTGACCGTCGAGGAGGCCCGCAGCGGGCTGGAGGACCTCACCGGCCTGTTCGAGGGTCTGTCCCAGGTGCGCGGGCTCAAGACCGTCGTGGGCGACGCTGCCAAGGTCATGGCGGTGCAGCGCGACATGCTCGACCTTGTCGCCCAGTACCGCGACCACAAGCGTCGCCACGGCCTGCTCGACTTCGGAGAGCAGATCGCCCTGGCCTGCCGCGTGGCCGAGGAGGCGCCCGAGGTCGCCCAGGCCGTGCGTGAGCAGTACCCGGCTGTCCTGCTCGACGAGTTCCAGGACACCTCCGTGGCCCAGACCCGGCTGCTGAGCGCCTTGTTCTCCGACGGCGGCGTCACCGCGGTGGGGGACCCCAACCAGGCGATCTACGGCTGGCGCGGAGCCAGCGCCGGCGCCCTCGACACCTTCCACGCCATGTTCAACCCCATGGGCACGGCCGCCGTGTCCGAAGGCGCCGCCCCGCAGCAGGCCACTCCCGTGCGACCCCTGTCGACGGCCTGGCGCAGCGACCGGCGCATCCTCGCCGTCGCCAACACCACCTCTCAACCCCTGCGCGAGCACAGGCCCCAGCCCGGTGACGCCCAGGTCGAGCACATCCCGGTCACCCGCCTCACCGAGCGTCCCGCCGGCACCGGCCTCGAGGACGGCACCGTCATGGCGGCCTTCGTCCAGGAGCCGCTCGAAGAGGCCCTCGCCATCGCCGACTTCCTCGAGGAACGCTGGAACCCCAGTGCCTCCATGGCCGTCCTGTGCCGCACGCGCAGTCAGTTCACCGCCGTGGCCGAGGCGCTGGAGGAGCGCGGGCTGCCCTGCGAGGTCATCGGCCTGGGAGGCATGCTCGCCGTGCCCGAGGTCGCGGACGTGCGCTCACTGCTGACCGTCGCGGCGGACCCCGAGCGGGGGGACCGGCTGGTGCGCCTGCTCACCGGTCACGGCATCGGCGCCTCAGACCTCAAGGCCCTGGCGCAGCTGGCCCGCCACCAGGTCGCCTCCGTCGAGCGGGAGCCCGGCGGACAGGCCGATATACCCTTCCTGGCCGAGTCCATCGACGCCCTGACCCGGTGGGACGCCGAGCGCGCCGCGGGACGTGGCGAGGCGGGTGCCGCGGGCCTGACCGAGCGCGGACGGCGCATCGCGGTGCGTGTGGGACGAGCCATGGCCCGGGTCCGCGCCGGACTCTCCCTGCCCCTGCCCGAGCTCGTCGTGCTGGCCGAGCAGGCCCTCGACCTCGACATCGAGCTCGCCGCCCGCGTGGATGACCCCCTGGGACACCGAGCCCTGGACCGCCTGCGCTCGGTAGCCGAGCGCTTCACCGCGGAGATGGAGGCGCCGACCCTCGCAGACTTCCTCACCTGGCTCGACACCGCCGAGGAGCGTGAGGCGGGACTGTCCGCCCCCGAGGTCGAGCCCGAGCCCGGCGCCGTGCAGATCCTCACGATCCACGCCTCCAAGGGCCTGGAGTGGGACGTCGTCGCCGTGTGCGGCCTCAATGAGGAGGTCTTCCCCTCCTACCGGTCCCGCGCCACCGAGGACCTGACGGTCTCGAGTGGCGGTTGGATGACCTCCTCCCAGGAGTTCCCCCACCCGCTGCGCGCCGACGCCGCGACCCTGCCCCCCTTCGAGCTCGCCCTCCTCGAACCGCCGGCTGTCGACAAGGACCAGGTCAAGGAGATGATGGGCGAGTACCGGCTCGCCCTGGGCCGGCACGCACTGGCCGAGGAGAGGCGCCTGGCCTACGTCGCCTTCACCCGGGCCCGCCATGACCTGCTCCTGACCGGTTCGCACCTGACAAAGCAGGCGGTCAGGCCGCGGCCCATGTCCCGCTTCCTCGCTGAGCTCGTGCGCCGCGAGCTCGTCGAGCCCTGGGCCCAGGGGCTGACCTCTATGGACCCCGAGGCCAGCAACC
Organism: Actinomyces respiraculi; assembly: GCF_014595995.2. NCBI lineage: Bacteria > Bacillati > Actinomycetota > Actinomycetes > Actinomycetales > Actinomycetaceae > Actinomyces > Actinomyces respiraculi. The sequence continues at coordinate 1,014,321 of NZ_CP063989.1, forward strand.
CGCTGATCACCCGCGTGAGAGAGGGCATCTGGCCCTTCGACGCGGCCGAGGGGGCCAGCGCGACGAGCCCGAGCCGGACGGCGCAGCGGCGCTCAGACGCCCGGCGTGCTGCCCGGCGTGCGGGGGCCGTCGCCGTCGCCGCGGCCGGAGCGGGAGACGGCGAGGGAGACAGTTCAGGAGACTCCGCCGGGCCAGCGGGGCGGCCGGCCTCCGACGACGCCCTGGTGGCGCGCTGGGACCAGGACCTCGAGCTCCTGCTCGCAGAGCGGCGCGCACACGAGAACCACCGGCCGGCCGTGCACCTTCCCGCGCACCTGGCCGCGACCAGCCTCGACAACCTGCGTGAGGACCCCGCCGCCTTCGCCACCGACCTGCGCCGTCCGCTGCCCCGCCAGCCCCAGGCCGCGGCGCGTCTGGGCACACTCTTCCACGACACCATCGCCCAGCGGCTCGCCGTCCAGGGCAGCCTGCTGACCCTGGCGGAGGCGGGCGCGCCCGACACCCTCGACCCCGAGGGGCGTGCGCGGCTCGAACGCTGGCTCGCCACCGCCGAGAACCTGCCCCTGCTGCGGGGGTGGAGCCTGGCCGAGACCGAGATCGAGCGCGAGCTCACCGTCGGGGCCACGACCCTGCGCTGCCGCATCGACGCGGTCTTCCGTCGTGACGGCGCCCGCCCGGACGAGGAGGGGGCGTGGCTCATCGTGGACTGGAAGACGGGGCGCTGGCACGTGCCGGTGGACCAGTTGAGCGTCTACGTGCACGCCTGGGCCGCCTCGCTGGGGGTGCCCACGAGCGCGGTGCGTGCGGCCTACGTCTATGTCGACCCCGAGGGTGGTGAGGTCGACGAGCTCTTGGCTGCGGACCTGCTGGGCCTGGAGGAGATCGCGCGCGTCCTCTCCCCGTCCTGATCCCGGCGCTGTCGCTCAGTTCTCAGCGCTCAGCGCTCCCGGGCCCTTGGTTCCCGGCGCTCAGTCCTCAGTGGCGCCGCCGTCGTCGGCCTCGCTGTCGCGCGAGACGCCGTCGTCGGTCTCGGCGTCCTCGACCCTCACCATCGCGATCTCGCGCGTCGCGGCAGAGGGGGAGGAGACCTCCTTCTCGCCCGCCACCGGCGCCAGTCGCGGCTCGTGCACCTCGACCAATGGCTCCTCGCCCACCTGCGCGGCCAGGTCCTGGAGCATCGACACCGCGTCCTGCATCACGGCCTCGGAGCCCGAACGGACCCCGTGCAGCAGCCAGCGCGCCAGGCTCATCTCCGAGACGAGCTCGGCACGGTCGCGCAGGTGCCGGTCCACGCCCTCGGTGCGGGCGACGTCGTAGGCGCCCTCCACCGAGTCCAGGCAGTCCACCGGCACATTCGCATAGACCCAGGCCATGTCCTCTGCCGGGTCGCCCACGTGCACCTGGTCAAGGCCACGCATCCCGACCACTGCGCCGCCGGCGACGAGGATGTTCTCCTCGGCGAGGTCCCCGTGGACCACGCCCGGACGGAAGCGCCACATGGCCGTGTCCTCCAGCACCTGCTCCCAGCGTCGCAGCAGCGCCGGGGGCACCTTGCCCGTTGCCGCGGCCTCGTCGAGGACCGTTACCCACCGCTCGCGCACCTCCTCGGCGTCGTAGACGGGCATGCCCGCCTCGGAGACGACCTCAGTCGGAAGCTCGTGCAGCTCGCCCAGCGCCTTACCCAGCCCGGCGGACAGCCCGGGGCCCGGGTGGAGCTCCGTGACCTCCACGGGCCGTCCGCTCACGTGGGAGCGGACCTGGATGTGCACGTCCTCGCGGCGCAGGGAGCCGGCCGGCCGAGAGACGTCGAAGGACAGGCGCCCGTCGTCGTGCACCCGCCCGATGCGGCGCAGCACCTCCGCCTCCGCGTCGAGGGCAGCACCCGCAGCGTCCGTGCGTGCCTGGTGAACCTCCCAGTGACGTCCCTGGGTGTCGATGACTCCGACGACGCGCAGCGTCGCCGACTCCTGCTGCGGCAGGGCCAGACGCGCCGGGTCAAGACCGGGCACGGCGACGGCGGCCATCGCGGCCAGCGTCAGCGGAGAGGGCTCGCGCACCTGAGCGTCGCCGGGCGGCACAGTGGGCTCCTCGTTGGCGTCGGTGGGCGGGGTCGGACCGTTGGTCGTGCTCGACATGCCCCAACCGTAAGCGAGGCGTGCGCGGCGGCGTCTGTGGCGCACCGGGTGCCGGACGTGGTGACAGGCCCGCCCGACGACGACTTGTCCACAGGCGAGCGGCCTGCGGTGGTTCGACGGCGAGCCATGCTCTAGTGTTGTGCCCGTGGCCCCGCTCACCGCTGCGCGGGTCCACGCCCGCCCCGCAGGTGGCTGCTGTTGCTCCCCTGCCGCGGACCGCCTCCCGACCCGTGAGAGCACATGGACGCCTCGACTCTCCTGCACACCGAGATCCGCGAGCTCGTGCGTCGGCGCGGCATTGACCCGCTGAGCCAGGTCGACGCCCTCGAGGCCCTGGTCGCTGAGGCGGGCGCCGACTACCTCAGCCGTGCCGACGCCGGCCTCGTGCCGCCCCTGACCGACCCCGAACGGGCCCAGGCCGCCGCTGTCGACGCGCTCGCGGGCCTGGGCCCTCTGCAGCCCTACCTCGAGGACGAGAGCGTCGAGGAGATCTGGGTCAATGCCCCCGGCCGCGTCTTCATCGCCCGCCACGGGCGCAGTGAGCTGACCACAACCATCCTTGAGGACGAGGAGATCCGGGTCCTGGTCGAGCGGATGCTGCGCGTCTCGGGGCGCCGGCTGGACCTGTCCAGCCCCTTCGTCGACGCCCAGCTGCCCGGCGGTGAGCGCCTGCACGTCGTCATCCCGCCGATCACCGCCGCCCACTGGGCCCTCAACATCCGCAAGCACACCGCGCACGCGACCCGCACCGCCGACCTCGTGCGCCTGGGATCCCTCACCGGGCAGGCGGCCGCCTTCCTCGACGCCTGCGTGCAGGCGGGCCTCAACGTGCTCGTCTCCGGCGCCACGCAGGCCGGCAAGACGACGATGGTGCGGGCCCTGGCGGGCGCGATCCCGGCGGGGCAGCGGGTCGTCACCTGCGAGGAAGTCTTCGAGCTCAACCTGCGCCACCGCGACTGCGTGGCCATGCAGACCCGCGACGACAACCTCGAGGGCGTTGGTGGTATCAACCTGCGCCGCCTGGTCAAGGAAGCCCTGCGCATGCGCCCCGACCGCCTCCTCATCGGCGAGGTCCGTGAGGCCGAGGCCCTCGACCTGCTCATCGCCATGAACTCGGGCATGCCCTCCATGTCCACCATCCACGCCAACTCCGCTCGCGAGGCCATCGTCAAGCTGTGCACCTTGCCCCTGCTGGCGGGAGAGAACGTCGGCTCCCAGTTCGTCGTCCCCACCGTGGCCAGCGCCGTCGACATCGTCGTCCACCTGGATATCAATCCGCGCGGACACCGGCAGGTGCGTGAGATCGCGGCCCTGCCTGGGCGCGTCGAGGCCGACGTCATCGAGCTCGCGGACGTCTTCCACCGGGATGCGCGCGGTCGGCTCGTGCGCGGGCCCGGAGCCCCCACCCATCCCGAGCGCTTCCACAACGCGGGTCATGACCTGTCGGCGCTGCTGGCTACCGGCCCGCGTTCCGACGACGCGGCCCCGTCCGCCGGCGACGTCCCGGGCAGGTGGCTCTGATGGGGGCCCTGGCGGGGCTCATGGGTGGCCTCGGCGTGGTCCTCGTGTGGCTGGCGAGGACCAGCGAGCCACCCCAGTGGCGCTCGGAACGCTCGCGCCGCCTGTCCGACCTGCTCATCCAGGCCGGTGCGGGCGGCACGAGCCCCGCGACCTTCGTGGTCGGCAGTGCGGGCGTCGGCCTCGTCGTCGGCCTGCTGTTTCTTGGTGTGTCCAGGGCTTGGCCCATCGCCCTGGCCTTCGGGGTGATCGCGGCCGGCATCCCCTTCCTCGTCCTGTCCTCCCGGGCCCGCGCCAGGCGTACCCGCCTGAGGGAGGTGTGGCCGGAGGCCGTCGACGCCCTGGTGTCGGGCGTGCGCGCGGGCATGAGCCTGCCTGAGGCGGTCGCCGCCCTCGGTGAGCGCGGCCCGGAGGCGGTGCGCGAGCAGTTCCGCGCCTTCGGCTCCGACTACGCGGCCACGGCCCGCTTCGGCGAATGCCTGGACCGGCTCAAGGACCGCTTCGCCGACCCCGTTGTGGACCGCGTTGTCGAGGCCCTCAGGCTCGCGCACGAGGTCGGGGGGACTGATCTGGGGGTCCTGCTGCGCTCGCTGTCGCAGATGTTGCGCGAGGACTTGCGCACGCGCGGCGAGCTCGAGGCGCGCCAGTCCTGGACAGTCAACGGTGCCAAGGTCGCCGTCGCGGCCCCCTGGCTCGTTCTGGCGCTGCTGTCCACCCGTTCGCAGGCCGCGCAGGCTTACGCGAGCGGCACCGGGGCCATGGTGCTCGCCGCCGGGGCTGTGGCCTCTGTGGTCGCTTACCGGCTCATGCTCATGCTGGGGCGCTTGCCTGAGGAGGGGAGGGTCCTGAGATGAGCGGCGTGATCATCGGTGCCCTGGCGGGCCTGAGCCTGTCCTGCGGCCTGCTCGTGCTTCTCTCGTGGCGGCGTCGCGCCCGCATGGGCCTGGTCGAGCGGCTCGCCCCTTACGTGCTCGAGCGCCCGCGAACCTCCGGGCTCCTGAGCCAGGCCGGGAGCTGGGATGAGAGCCCGACCGTGTCCGCGAGCATCCTGGCCGCCGTCGCCTCAGCGAGCACGCTCCTGGAGCGCCTGGGCTCCTCCTCACAGTCGGTCAGACGTCGCCTGGAGGCGGCCGGCGGGCGCCGCACGCTTGAGCAGCTGCGCCTGGAACAGATGGTCTGGGCCGGGGTGGGGCTCGCGGTGGGCATGGGGCTCGGCCTGGCGACGGCGCTCGTGCGGCCCGTCTCCGTGCCCCAGCTCGTCTTGGCTTCACTCTTTGCCGCCGCCACCGGGGCGGCCGCCCGCGACTGGTGGCTCACCCGCGAGGTCGAGCGGCGCCGGGCACGTGTCGAGGAGCAGCTGCCCGACGTCGTCGAGCTGTTGGCGCTCGTCGTTGGCGCCGGACAGGGGCCTGTGGCGGCGCTTGAGAGGATCGTGGAGCTGGGACGTGGCGAGCTCGTTGAGGAGCTGGCGCTGACGCTGGCCGAGGTGCGCTCGGGAACCGTGCTCACGACGGCGCTGACCCACCTGGAGGAGCGGGTCCGCTCCCTGCCGGTGACCCGCCTGTGCGAGGCGGTCTCCGTGGCACTCGAGCGCGGCACGCCGCTGGCCGACGTGCTGCGGGCGCAGGCCTCGGACGCCCGCGAGGCCTCACGTCGCGCGCTCATGGAGGAGGGCGGGCGCCGTGAGATCGCCCAGATGGTTCCCGTGGTCTTCCTCGTCCTGCCGATCACCGTCATCTTCGCCCTGTTCCCGGGTCTCTTCGTCCTGCGGCTGGGTCTGTGAGGCGGCGAGGGTTATCCACAGGGCGGGCGGTATTGCCTCCTGAGGGCAGGGACGTGACCTAGGGTGAGGCCAGGGCCCGTTCACCGGCGAGCGGGCCCGTCCTCCTCCTGGGAGCCCCCGTTCCTTCGCCCGATCCTGTGAGGTGTCCCCCATGCTCACGACCACCTTGATTCCCCGCACCCGTCGGGCCCTGCCCGGCACCATCGCCCGCCCGCGCACCGTCCTGGTCACCCAGGAGCGCGGTGACGTTCCCGGCTGGGTCCTGGTCACGCTCATGACCGCCGGGCTCGTTGTCGCGCTGTGGGCGGTGGCCGGCCCCGCCCTCACAGAGGTGTTCAGCAACGCCATCAGCAAGGTCACCGGTGCCATCTGAGTGGGGCCCTGCGCCGGGTGACCGTCACCCGGAGGAGGGTTCCGCCGTCGTCGACTTCGTCCTCGTCGGCGCGCTCGTCGTCGCCGTCACCGTCGCCGTCCTTCAGCTCGCGCTCGGCCTGTATGTGCGCAACGTCCTCGTGGACGCGGCGGGGGAGGGCGCTCGGCGTGCCGCGCTCGCGGGCGGCACCGAGGCGGAGGCGACCGCGCGCGTCGAGGCCCTGGTGGGCGCTGCCCTGGCCGACGGCTACGTCGAGCAGGTGACCGTCACGCGAGGAGACGTCGATGGAGTCGGGGTGGTGACGGCGACCGTCTCCGCGCCGCTGCCGGTCCTCGGACTCCTGGGGCCCGCGGGCGGGCTCACCGTGAGCGGACACGCTGTCGACGAGGCCCGCCTCGTGGGGACCGGGGCGACGCCGTGACCGCTCACGGCCGCCGGGAGCGCGGCCTGCTGTCGCTGGCCCGCCTGCCGCTGGCTCGTCTGCGGCAGGCGGAGGGCAACGCCACGGTGGAGTTCATCGGGTGGAGCGTCGCCATCGTCGTGCCGGTCGTGTACCTCCTCATCGCCCTGGCCCAGGTCCAGGCCGCTTCCTTCGCCGTTGTCTCCGCCGCCGACGCCGCCACCAGGGTCCTGGCGGTGGAGGCCGGTGACGATGCCCTCACCCACGCCCACCTCGCTGCCGGGCTGGCGCTGTCCGACCAGGGGGTGAGGGCCCCGGTCCAGCAGGCCATGAGCGTCACCTGCGTCTCGGAGGGCTGCACGTCCGGTGCCGTGGTGCGCGTCGAGGTCGGGGTGGGGCTGCCGCTGCTGTCAGGCCTGGGCGACGACGTCGTGCACCTCAGGGCCGAGCGCTTCGTCCGGCCCGCCGAGCGGGAGGGGACATGAACGGTTCGACCGGCTGTCACGAGGACGCCGTGACTGGCCGGGACGCCGATTGTGCGGGAGAGCGTCGCTGCGGCTTCGGGAGGCGTCGCCCCGGCCGGGCCAAGGGACCGTGGCGCTGCTCACCGGCCGCGGAGGAGGGGCAGACCCTGCTGCTGGGCATCGGCCTCATGACCGTCGTCATCGCGCTCCTGCTCACCGTGGCCTCCGCCACCGCGATCTACCTCGACGTCAAGCGGCTGACCTTCGTTGCGGACTCCGCGGCCGCCGCAGCGGCGCGACGCGTGGGTCCCGACACGTACTACCAGGGTGATGTCAGTGCGGCCGACTCCGACAGCGGGGCCGTGCCCGGAGCCCTGACCGACACCGCCGTGCACGACGCCGCGGTGGAGGACCTGGCCGCTCAGGCGGCCCTGGTGACGCTCGAGGGCGTCGAGGTGGTGCAGGCCTACGCCTTAGACGGCGACACCGCCGTCGTCACACTGACGGCGCGCTCGCGCCCGCCCTTCCTCCCGTGGGACATCCTCCCCTCGGAGGGTTTCGAGATCACCGCGACGAGCACCGCCCGGGTGACGGCCGGGCCCTAGTGGGCCAGAGCCCCGCGCTGGCCGGGGCGCAGGCGGGTGCCCAGCTGGTCGCGGTGACGCCGCGCGAGCTGACCGAGGTAGGCGCGCTTGACCGTCACCAGCATCCACAGCCCCACAAGCAGGTAGAAGACGTTGGCGAGCGCCGACGGCCATGCCCCCGTGTAGGCACAGTTGATCATCAGCAGCACCGAGCCGGTGATATTGAGAGCCTGGTAGCGCAAGGAGTCCCCGGCGATGCACCCGCGTGAGACGAGGGCGTAGGCGAGCAGCAGCTCGGCGGCGCCGATCCATCCGCCGGCCGCGATGAGGGTGGGCAGCACGTCGTTCACGGACCTGATCGTGGTCCACCAGGGACTCCAGATCAATCGCAGGAAAATGCATAGAGGTATTCAGTTCTTCTAAACCTTTGGGTGACACTCGGGTCATGGACCTGTCCGCCCACCGTCTTGCCCTCCTCCTGGCCGTCCACAGGGCCGGCGGCATCGTCGCCGCCGCCCAGGCCCAGCACCTGACCCCCTCCGCCGTCAGCCAGCAGATCAAGCTGCTCGAGAAGGAGGCGGGCACACGCCTGCTCGACCGCACGCCCCGCGGAGCCGTCCTCACCGACGCGGGACGGCTGCTGTCGGAGAGCGCCGAGCGCATCGAGCTCGAACTGGTCGCCGCCCGCAGGTCCCTGGCCGAGATGGACCCGGACGCCCCCAGTGGGCACGTGCACGTGGGCACCATCGCCACCGTCATCCGAGCCCTGCTCGTCCCTCTCCTCGTGCGCGCCGAGCAGGACCTGCCGGGCCTGACGATCACCGTGGAGGAGACCGAGGGCGCCAGCGCCCTTACGCGCCTGCGCAACGGGGAGCTCGACCTTCTCCTGCTCGAGCGCGACGCCACCGCCCCCGTCCGTCCGGCCCGGGGCACCGCGGACGTACCCGTCCTGGACGAGTCCTGGCTCGTCGTCTCCCCGCCCGGCCAGGCGGCGCCGGGCGCCCTGGGGGACCTCGTGAGGCCCGCCTGGATCGATCTGGCGCCGGGCACCGCCGGGGCCGATGCCCTCGAACGTCTGTCCCGGCAGCTCGGCACATCCCTCAGCCGCAGGCACATCGCCTATGACTACGACGTTGTCCTTGCCATGGTGTCCGCCGGACTCGGCTGGGCCCTACTGCCCGAGCTCGCCGTGCTGTCGGCCACGCTGCCCGACGGCGTGAGCGCCACCCGACTGCCCGGCCTGGGAACACGCCAGCTCATCGCCCGTCACCGCGCCTCGCGCAGGGACCCGAGCCCTGCCGTGCGAGCCCTGGTCGACCTTGTGCACGCCGAGGCGGCTGCTCTCGAACTCGGCTGAGGGGCACGGCAGGTGCTGCGGGACCGCGGCCGGGTGATCAGCCGGTCAACGCGAAGCGCCGTCGTGCCGACGTCGAGTACCGGCCTAGCGCTGCTGGCTGCCGTGCCGTGGGGCCAACCTCGGACGCCGCCGTCGGCCCGCAGCGCCGCCGGCCGCCAAGGCGGCCCGTGACCAGGGTCCCTACCCGAGCCGCCAAGGGCGTCGCCCCGCTGCCGTAGACTCCGGGGGGTGGCCACTGACTTCCCCGTAGAGATCGACCGACTCCGTCGCACGCACGCCTCCATCGCGGCGGTGACGGACCCCGAGGTGCTGCGCGCGCGCATCGCCGAGTTGAGTGAGCAGGCGGCGGCCCCCGACTTGTGGGACGACCCCGACGCCGCCCAGGTGGTCACCTCCGCCCTGTCCCACGCGCAGGCGGACCTCAAGCGCGTCGAGGACCTGGCCGACCGCATCGACGACCTGGAGGCCATGGTCGAGATGGCGGGGGAGGAGGCGGGCGACGACGCCGTCGAGCTCCTGGCCGAGGCGGAGACGGACCTCGTGGACATCTCCAAGGACCTGGCCGAGCTCGAGATCCGCACACTTCTGTCCGGCGAGTACGACCAGCGCGACGCCGTCGTCACCATCCGCTCCGGCGCGGGCGGTGTGGACGCCGCGGACTTCGCCGAGATGCTGCTGCGCATGTACCTGCGCTGGGCCGAGCGCCACGGCTACGCCACCAAGGTGCTCGACACCTCCTACGCCGAGGAGGCGGGCCTGAAGTCCGTCACCTTCGAGGTCCACGCCCCCTACGCCTACGGCACGCTCAGCGTCGAGGGCGGCACCCACCGCCTCGTGCGCATCAGCCCCTTCGACAACCAGGGGCGGCGCCAGACCTCCTTCGCCGCCGTCGAAGTCATCCCGCTCATCGAGTCCACCGACCACATCGAGGTCCCGGAGACCGACATCCGCGTCGACGTCTTCCGCTCCTCCGGCCCCGGCGGCCAGAGCGTCAACACGACCGACTCCGCCGTGCGCATCACCCACCTTCCCACGGGCATGGTGGTGTCCATGCAGGACGAGAAGTCGCAGATCCAGAACCGCGCCGCCGCCATGCGCGTGCTCCAGTCGCGCCTGCTGCTGCTCAAGCAGCAGGAGGAGGACGCCAAGAAGAAGGAGTTGGCGGGGGACATCAAGGCCTCCTGGGGTGACCAGATGCGCTCCTACGTCCTCAACCCGTACCAGATGGTCAAGGACCTGCGGACCTCCCACGAGGTCGGCAACCCCGAGGCCGTGTTCGACGGCGACATCGACGGCTTCATCGACGCCGGCATCCGCTGGCGCAAGCAGCAGGAGCAGTCCGAGGACTGAGCGGCGCTGCCGCGGCGCGCACCGTGGCGCCGCAGCCCCCGCCGCACACGGCGAACCGCATTTGTTGTGACAAATGACTCCGCCACGCTCGCGCCGCCCCCGCCGCACACGGCGAACCGGCCCTGCCGCATTGCGCGGCAGCCGGTCCCGTGCGAGGTCAGTCGGTGTCAGTCCCTCGTGAGCTTCCTGTAGGTCACGCGGTGCGGGCGGGCGGCCTCCGCGCCCAGGCGCGTGACCTTGTTCTCCTCGTAGGAGGCGAAGTTCCCCTCAAACCAGTACCACGTGGCCGGGTTCTCCTCGTCGCCCTCCCAGGCCAGGATGTGCGTGGCCACGCGGTCGAGGAACCAACGGTCGTGGGTGATGACCACCGAGCAGCCCGCGAAGTTCAGCAGCGCGTTCTCCAGCGAGCCCAGGGTCTCGGTGTCCAGGTCGTTGGTCGGCTCATCCAGCAGGATGAGGTTGCCACCCTGCTTGAGGGTCAGCGCCAGGTTGAGGCGGTTGCGCTCACCACCGGACAGGACCCCGGCCGGCTTCTGCTGGTCCGGTCCCTTGAAGCCGAAGGCCGCCACGTAGGCGCGAGAGGGCATCTCCACGTTGCCGACCTGGATGTAGTCCAGGCCGTCGGAGACGACCTCCCACAGGGTCTTGTTCGGGTCGATGCCGGCACGCGTCTGGTCCACGTAGGACAGTGAGACGGTCTGGCCGATCTTGAGCTCGCCACTGTCGAGCGGCTCAAGGCCGACGATCGTCTTGAACAGGGTGGTCTTGCCGACGCCGTTGGGGCCGACGATGCCGACGATGCCATTGCGCGGCAGGGTGAAGGACAGGTCGTCGATGAGCGTGCGCCCGTCGAAGCCCTTGGTCAGGTGGCTGGCCTCGAGCACGACGTTGCCCAGGCGCGGGCCCGGCGGGATCTGAATCTCCTCGAAGTCGAGCTTGCGCGTGCGCTCGGCCTCCGCCGCCATCTCCTCGTAGCGGGCCAGGCGGGCCTTGGACTTGGTCTGGCGGCCCTTGGCGGAGGAGCGGACCCACTCGAGCTCCTCCTTGAGGCGCTTGGCGAGCTTGGCGTCCTTCTTGCCCTGGACCTCCAGGCGCTTCTCCTTGGTCTCCAGGTAGGTGGAGTAGTTGCCCTCGTAGGGGTAGAGGTGACCGCGGTCGACCTCGGCGATCCACTGGGCGACGTGGTCGAGGAAGTAACGGTCGTGGGTGACGGCGATGACGGCACCCTCATAGTTCTTCAGGTGCTGCTCGAGCCACAGGACGGACTCGGCGTCCAGGTGGTTGGTGGGCTCGTCGAGCAGGAGCAGGTCGGGGGCCTCGAGCAGGAGCTTGCACAGGGCGACGCGGCGACGCTCACCGCCGGACAGGTGCTTGACCTCGGCGTCGGGCGGCGGGCAGCGCAGGGCGTCCATCGCCTGCTCGAGCTGGGAGTCGAGGTCCCAGGCACCCGCCGTGTCGATCTCCGTCTGGAGCTTGCCCATCTCCTCCATGAGGGCGTCGAAGTCGGCGTCCGGGTCCGCCATGGCGGCGGAGATCTCGTTGAAGCGGTCGAGCTTGCCCTTGATCTCGGCGACGCCCTCCTCGACGTTGCCCAGGACGGTCTTGTCCTCGTTGAGCGGGGGCTCCTGCATGAGGATGCCGACGCTGTAGCCGGGGGCCAGGCGCGCCTCGCCGTTGGAGGGCTGGTCGAGGCCCGCCATGATCTTGAGGATGGAGGACTTGCCGGCACCGTTAGGGCCGACCATGCCGATCTTCGCGCCGGGGAAGAAGGACATGGTGACGTCGTCGAGGATGACCTTGTCACCGTGCGCCTTGCGCGCCTTGATCATCGAGTAGATGTACTCAGCCACAGGATCACTGCGCCTTTCGTGGGGGTGTACGTGTCCAGGCACAGCCTACGGGAGAGGGCCGACGACGGCGCCGCGGCAGCCGGTTGACCATCTCACCCCTGGTGGGGCCTGACGCCGCGTGCTCACACACCCGGTTCGTGTTCACGGACCCCAACACCCTGCTGGGGCTGATGCCCCTGGGAGCCAACGAGAGCTCCATCCCGCTTGGCAGCATCGCCTCCGTGTCCGTCTCCGGCCATGTCCGCCTGGGGGTCGGGGATGGGTGAGCCGTCGTCGCCCTCGGCCACTCGGATCGCCCAGCGGCCAGTGCCGGAGCGATCGGCGGTGGGCATGCGCACCATGCCCTCCTGGGCAATAGTGGACACGAGCCGTCCCTCGGCGTCGAAGACCTCCGCCCGTGCCATGGACCGCCCGCCCTGGGAGGTGGGGGAGTCCTGGACGAAGAGCAGCCAGTCGCCCACGTCGACGTCGCGGTGGAACCACTGCGCGTGGTCGAGCGTGGCCAGGCTCATCCCCTCGCTGCGCCAGGACAGGCCCTGGCTGCGCAGCGCCGGCTCGAGCATCAACTGGTCGCACATGTAGGCCAGTAGCGCCCGGTGGACCACCTGCGAGGCCTCCGGAGGGACCTGCCCGCGTGAGCGCGCCCACAGGTGCTGGCGGCCCTCAACGACCTCGCCGGGGTGGAGGTAGATGTTGCCCTCCACGTGACGCAGGTCGAAGGCGGCTGTGCGGCCCAGGAACCTCGCCACCGGGTGGTCGATGGTGCGGAAGATCTCGAGCGCGCTCGTCAGCTCCTCGGGCCGGGGCACCTGCGGCGCCGGCAGCTGGACCTCAGCCCCCTCCTGCGTCTCCTGGAAGGAGGAGACCATCGTGAGGATGGCGGCACCGCCCTGGGAGGCGGTGGTGCGCCGCTGTGAGAAGGAGCGTCCGTCGTGCATGCGCTCGACGTCGAAGCGGATGGGAGCCTCCGGTTTGCCCCCGCGCATGAAGTAGGCGTGCACGGAGTGGGGCAGGCGCGGGCCGTCGCCGTCGTCGATGAGGGTGGCCGATGCGGCCAGCAGCCCCTGGGCGACCACCTGGCCGCCGTAGACCCGCCCCGAGTGCTGGGGCAGGGAATCGCCGGTGAAGGCGTCCTCCCCGTCCGTCTCCTCGAGCGCGAGGACGCGCGTGACCGAGCCCAGGGGCTCGTCGGAGGAGATGGGGACGGGGTAGGGACGGGTCACAGGCCCAGCTCCTCGAGGACAGGCAGCTCGGCGCGCACGGCAGTACGCGCCTCCTCGGCGGTCGGGGCGCCGACGGCGAGGGCCGCGATGCGCCGACAGTCCTCCAGGGTGACGGACTTCAGGACGGCGTCGACGTCGGGCAGGGCCCGGGCGGTCATGGACAGGCTGGCCACCCCCAGGCCCACGAGGACGACGGCGAGGGCCGGGTCCGCGGCGGCCTCACCGCACACGCCCACGGGACGCCCGTGCGGGGCGGCGCCGTCGCAGGCGGTCTTGATCAGTCGTAGGACGGCCGGCTGCCAGGCGGTGGACAGGTCCGCCAGCGTCGACAGCAGGCGGTCCGCCGCCATGACGTACTGGGTGAGGTCGTTGGTGCCGACGGAGGCGAAGTCGGCGTGCTCGAACATGGCGTCGGCCATGAGGGCGGCCGAGGGGACCTCGATCATCATGCCGGCGGTGCTCAACCCGTAGGAGCGCGCCTTGTCGGTGAAGGCCCGGGCCTCCTCGACGGTGGAGATCATAGGGGCCATGACCCACACCTTGGCCTCGGTGGCGGCCTCCGCGCGGGCCAGGGCCTCGAGCTGGTGGTCGAGGACCTCGGGGTCGCGACGGGTCGTGCGGTAGGCACGCACGCCCAGGGCCGGGTTCTCCTCGGTCGCGTCGGTGAGGAAGGGCAGGGGCTTGTCCGCACCGGCGTCGAGGGTGCGCACGACGACCTTCTTGCCGGGGAAGGCGGCGAGCACCTGCGTGTAGGCCTCGACCTGCTGCTCGACGGTGGGCTCGGTCGGCTGGTCCAGGAAGCAGAACTCGGTGCGGAACAGGCCGATGCCCATGGCGCCGGCCTCGGCGGCGGAGCGGGCCGCGGCGCCGTCGCCGACGTTGGCGAGCAGCTGGACCTCGTGGCCGTCCTTGGTGGCGCCGTCGCCGTTGAAGACGCGCACCCGCTGGGCCAGCTCGCGGGCGCGACGCAGGGCGTCCTCACTGGGATCGAGGATGATGGTGCCCTTGGTGCCGTCGATGAGGACGATATCGCCGTCGGACAGAGCGTCGGTGACATCGGTGCCGGTGCCGACGATGGCGGGGATACCCAGGGCGCGCGCGAGGATGGCGGTGTGGGAGGTGGGCCCGCCCTCGGAGGTGACGAAGGCGACGACCTTCTCGGGGTCGAGCAGGGCGGTGTCGGCGGGGGCGAGGTCCTTGGCGACGAGGACGAAGGGCTCGGGCAGGTGGGGGATACCGGGCATGGGGGAGTCGGTGAGGACGGCGACGATGCGGTCACGCACGTCCTGCACGTCGCGGGTGCGCTCGGCCATGTAGCCGCCTAGCGACTCCAGCATGGCGCACAGGGTCCCGGCGGCCTCCCACACGGCGCGCTCGGGCACGAGGCGGCGCTCGCGGACCATGGCCTGGGAGGAGGAGGTCAGGGTGGGGTCCGCGGCCATCTGGGCGGTGGTCTCCAGCAGGGTGCGTCCCTCGCCCTTGGCCTCGGCGGCGGAGAGCTCGAGCCTCTTCTTGACGGTCCGGGCGGCCTGGGCGATGCGCTCGCACTCCTTGTCGAGGTCTCGGGCGGGGTCGAGGGTCTCGATGGCAGGCTCGGGGATGCCGGGGGCCATGCGGGCCACGGGGCCGGCGACGAGGCCCGGGCTCACGCCGATCCCCGACAACGGCTTGGGGGCGGGGGAAGACGCGGTGGGGGTGGTCATGGGCTGCTCCTCGACGGTGACGGAGTCGGGTCGCGCCCATTGTGCACCGCTACTGGCTTCCCGGCGTGCTTTCCGCCCCCGGGTGAACAACGATTGACACAGGGTGAGACGGCCGCCCGCACGGGACGGGTCGCCGCCTGGCTCTGAGGGGCTGAGGCGGTAGGACTGGGGCAGGATCTGGGATAAAGTGACGGGCGACACGCATTGATCAGGAGGGACATGGAATGAGCACCGCCGCCGACATCGTCAAGGGCCTGGGTGGCCGTGAGAACATCACGGACCTCGAGCCCTGCATCACACGCCTGCGGGTGGAGGTCGTTGACCAGGACAAGGTGGATGAGGAGGCTCTGCGCGCGACCGGTGCCTTCGGTGTGGTGCGCTCCGGGCGCGTCGTGCAGGTCGTCGTCGGACCGGGCGCTGACGAGCTGGCCGCCGCCATCGCCGCGCTCGACTGACCCTCACGCACCGGACCGCGTCAGACACACGTCCCTGCGCCGCGCCCGCACCTGCTGCTGGCGCGGCGCAGGCGTCTGTGAAACCCTTGCAGCAAGGTGGGCAGCCGTTCCCGTCCCCGCACTGTCGCGGCAGGACGGCGACCCGCCCAGCCGTCCACCAACCAAGCCACCGCGCGCGCAGCGCCCAACCCCTGAGGTCCCCGCCATGACCGATCCCTTCCCCGACCCCGCATCCGAGCGACTGATCCAGCTCGCCCAGGCCAACGGCGTCCTAGTCGACTACTGGGACTACCACGGGCGACCCGCCTCCCCATCGCGCGAGACCCTCGTCGCCGTCCTCGCAGCCCTCGGCGTGCCGGCCTCCACGGAGGAGGAGATCGAGCAGTCCCTGCAGCAGGCGGAGCTGGCCCCCTGGCGTCAGGTGCTGCCGCCCACCGTCGTCGTGCGACAGGGGACGGCCGCACCCGTCACCGTCCACGTGCCCGACGGCACGCCGGTCCGGGTCGAGGCGGTGCTCGACGACGGCACCCACCACCCGCTGACCCAGACCGAGGACTGGACCCCCGCCCGCGACGTCGACGGCGTGCTCACCGGTCAGGCCACCTTCGTCCTGCCCACCGACCTGCCGCTGGGCTGGCACGAGCTCGTCGCCTGGGTCGGCGACGGCTCCACCCAGGCCCGTGCTGCCCTCGCCATCGCTCCGGACCACCTCGACCTGCCCGCATCGCTGGGCGAGCGGGGCTGGGGCGTCATGGCCCAGCTCTACTCCGTGCGTTCGGCCGGCTCCTGGGGCATCGGCGACGCCGACGACCTCGCCGAGCTCGCCTCCTTCCTCGGTGACGAGGGGGCGGACTTCCTGCTCATCAACCCGCTCCACGCCGCCGAGCCCGTGGGACCCATGACGGCCTCTCCCTACCTGCCGGTGACCAGGCGCTTCGTCAACCCGATTTACATTCGCCCCGAGAACATCCTTGAGGTCTCGCGCCTGGCGGGGCCGCGCCGCTCGCTGGTCCAGTGGGAGCTGCAGGACGTCGAGGCGGCCAACCACAGTGCTGAGCCGATCGACCGTGACGCCGCCTGGAAGGCCAAGAGCGAGGCACTGGAGGTCATCTTCGCCGCCGGCCGCTCGCGTGCCCGCCAGCGCGACTTCGAGCGCTTCCGTGCCGAGCAGGGCGAGGGCTTGGAGCGCTTCGCCCTGTGGAGCGCCCTGACGGAGAAGTACGGGCCGCTCGCCCAGTGGCCCGCGACCCTGCGCGATGCGAGCTCGGCCTACGTGGCCAATGAGGCCAGGACCCTGAGCGACCGCATCGACTACTACGCCTGGCTGCAGTGGATCGTGGACGAGCAGCTCGAGCGGGCGCAGGCGGTGGCCAAGGCCTCCGGCATGGCGCTGGGCATCATGGATGACCTCGCCATCGGCGTCCACCCGCGCGGTGCCGACGTGTGGAGCGACCCCGAGTCCTTCGCGCCGGGCGTGCGCGTCGGCGCGCCCCCGGACATGTACAACCAGCTGGGCCAGAACTGGTCCCAGCCGCCGTGGAGCCCGGTGCGCCTGGCCGCGGACGCCTACCGGCCCCTGCGCGAGATGGCCCGCACGGTCATGCGGCATGCGGGTGCCCTGAGGGTGGACCACGTCACCGGACTGTTCCGGCTGTGGTGGATCCCTGAGGGGATGCGCGCGGACGCGGGTGCCTACGTGCGCTATGACCACGAGGCGATGGTCAGCGTCCTGCTGCTCGAGGCCCACCTGGCCGACGCTGTCATCATCGGCGAGGACCTGGGAACCGTCGAGCCGTGGGTGCGTGACTACCTCTCCAGCCGTGGGGTCCTGGGCACTGGGGTCCTGTGGTTCGAGAAGCAGGACGATGGTTGGCCCAAGCAGCCGGAGGCCTACCGCTCGCTCCAGCTCGCGACGGTCAACACCCACGACCTGCCGCCGACAGCCGGGTATCTGGCGGAGGAGCACGTGAGCCTGCGCGAGCGCCTGGGCCTGCTCACCGAGCCGGTCGAGCAGGTGCGCGCCGAGGCCCGTCTCGAGCGCGACCGGATGCTCACCCGGCTGCGCGAGCACGGCCTGCTGGGGGACAACCCCTCGGAGCGAGAGATCGTCGAGGCCCTGCACCGCTACGTGGCCCGCACGCCCGCACGCCTTGTCGGTGTCTCCCTGGTGGACGGGGTCGGTGAACGCCGGGCCCAGAACCAGCCGGGCACGGACCTGGAGTACCCGAACTGGTGCCAGCCGCTGGCTGACGGCACCGGCGAGGTGGTGCTGGTTGAGGACCTGCCCGGCAACGCGCGGATGGAGAGCCTGCTGGCGGTGGTGCGCGAGGCCCTGGACCGTGCCTGAGCTGGGCCTGAGCGGGAACTGAGCCGGGCCGACGTCGGCCGCTCGTGACACGTGGGGCGGTCACCCTCAAGGGTGACCGCCCCACGTGCGTGGTTGCCTCGCGGATCAGCAGCGCCCTGGACGGTCTGCCGACGTGACCGCCCCACGTGCGTGGTCGGCTCGGTGGCCGGTATCAGTGGAGGGTGAGCAGCACGTCTCCCGCCTCCAGGGGGGTGCCGGGCTTGGCGAGATCCAGGGACTGCTCATCCGTCTCTAGGAGGACAACGGGCACGACGGGGCTGAGCCCACCGGCCTCGATGTCGGCCGGGTTCCAGGTGACCACGGGGTCTCCGGCGGCGACGGCGTCACCCTCCTTGACGAGGACGTTGAAGCCCTTGCCCCCGAGCCCCACGGTGTCCAGACCCAGGTGGACCAGGATGGCGGGTCCGTTCTCGGCCGTGATGATGAAGGCGTGGGGGTGGGCCTTGGCGATGGTGCCGCTGACGGGCGCCACGGCGGTGACGTCAGTGCCCTCGGTCCGGTCGGGGTCGACGGCGAGGCCCGGGCCGACGAACCTGCCGGCGAAGACGGGGTCGGGGACGTCGTCGAGGGACAGAACGCGGCCGGCGAGCGGGGAGGCGATGTCGAGGGTCATCGAAGATCCTCGATGTCCTCCGCGATGGTATCGGCGTTGGGTCCAACGATCACCTGCACGGCGTCGCCGGCTTTGAGGACCCCGTGGGCGCCAGCGGCCTTGAGGGCGGCCTCGTCCACCAGGGAGGGGTCCTCCAGCTCGCAGCGCAGACGGGTGATGCAGGGCTCGATCTCGATGATGTTGTCGAAGCCGCCGAGGGCGTCGACGATGCTCTGGGCCTGGGACATGCGGGTTCTCCTAGGGTCTGGTCGGCGCGGGGCCGACGGATGGGGCGGACCGGTGGTCCTGTGGGCGTCGTCGCTCCCAGGGAGGTGGTCCATACCAGTGTGATAGTAGCGTGGAGCGTGCCCGATGGCGAGACCCTGGAGGCGAGACCTGTCACGGCCCCGTCCGCGACCGGCCCGCCGCCTGCACAGCGGCGGGCCGCGGGGCCGCGGGCTCAGGTCGTCGGCAGGTTGTCGGGGCGTCGACGGCGCGGGCCCGGTGCGGAGACCGGGACCCACAGCGTGTAGCGGTCCGCCCGGTAGAGGGAGCGCGAGTAGATGACCGCGGTGTGGTCGTGGAAGGTGCGCCGCACGATGTCCAGGGCGGGGGCGCGCTCGGGCACGCCGAGCAGGGCCGCCTCCTCGGAGGTGACGGCGCGGGCCTCGAGCACGTCCTCGCCCCACTCGGGCATGAGCCCCACCTGGGTGAGCGCCTCGTACACCGAGGGGGGAAGGCCATCCTCGAGCAGGTCCGGCGCGAGGTGTTGCGGGATCCAGGTCTCTTCCAGGGCCATGGGCACGCTGTCGGCCGTCAGCAGACGGCGCAGGTGGTGGGCCTGCTCGTCCTCGGCGAGCTCGAGCTGGGCGGCGACCGCCGGTGGTGCGGGCACGGTCTCGGCGACGAGGAAGACCGCGCCGGGCTCCATGCCCCGCCGTCGCATCTCGTCGCTGAAGGAGGTCAGGCGCAGCTGGAGGTCGAGCTTGGGCGGGGCGACGAAGGTCCCCCGGCCCTGGTGCCGCTCGACGGCGCCGTCGGCGACGAGGGTGTCGACGGCCTGGCGCACGGTCATGCGTGAGACGCCGAAGCGCTCGCACAGCTCGCGCTCGGAGGGCAGGGGGGCCCCGGCCGGCAGACCGTCGGAGATGAGGGCGAGCAGGTGCTCGCGCACGACGACGTACTTGGCGCGTGCTCCGCTCCGCTCGCGCGCGCCTGACGATTGCCCCTGCGGCACGGTGGTCTCCTTCCGGTCGGACGGGTGGTTGGGCCCATTGTGCCCGCCCTGATCGCCTGCCGCGGGCGCTCGACCGGGGAGAGGTGTGGCAGGCCTCGTGAGGCTCACGAAAAGTCGGCCCCTGGAATGTGCGAGCACGTGCTTGACAACGTCTGTGGTCTGGTCTTTGCTGATACCACTGGTCCAGACGAGTGCAGCGGTGCCCGTCGGACCGAGCCGCCCTCCCCGGGCGGTAACCCTCGCGTGGCGCTGTTGCCATGCGCTCCCGGATCTGGAGGACCTTGTGTCAGAGAAGAAGAAGTCGGGCGGCGCGTTCGCCCTGATGCAGCGCCTCGGGCGTTCGCTCATGCTCCCCATTGCCACGCTGCCCGCGGCGGGCCTGCTGCTGCGCCTTGGCCAGGCCGACATGCTGGGCGCCGACGGCGTGTCCAAGTCCCTGCCCTGGATGCAGCCCGTCGCCGACGTCATGGCCGCCGCCGGTGGTGCTGTGTTCGGCCACCTGGCGCTTATCTTCGCCGTTGGCGTCGCCATCGGCTTCGCCAAGAAGTCCGACGGCTCCACCGGTGTCGCCGGCCTCTTCGGCTTCCTGGTCCTGGAGGGCGTGTTCTCCGCCCTCGCACCGTACTGGGGCGCCGGCGGCGAGACCCCTGAGGAGAACACCATCAACTACGGCGTCCTCGGCGGCATCATCATCGGTGTCGTGGCCGCGAAGCTGTGGGAGAAGTTCTACCGCGTGAAGCTGCCGGACTGGCTCGCCTTCTTCGGCGGCCGCCGCTTCGTGCCGATCGTCACCTCCGGTGCGGCCGTTGTCGTCGGTGTTGTCATGGGCGCCATCTACCCCCTCTTCAACAACATCATCAACGTGCGTCTCGGTGGCTGGCTCATCGAGGCCGGCCTCAACGGTGGCGTCGGTGGTTCCTTCGCCTACTTCGTCTACGGCACCATCAACCGCCTGCTCATTCCCTTTGGTCTGCACCACCTGTGGAACTCCCTGCCCTGGTTCCAGCTCGGTACCTGCACCGGCGCGGAGGGCGCGGAGGTCCACGGCGACCTCAACTGCTTCTTCCAGGGTGTTGACGGCACCAATGCCTGGTCCGGTGGCTTCATGACCGGCTTCTTCCCGATCATGATGTTCGCTCTGCCCGCCGCCGCCCTGGCCATGTGGCACACCGCCAAGACCACCAAGCGCAAGGCCACCGGCGCCCTCATGATCTCCGTGGCTCTGACCGCCTTCCTCACCGGTGTCACCGAGCCCCTCGAGTTCGCCTTCGCCTACGTCGCCTTCCCGCTGTACGCCGTCCACGCTGTCCTCACCGGTATTGCGCTGGTCATCGTCAACGCCTTGGGCATCAAGTCCGGCTTCACCTTCTCCGCCGGCTTGTTCGACTACCTCATCAACATGGGCAAGTCCTCCGAGCTCTCCGGCGGCTTCTTCCAGGGCCCGGTGATGCTCGTCATCATCGGCCTGGTCTATGCCGTCATCTACTACTTCCTCTTCCGCTTCCTCATCGCGAAGTTCAACTTCCGCACCCCGGGACGTGAGGAGGACGACGCCGACGCCTTCGCCGAGGCCCAGGCCGTCGCCGCCGAGGCCACCGGCAAGAACGCCGAGGCCGCGCGCAAGAGGCGCTAGCCCGGCTCCCACCGCGCGAGGACCAACCGCTGAGGTACCGGTTCCCCACGCGGGTTCGAGGCCTTGACCCTCGAACCCGCGTGGGGAACGACGCGCGGTGGACGCCCCGGGGGCCCAGCCCTGTTCGTGCCGAGCGTCAGCCCTGCAGCTCGCGCTGCTGCACGCGCGCCACCCGGCGCGTCATGTCCAGGTTCTCGGCGATGATGCGGCGGAAGGCGGCCGGGGCCTCCTCGTGCGAGGCGAGCCAGCCCTTGAGCGCACCCACCGGGTCACAACCCTCCAGGCCCACCGTCGCCGACGACCACAGGCCGGCCAGCAGGTTCTCCGCCATGTGGAAGGTGCGCGAGGACCAGATCTCGTCAGCCTTGGCCACGTACTCCTCGATGAAGGGCGCCAGCAGCTGCGGTGCGCGCTCGACGTCGGTCAGGCCGCGCAGGGTCTTGACCAACGTCTCGTTGGGCATCGTGGCATCCCCGACAAGAGCCTGCCAAGCCGCCCGCTTCGCCTCGGGCGTGGGCAGGGCGGCGCGGGCCTGCGCCGCACGCTCCGTGCCCGTCGTCGTGCGGTCGCGCTCGGCCTCCGCGGCAATCTCCTCCTCGCCGGCCGCGCCCGCGGCAACGAGCCCGATGAGCAGCTCCCACCGCAGATCCTGGTCCACAACCAGCCCCTCCAGCGGCGCAGAGCCACTGAGCCAGCCGGCCACGGCCGCGGTCTGCTCGGGCGTCACGGCGTGAGCGGCGACGGCCCGCACGAGCTGGAGCTGGGTGTCGGAGCCGGCCTCGGCGGCGCGCGCCAGCGACAGCAGCGCCTCGGCAGTCTTCGGGGCCTGGCGCGCACGGTGGGCCGGCGGCAGGTAGAGGCTCAGGCACGTGCCCACCTGGGCCAGGAGCACCTGGACCACCGAGGAGTGCCGCTCGACCTTCAGGGCCGCCAGCGCCGCCGCCAGGAAGCGGGAGGCGGGCAGCTCGCCGTCGCGCACCATGTCCCAGGCCGAGGCCAGGAGGATCGAGCGGGGCAGGGAACCCTCGAAGGCCGCCACGTGCTCCAGGCCCGCGGTCAGCGAGGCCGCGTCCAGGCGGGCCTTGGCGTAGGTGAGGTCGTCGTCGTTGACCAGCAGGACGTCCGGGCGTACGGAGCCCACCAGCTCGGGCACCTCGGTGCGCGCGCCGTCGACGTCGATCTCAACGCGCCCGGTGCGCACGAGGCTGCCCTCAACGAGGCTGTAGGAGCCCAGCGCGAGGCGGTGCGGACGCAGGGAGGCCGGGGAGTCCTCCGGGATCTCCTGGAGGATGGCCGCGGAGGTGATGACGCCCTCGGCGTTGGTCGTGAGCTCGGCGCGCAGGATGGTGACGCCGGCCTCCTGGAGCCACAGGCGGGTCCACTCGCCCAGGTCGCGCCCGCTCGTGGCCTCCAGCTCGCGCAGCAGGTCCTCCAGGGTGGCGTTGGCGTAGGCGTGCCTGGCCAGGTAGGAGGCGATGCCCGCGAAGAAGTTCTCCCGGCCCACGTAGGCCACGAGCGCGGACAGGACCGAGGCGCCCTTGGCGTAGGTGATGCCGTCGAAGTTGACCTCGACGTCGTGCAGGTCGTTGATCTCGGCGGCCACGGGGTGGGTGGAGGAGAGCTGGTCCTGGTTGTAGGCCCAGGTCTTCTCCGAGGCCTGAAAGGTGGTCCAGGCCTCGGTGAAGCGGGTGGCCTCAGCGACGGCGAGCGTGGAGGTGAACTCGGCGAAGGACTCGTTGAGCCACAGGTCGTTCCACCACGTCATCGTCACCATGTCGCCGAACCACATGTGCGCCAGCTCGTGCAGGATCGTCACCGCGCGGCGCTCGACACGGGCCTCGACCGGGCGCGAGCGGAAGACGTAGTCGTCGCGGTGGGTGACGATCCCCGCGTTCTCCATGGCCCCGGCGTTGAACTCGGGGACGAAGACCTGGTCGTACTTGGTGAAGGCGTAGGGCGTGGCGAACAGGTCCTCGTAGTAGGCGAAGCCCTTGCGGGTGAGCTCGAGGACCTCCTCGGCGTCGAGGAACTTGCGCAGGGAGGCCCGGCAGTACACGCCCAGGGGCACGACGCGCCCGTCCGCGGCCCGGTACTCGCCGGTGACGCCCTCGTAGGGGCCGGCGACGATCGCCGTGATGTAGGAGCTCATCCGCTTGGTGGGGGCGAAGGAGAAGACACTGGCGGCCTCGCCGTCGGCACCGGTGGCGGACACGGGCTCGGGGGTGGGGGAGTTGGAGAAGACCGTCCAGCCCGCGGGGGCGGTGACGGTGAAGACGAAGGAGGCCTTGAGGTCGGGCTGCTCGAAGACGGCGAAGACGCGGCGCGAGTCGGGCACCTCGAACTGGCTGTAGAGGTAGGTGCGTCCGTCAGCCGGGTCGGTGAAGCGGTGCAGGCCCTCGCCCGTGTGCATGTAGGCGCAGTCGGCGATGACGGTGAGCTCGTTGTCCGCGGCCAGGTTCTCCAGCGCGATGCGTGAGTCCGCGTAGACCTGGGCCGGGTCGAGAGCGGTGCCGTTGAGGGTGATGGAGCGAACCGTGGGGGCGATAAGGTCGATGAAGGTGGCGGCGCCGGGGGTGGCGCTGAAGCGAACGGTCGTCGTCGAGCCGAAGACCTCCGACCCACGAGTGAGGTCGAGGTCGATGGTGTAGGTGTCGACGGCGACGAGGCCCGCGCGCTCGGCGGCCTCCTCGCGGGTCAGGTTCTGACCGGGCATAGGTACTCCTTCTGGGACGGTGTGCCGGCTGGCTCGTGGCCGCTGCCGGTTGGCGCCGGGTCTTGGCGCGTGCAGGGGGCCATCGTCTCATCCGCTGCGCTCGCGGGACACATCGGCTTCGACGACGGGGGCCGGGCTGGGTGGGCTGCCGATTGAGCGGATATGATCGAATCGATCAATCTGCTTGACGATTCGCTCAGGGTGTGTCAATCTCGTTCCTGCAAGATGATCAGAACGATCAAACAGGTGATCGTTCGCGCATCCGGACGTGCATCAATACAAGGAGGTATTCATGTCCGCTTCCTCCGCAACCGGCACGAGCCGGACGAGCTGGCGCTGGGCGATCGCCGTCGTCTGCGCCCTCGGCCTGGCCATCAACTACATCGACCGCTCGGCCATCTCGGTGTCACTGCCCTACATGACCGAGGACCTCCACATCAGCGAGACCCAGCAGGGCCTCATCCTGTCGGCCTTCTCCTGGTCCTACGCCGTCATGCAGATCCCCGCCGGCTCCCTCATCGACAAGTTCGGCGAGCGCCTCATGTTCGGCGCCGCCGTCTTCGTGTGGTCCCTGTGCACCGGCTTGACATTCCTCGCCAACAGCTTCGCCGTCCTCTTCGGCCTGCGCCTGGGCCTGGGCATCGGTGAGGCGGGCGCCTACCCCGCCGCCGCCAAGACCGTCTCGCGGTGGTTCCCCCAGCGCGAGCGCGCCCGCGGCACCTCCGTCTACGACTCCGGAGCCCGCATCGGCTCCGCCGTCGCCACCCCCGTCATCGCCGGCATCATCGGGCTGTGGGGATGGCACTACGTCTTCCTCATCGCCGGCATCCTCGGCATCCTGTGGGCCATCGGCTGGTGGGCCCTGTACCGCCGCCCCGAGGCCTTCTTCGGCCGGGTCAGCGACGGCGAGCTGGCCCACATCAACGAGGGCCGCGAGGAGGAGGCCAGGCTCACGGCCCAGGCCAGCACGGACACGGCCATCCCCGTGCGCATCCTGCTGCGCAAGCGCGCGGTGTGGGCCATGATGATCGGCTTCTTCTGCGTCAACTTCGCCGTCACCTTCTTCCTCACCTGGTTCCCCACCTACCTCGTCGACGAGCGGGGCTTCGACCTGCTCAAGCTCGGCGTCTTCGGCTCCATCCCGCCGATCTGCGCCATCGTCGGCTCCTGGTGCGGCGGACTCGTGGGCGACTTCCTGCTCGGACGCGGCTGGAGCCTCACACGCACGCGCAAGACCTGCCTCGTCGTCGGCATGGTCCTGACCGCCTTCATCGGCGCCGCCGCTGCCGTGCCCACCGCGGGGATGGCCCTGACACTCATGTCGATCTCCTACTTCGGCTCCGCCTTCACCATCGTCACCATCTGGTGCCTGCCCGGCGACTTCGTGCCCACCTCCACCGTGGGCGTCCTGGGCGGCACGCAGAACTTCTTCTCCAACATCGGCTCGGCGCTCAACCCAATCGTCGTCGGTGCGCTCTACGGGGCCACGGGGGCCTTCGGTCTGCCCCTGCTCCTGTCCGGTGTCGTCTGTCTCGTGGGTGCCTGCGTCTTCGCCCTCATGCTCCCCAACGTCGCCCAGATCGACTTCAGCCGGGACCTCACGCACGCCCAGGGCGCCACCGCCTGACCCGACACGAGCCCGCCCGCGCCACAGCACCCGCTCAGGAGGTGACAGCATGCTGACCGACACCGAGACCGTGTGCGACGCCCGCGTCGACCCGGCAGGACCGCGAGAGGACGACAGCATGCCCATCACCGACGACCTCGAGACCACCGACGAGGCACGCACCAAGAGCGAGCGCCGCCGGGCGAGGCTCGTGCGCATCATCGGCGAGGACCCCGGCCGCAAGGTCTCGGTCAACGACCTCGCCGACCTTCTGGGGGTGTCGGTGGCCACCATCCGCCGGGACCTGACAGTCCTCGAGCGCGACGAGGTCGTCTCACGCACCTACGGCGGTGCGGCCCTCGCCCCCCGTCGCCGGGAGATGACCATGGCGCAGCGCGAGGTCTCCAACGCCGAGGCCAAGCGCCTCATCGCCCAGGAGGCCGTCGCCCTGCTGAACGACGGTGACCTCGTCATCCTCGACGCAGGCTCTACCGCCGAGCAGATCGCTGTCGCCCTCGACAACCGGCTCGAACTCACCGTCGTCACCAACGGCCTGCGCTGCATCAACCGGCTCGTCGATCAAGACCTCGTCCAGGTCCTCGTCCTGGGCGGCCGGCTGCGCGGCTTCAACGAGACGATCTGCGGGGGCGACGCCGAGCAGACCCTCTCGCACATTTTCGCCTCCATCGCCTTCGTCGGGGCCGACGCCGTCGACCCCGTCCGCGGTATCGCCTCGCGCACCTACGACCAGTGCCGGCTCAAGACGATGATGCTGCGCCAGGCCGGCCGGGTCTACGTCGTCGCCGACTCCTCCAAGCTCGACGACTCCTCCGCGCTGCCCTACTGGGCGCCGCTGCCCCATGCGTGGGGCCTTATCACCGACGCTGCCGCTGACCCCGACGCCCTGGCGGCGCTGGAGGTGCGCGGCGCCACCATCGTGCTCGCAGGCCGAGCACCGACCAAGGAAACCGAGGAAGAACCACCATGTCCGCCACGATGAAGAAAGCTGTCCTCCACGCCCCACACGACATGCGCATCGAGGAGGTGCCGGTCCCGGAGCTCGAGCCCGGCGATGTCCTCATCAAGGTCACGGGAGCGCTCCTGTGTGGCACGGACGTGAGGATCTACACCGGACGCAAGACCCGTAACGTCTCCCTGCCCTCCACCCTCGGCCACGAGCTCGCCGGTGAGGTCGCGGACGCGAGCGGCCCCCTGCCCGAGGGCGTGCACATGCACGACCAGGTCTGTGTCTACCCCCTCGTGCCCTGCGGCAACTGCGCGGCATGCCTCAAGGGCCACCCCAATATCTGCCGTAACCGCGTCGCCTTCGGCTACCAGCTCGACGGCGGGCTGTCGCAGTACGTGCGCGTGCCCGCGGCAGCGCGCGACAACCTCATCCCCATCAACAACGTCAGCGCGCTCGAGGCGGCCATCGTCGAGCCGGTCGCCTGCGCGCTCAACGGGCAGAACCTGGCCAAGGTCGCGGGGGCCGACACCGTCCTTGTCGCCGGGGCCGGACCGCTGGGGCTCATCCATATCCGCCTGGCCAAGGCGCAGGGCGTCAAGACGGTCATCTCCGTTGAGCCCAACACCGCGCGCCACACCATCGCCGCCGACTCCGGCGCCGACGTCGTCCTCACCCCTGACGACGACGTCGCCGAGCGCATCCGTCAGATCGCCCCCGACGGCGTCGACGTCGTCATCATGGCTATCGGACGCCCGGAGGCCCTGACCCCGTACCTGGGCGTTCTGGCACCCGGTGCGCGCATCTCCGTCTTCGCCGGCTTCAACTCCGACGCCGTCCTTGAGCTCGTCGCCAACGACATCCACTACAACGAGTACGAGATCGTCGGCGCCTCCTCGTGCCGACTTGAGAACTTCCAGCAGGCCGCGCCCATGATCAACGACGGGCGCCTGAAGGTCGCCGACCTCATCGGCACCCAGCTGCCACTGGCACGCGCGGCCGAGGCGATCGACCTGGCCGCCTCCGGCTCCGACATGCGCGTCGGCGTCGACGTCTGGGCCTGAACCCACCCACCTCCCACCACCCGAGCCGCACCCGACGGCGTCGGGCAGGGCACCCGTGTGCCCGACAGCCTCCAGCAGCCCGCTCGCAGGCACCACCACCGAAGAACACCCCTCGCACAGGAAGAAGAGCACCACCATGAACCCCTACGCCCTCAACCCCGTCGGGACCTCCTCCGCCCTCGGCCGCCAGCTGCGCCTGCGCCGCCTGCTCGGCCAGGACGGGCGGATGATGTCCGTCGCCCTCGACCAGGCCGTCCCGCGCGGCGTCGCCCCCCGCCTGGCCCACATCACGTCCACCTTCACCCGCATCGTCGAGGGCGAGCCCGACGCCTTCACCGTCTTCAAGGGCATTGCCGGCCACCTCCTGTGGGACACCGACATCACCGTGCCGCTCATCATCAAGGGTTCCACCTTCTGCGTCGACTTCCACCCCACCTACGACGCCACCGTCGCCGGCGTGCGCGACGCCATCCGCCTGGGCGCCGACGCCCTGGCCATCGGCATCTCCGCGGGCTCGCAGCACCAGGCGGAGATGCTGGAGATGATGTCGGCGACGACCGAGGAGGCCCACCAGTGGGGAATCCCAGTCATCTGCCACGCCTACCCCTCCGGCGAGATGTGGGGCGACCGCAAGGGCTCGACAGAATCCGTCATCTACGCGGCGCGCGCCGCGGCCGAGTGCGGCACCGACATCGTCAAGACCTGGTACACCGGCTCGGCCGAGGAGTTCCGCCAGGTGGTTGAGGCCGTGCCCACCCCGGTCGTGGCCGCCGGCGGCGCACCGGCGCCCAAGCCGATCAATGTCCTGGAGCAGGCGGCCGCCGTCATGGAGGCCGGGGGCGTCGGCATGACCTGCGGGCGCAACATCTGGCAGGCCGAGGACCCGGCGAAGATGGTGCGTGCCCTGCGCGCCGTCGTCCACGACGGGGCCACGCCGTCGGACGCCGCCGGCCTGCTGGAATGAGCGGCGCGCGGCGCCGTTGCGAACGACGGGAGTTCAACGATGAGCGTATTCGTCGGAATTGATCTAGGAACCTCGGCCACCAAGACCGTGGCCATCAACGGCGACGGGGAGGTCATCGCACGCGCACGCTGCGCGCACCCGACCTCCCGCGCCCAGTCGGGGCGCGTCGACACTCGCGCCTGGAGGCACTCCGTCACCACCGCCCTGGCGGCCCTGGGCGACGTGCTTGCGCAGGCCGACGGCGTGGGCATCGATGTGCACTGCCCCGTCATCGTCCCCCTCGACGCTGACGGGCATGCCTGCGGGCCAGGGGTCCAGTGGGACAACAACATCCTGCGCTACTACTTCAACACCTACTCTGCCAGGAGGTCGCCGCAGGCCATTGCCGCCACGGGTAACCACCCCTCCCAGTCCACCTTCATCGCCCTGGCGCACCCCTACCTGCGCGCCCACGACCCCGAGGTCTTCTCCCGCATGAGGACCTTCGGCATGGCAGGGACCTGGCTGGGTGCGCTGCTGACCGGCCGCACGGCGCTCGACCCGACCCAGGCGTCCTACACGGGGATCTTCGACACTGTCATGCCCGAGCACGGCTGGATCGAGGAGACTGTCGAGCTGCTCGACATCGACCCCGCCGTGCTGCCCGAGGTGAGGTACCCCATGGAGATCCTCGGCACGGTCACCACCGAGGCCTCGCGGGAGCTCGGCCTGCCCGAGGGGATTGCCGTGACGGTGGGCTCGGCGGACACTCCCGCCGCCGCCTACGCGCTGGGCACCCGGCCGGGGACCAAGCCTTTCCTCATCATGGGTACGACCCACGTCGTCAACTCCTGCCTTAACGCGCCGGACCCGAGGGCCACCGCCCTGCAGCGCTGCGGCAACGAGCCGGGTCAGTGGCTCATCAACGGTGTGACCAACGGTGGCGACGCCCTGGCGACGGGGGCGCTCGTGACGGGCTTCGGCCAGGCCGGCTTGGGGGTGGGGGACATGATCCGCATGGCCCACGACCTCAGCCCCGACGACGCCGTCGTCGCGCCCTACTTCATCCCGCACGTCATGCGCGAGCGGGGCCCGCTGTGGTTCGAGTCCCCCTGCTCGCAGATCGTCGACATTACCCGCGAGACGACCCGCGAGCAGGTCGCCCGCGCCGTCATCGACGGCGTCCTACTCGTCGACCGCATGGTGCTGCGCTCCTGCGTGCCCCAGGACGCCGGAGCCATCTACCTCACCGGCGCCTTCGGCTCCGACGAGTCCTTCCCACAGATCCTCGCCGACATCCTCAACACCGACCTGGACCTCGTTGACGAGTCCTACCTGCCCGCCATCGGCGCCGCCGGCATGTGCGGGGCGAGCGTTGCGGGCCTGCACCTGCCCGAGGTCCACTCCCGACGCGTGTCGCCCCGGCCCGAGTGGGTCGTCATCAACGACGCTCGGTGGGACGTGTTCAGGACCTTCTGGAAGCGGACCACCGGCCGCGAGCTTCTGCCCGAGCTCTAAGCCCCGACGCCAGCACGACAACACCGAACAGACAACGGAGGACACCCATGACCACCACGACCACTATCCGTCCGAGCGTCTACGTCGCCCGGCTGCTCACCGACAACGTCCAGCGCGAGCTGGAGGCCCGCGAGGACGTCACCGTCGACGTCGGCCAGGAGGCGCCGCCCTCACGCTCCGAACTGCTCGCCCGGGTTGCAGGCAAGGACGCCGCCATCGTCACCCTCACCGAGCGGATCGACGAGGAGTTCTTCCAGGCCGCCGGACCCGGCCTCACAGTCGTCGCCAACGTGGCGGTCGGCTTCGACAACATTGACCGCCAGGCCGCTGAGCACCACGGGGTCATTGTCACCAACACCCCCGGGGTTCTCGACGGCGCGACCGCTGACCACACCTTCGCTCTGATCCTCGCCGTCACTCGTCGGATTGTTGAGGGGGACCGTTTCCTGCACTCCGACCAACCCTGGATCTGGGGCCCGCGCATGCTCGTGGGACTGGACGTCTCGGCGGGCGCCGTCCTGGGCATCGTCGGCCTGGGGCGGATCGGACGTGCTGTGGCCGCCCGTGCGGCCGCCTTCGGGATGAGGGTCATCGCCGCCGACTCCACCCTCAGCGTCGGTCAGGTTGTCGACGGCGTCGAGGTCGTCTCCCTCGAGGACCTTCTCGCCTCCTCCGACGTCGTCACCCTCCACGTGCCGCTCCTGCCTTCCACGCGCCATCTCATCAACCGGCGGACCCTGGCACAGATGCGGCCGGGCTCCTACCTCATCAACTGCGCCCGTGGCGGCGTGGTCGACGAGGAAGCGCTTATCGAGGCGATCGACTCCGGGCACCTGCGCGGCGCGGGCATTGACACCTTCGACGGCGAGCCCCGGGTCAATCCCGAGCTCCTGGCGCGCCCGGCCATCGTGTGCACCCCGCACACGGCCTCCGCCGGGGAGGCGACGCGCGACCGCATGGGGCGCCTCGCCGTCGACAACGTCCTGGCGGTGCTCAACGGGCGCCCCGCGCTCACCCCCGTGCCCGCTGTCTGAGACCATGGTCGCCGAGCCCCCGACCGGCTCGGTGACGCGCGAAGGAACACAGTCATGAGAATCGTCATCGCGCCGGACTCCTTCAAGGAGAGCATGACGGCGCCGCAGGCGGCCGCCGCCATGGACGCCGGGGTGCGCGACGTGCTCGTGCGAGCAAGCACCGACCTTGTGCCCATGTCCGACGGCGGGGAGGGCTTCACCGAGGCCGTGGCCGCCGCCTGGGGCGCACCCATGGTCGCCTGCCCGACGCTCGACGCCCTGGGCCGTCCGCTGAAGGCCGCCTACGGCTTCGACGGTGAGCGGGCGGTCATGGACGTCGCCGGCTGCGCGGGCCTGGAGCTCATCGCCCCGGCCGATCGCGACGTCCACCGCTCCTCCACCCGGGGGCTCGGCCTGCTCATCGCCGACGCCCTCGACCGCGGGGCGCGCACCATCGTCCTGGGGATCGGCGGCTCGGCGACCAACGACGCCGGCACGGGGATGCTCGTCGCCCTGGGCGCCCGCCTCCTCGACGCCGACGGCCACGAGCTGCGCCCCGTACCCGCCGACCTGCCGCACCTGGAGCGCATCGACGTCTCAGGGCTGCCCGCAGCCCTGCGCGCCGTCAGCGTCCACGTCGCCTGCGATGTCACCAACCCGCTGACCGGGCCGCAGGGCGCCACGGCCGTCTTCGGCCCCCAGAAAGGGGTCAAGGCCGAGGACGTCGACGCCCTCGACGCCACCCTGGCCCGCGTCGCCCGGGTTAGCGGTCACGGCAGGGCCGCCGACCTGCCGGGATCGGGGGCCGCCGGTGGCCTGGGCTTCGCACTGCGGGTCTACCTGGGGGCGAGCCTCGAGCCGGGCGTCGAGCTCGTCGCCCGGGCGGTCGGGCTCGCCGAGCGGGTCGGCGGGGCCGACCTCGTGCTCACCGGCGAGGGCTCCGTGGACGCGCAGACTCCGGCGGGCAAGACTCCGGTCGGCATCGCCCGCCTCGCCCGCCAGGCCGGGGTGCCCTGCGTCGTCTTCGCCGGGCGCGTGCGCGAGGGGGCCGAGGTCCTCCTGGAGCACGGGGTGAGCGAGCTGGTCGAGATCGGCTCGCGCGACGAGCCGCTGGAGCAGGCGCTGCGCCGCGGTCCGGTCAACCTGCGCAGCGCCGTCGCCGGCTACCTCTCGCGGGCGTGAGCGGGTCCGGTCCCGGCTGTCGGGACCGGGTTACAGGCGCGCGGCGACCTCAGCGGTGAGCGCGTCCGCCTCGTGGCCGACGACAACCTGGACGGTCTGAGCCACTGCGATGACGGCCGTCGCCCCGGCGGCGCGCAGGGCATCGCCGTCCACCCGCCCCGGGTCGGCCACCGTGATGCGCAGACGCGTGATGCACGCCTCGACGCTCTCGATGTTCGGCACTCCGCCCAGTGCGTCGATGACGGCACCGGCGTCGACGGTCTCAGACACTCTCGCTCCTCGGGGAGGTTCCACCCGTGACGGTCACGGGCGGCGCCCGGCTCGGGCGCCGCAAGGATACGCGCGCCCACTCACCAGATGGTCACGCGCTCCTCGGGCGCCAGCCACAGGGCATCGCCCTCGGTGACGCCGAAGGTCTCGTGGAAGGCGTCCATGTTGCGCACGATCCCGTTGCAGCGGAACTCATCGGGCGAGTGCGGGTCCACCGTCAGCAGCAGCTCGCTGCGCTCGATCCGGCTTTTGCTCCGCCAGATGCGCGCCCACGAGTAGAAGAACCGCTCCATCGCCGTCAGGCCGTCGATGACCGGTGCCTCGGCGAAGGAGGAGACTCCCGCGCGCTTCAGGGCCAGGCCGTAGGCCTTGAGGGCGATGCCCAGCCCGCCCAGGTCGCCGATGTTCTCCCCGATGGTGAGCGAGCCGTTGACGTGCGGGGCCTCGGTGCCCTCAGCCTCGGCGCGCTTGGCCAGGTCGGCGGGAACGTAGGTGTCGTACTGGGCGATGAGCGCCTTCGTGCGCTCGGTGAAGGCTGCGCGGTCCTTCTCGGTCCACCAGTCCGTCACCTTGCCCGTGCCGTCGAAGGTCGAGCCCTGGTCGTCGAAGCCGTGGCCGATCTCGTGCCCGATGACCGCGCCGATGCCCGCGTAGTTGACGGCGTCGTCCGCACCCGGGTCGAAGAAGGGCGGCTGGAGGATCGCGGCCGGGAAGACGATCTCGTTCATCGTCGGGTTGTAGTAGGCATTGACCGTCTGCGGCGTCATGTGCCACTCGTCGCGGTCCACCGGCCCGGCCAGCTTGCGCAGCGCACGCGCCAGGTCGAAAGCCTCCACCGAGCGCACGCTCGACATGAGGTCCCCGGGGGTGACGACGACGTCGGAGTAGTCGCGCCAGCGCACCGGGTAGCCGATCTTCGGGGTGAACAGGGCCAGCTTGTCCAGCGCCTGCTTGCGCGTCTGCTCGCCCATCCAGGTCAGTTCGCTGATGGAGCGGCGGTAGGCCTCGATGAGGTCTGCGACCAGGGCCTCCATTGCCTCCTTGTGGGCGGGCGGGAAGTGCCGCTCGACATAGACCTCACCCAGGGCCTCGCCCAGGCAGGACTCGACCAGGCTCACGCCGCGCTTCCAGCGCGGGCGCAGCTCGTCCGTGCCCTGCAGGCGCTGGGAGTAGAAGGAGAAGGTCTCCTGGACGAAAGCGCTCGACAGCAAAGGGCTGCGCCCGTGGACCGTGTGCCATACGGCCCAGGTGCGCAGGTCCTCCAGCGACGTCGACTGCCACACCTCGGCGACGTGGGGCAGGTAGTCGGGCTGCTCGACGATGGCTTCCTGAAGGAAGGCTCCCAGCGAGGCACCCGCGGCCTCGGCGGCATCGGCGATGCCCGCGCGCCAGGCCTCCCAGGGGAAACCGGGGGCACTCGCCATCAGCTCCTCCCAGCGACGCGGGTTGTTAATGCGCTCGATGTCACGGCAGGAGACGCGGTCCCAGTGACCGCGGGCGAGTGCTGTCTCCAGGGCCATGACGCGCCCGGCGAGCTCCGTGGACTCGGCCCCCAGGAGTGCGGGGGCGTTGGCGAGCGCGAGCATGCGCGCCACGTGCGCCACGTAGTGCGTGCGCACGTCCTCCTGGGCGTCCTCGCGGTAGTAGGACTCGTCCGGCAGGCCCAGGCCCGACTGGCTGAGGACGGTGGTGTAGCGGCTGGGGTCGTTGAGGTCGTTCTCGACGTAGGCGACGAAGGGACCCGCGAAGCCCGAGACCGTGCCCGCGCCCACCGCGCGGGCCAGCGCCTCCTTGTCCCCGGCCGCCAGCAGCGGGGCCAGCTCGTCCTCCAACGGAGCGGCTCCCAGTGCCTCGATGCGCTCCTCGTCCATGAAGGTCGCGTACAGGGCGGCGACCTTCCCGGCCGGCGTCGTCGGCACCACAGCAGGATCAACCTGGCCGGCCAGCTCGGTGAGGATCTCGTGGCATGCCTCCTCCGCGCCGTCGCGCAGCAGGGTGAAGGAACCGGTGCTGGACTTGTCCGAGGGGATGACGGCCTCGGCCAGCCAGGTGCCGTTGACGTGGCGGAAGAGGTCGTCCTGGATGCGAACGGCGGGGTTAACGGCGGCGGTCTCGAGGACGCCGGCGAGCACGTCGCGGTCCTCGCCTGTCACGGTGGTCTCAGTCATGGGGCCAAGGTAGCGCCTGGCTCCGACACGTATCGGCGCCTCGAAGGTCCAGCCACACCTCTGACACGACGTGTTCGCGTGAGGCACAATCTGCCCATGCACATTCACGTCGGTACCGACCATGCAGGCTTCGAGCTGAAGAACCGGCTTGTGGAGCACTGGCGCTCCCAAGGTCACGAGGTCACCGACCACGGTTGCTACGTGTACGACCGTCTCGATGACTACCCGTCCTTCTGCTTCGCTGCGGCGGAGGCTGTTGTTGCGGATCCCGGCAGCCTCGGCGTCGTGCTGGGCGGTTCGGGCAACGGCGAGCAGATCTCGGCGAACAAGGTCGTCGGCGTGCGCGCCGCCCTCGTGTGGTCGGTGGAGACCGCCCGGCTCGCTCGCCAGCACAACGACGCCAACATGGCCGGCCTCGGGGTGCGCCAGCACGCCGAGCAGGAGGCCATCGAGATCCTCGACGCCTTCATCGCCGAGCCTTTCAGCGGCGATGCCCGCCACCAGAAGCGCATCAACCAGATCCGCGACTACGAGCAGCGCTGAGTCCGGCACCGGCGGGCCGGTGCGCCCCGGTCTGCTCGGGCTGCACCCACGGTGCCCCCACAGTGCCCCCACAGTGCCCACGGTGTCGGTTGTGCCCGCGGTGCTCGGGTACGGTCCTGATATGCCCGAAGGCCACACCATCCACCGGCTCAGTGCAGCCCTCAGCGAGCTCTACGGCGGCCAGCGCCTGGCCGCCTTCTCACCCCAGGGGCGTTTCACCGCCGGGGCCGAGCGCCTCGACGGCCAGGTGCTCCTCGGTGCCCAGGCCCACGGCAAGCACCTCTTCCTGCCCTTCGCCCCCGAGGCGGATGTGCCCACCGACGACGCCGCGGTCACCTGGCTGCGCATCCACCTGGGCCTGTACGGCTCCTGGACCTTCGACGGCGACGCCTCCTTCACCGCTCCGCACGCCATCGGCGCCCCGCGCAGGCGCGTCGGCGAGCGCGGCGAGCACGCCCTGGCGCACGGCGGCGGCTCCGCCCTGTCCGGCCTGGCCGGAGGATCCGACGACGTGCCCGCCGCACCTGCCCCGGGCCAGTGGCGAGCGCCCGAGCCCCGCGGGGCGGTGCGTCTGCGGCTGCTGGGCGAGCACGGCGTCGCCGACCTCACCGGTCCCGCCGCCTGCGAGCTGCTCGACGCCGAGGGCGTTGCGGCCGTGCGCCGCCGCCTGGGCCCCGACCCGCTGCGTGCCGACGGCGACCGCGAGCTCTTCGTGGCCAACGTCCGGCGCCGCCGCAAGGCCGTGGGTGAGCTCCTCATGGACCAGTCGGTCATCTCCGGCGTCGGCAATATCTACCGAGCTGAGACGCTGCTGCGCTGTGGCATCAGCCCCTTCCTCTCGGGTGCGCACGTGAGCCGGGCGCGCCTGCGTGCGGTGTGGGACGACCTCGTGCCGCTCATGGAGTACGGCGTCGCCACCGGTTTCATCACGACCGTCGAGCCCGACGACGTGCCTGTGCCCCTGCCCGAGGGCGACGACGAGGCCGCCCGCTGGTACGTCTACCACCGTGCCGACCGCCCCTGCCTGCGCTGCGCGACGCCCGTGCGGCAGAAGGAGGTGGCCGGGCGGCGCCTGTTCTGGTGCCCGACCTGCCAGGCTTACTGACGCTGGCCGGGGCCGGGGCTGCGATGTCTCAGGACATCG
Source organism: Actinomyces respiraculi (assembly GCF_014595995.2). Classification (NCBI taxonomy): domain Bacteria; kingdom Bacillati; phylum Actinomycetota; class Actinomycetes; order Actinomycetales; family Actinomycetaceae; genus Actinomyces; species Actinomyces respiraculi. Next base: position 1,050,474 of record NZ_CP063989.1, read on the forward strand.
GTGACATTTCTGCCTCAGGACATCGGTGACACTTGGGGACGGTGGTGCGTGTGTGGGTGCCGCGCTGCGCCGCGTGCGCCGTGCTGGTAGGCGGGGACTGTGATCAGTGTCCACGTCGCGGACATGACCGGCCCCAGCGGTCGTCCCGCGGGGAGGAATCGTTGTGATTGCGCGACTCTCGTCCGGGGGTGCCGACGGCGGTCGTGGTTCATGCCCGCCGCGTGGACACCCCCCGCTCCGGCAGCTCGCGCGATCCCCACGCCTGCGACCGGGCTCGGCGTGCGTCGGGTTGATCTCGTTGGCAGGCGGTTGATCTCGTTCCCCATGCGTTGATCTCGTTCGTTGAGGGAACGAGATCAAGTGTTAGCGAACGAGATCGACGGTCTTTGAACGAGGTCAACAACGAGGAAGCGGGGTCAAGGTGTGTACATGAGGTCAGCGGCGGGTAACCGAGGTGGCGGGCCGAGTCGACCGAGGTGGCGCTCGGGGGTGGTCGAGGTGGTGGGCCTCCCGGTCGCCGCAGCCCGCGCCCGTGTCCGCTCTCGTATCCCACGCCATCCCCGTGTCAGCGCCCGCGCCCGCTTCCATGCTCGCGCACGTGCCGTGCTCTGCCCGCAGCCCGCAGCCCGCAGCCCGCTCCATCCTTGTGCCTGTGCCCTTCCCGTACGTGCGATCGGGCTCGGCGTGCGTGGGTTGATCTCGTTGGCAGGCGGTTGATCTCGTTCCCCGCGCGTTGACCTCGTTCCCCGCGCGTTGATCTCGTTCGTTGAGGGAACGAGATCAAGTGTTAGTGAACGAGATCGACGGTCCTCGAACGAGATCGACGGTCCTCGAACGAGATCGACGACGGGGGGAACGAGACGGAGGATGGAGGTGACCGACCGGGGCCCCGGACGAGCCACCCGCCGCCGCTTGACACGCCACATAGGGGCACCCCCGGCACCAACCAGAAGTGTCACCCCGCAAACCCCCGAAGTGTCACCGATGTCCTGAGGCAGAAATGTCACCGATGTCCTGAGACATAACACCGCGGGGCAGGGGCTGCGCCACCGGCACACCCTGCGACGCCCGCCCGGGGCGCCCGCGGGCCGGCCGGGGCCGTGCGGCCGGGGCCGGGCTGCCGGGTGACCTGGCCGGGAGGGGCCGGAGCCGCGGGGCCGGACGGTGGGTAACGTGGCGCCATGACACCGACGACGTCCCCGTCAGCCTCCCCGCGCCTGGTCTCCAGCCCCTGGTCCACAGCCACCGCCGGGCTGCTGACCCGCGAGCACCACCTCACGGTCCCGCTCGACCGCTCCGGCAACGGCGACACCTGGCCCGACGCCACCCCCACACTCACCGTCTACGCGCGCGAGGTCGCCCGCGCTGGAACCGGGGCAACGCCGTCGGACCCCCTGGCCCACCCGCCCCTGGTCTTCCTCCAGGGCGGTCCCGGCTGCGAGTCCCCGCGCCCCAGCGCTGACGCCGGCCTCGGGTGGCTCGGCGCCGTCCTGGAGCACTACCGCGTCTTCCTCCTCGACCAACGCGGCACCGGCCGCTCCACGCCCATCGACCACCCCGGTGCCGGGGGCGACGACGCGGGCACCGCCCGCCTGCTCACCCACATGCGCGCCGACGAGATCGTCGAGGACTGTGAGGACCTGCGCCGGGCGCTGGGCATCGAGCGCTGGAGCCTGCTAGGACAGTCCTTCGGTGGCTTTTGCACCGTGCGCTACCTCAGTGCCCACGCCGACTCGCTCGACCGGGTCCAGCTCACCGGCGGCCTGCCCGCCGTCGGCCGGAGCATCGACGAGGTCTACGCCCTGACCTACGAGGCGATGCGCGTGCGCAGCGAGGAGCACTACGCCCGCCACCCTGGCGACCGTGATCGCGTGGCCGCCCTCGTCCAGGCGGCCTCACGTGGCGAGATCCTCGACCCTCACGGCCAGGGCGTGGGGCCGCAGCGGGTGCGCTCGCTCGGCTCCCTGCTGGGGGCCAGCGGCGGCTCGGACGCCCTGCACCACCTGCTTGAGCGCGACCCCGCCTCCTGGGCCCTGCGCTGCGACCTCGTGGACTCGCTCGCCTTCACGGCCCGCAACCCGCTGTACGCCGTCATCCACGAGTCCTGCTGGGCCGACGGCGGCCGCACCGCCTGGGCCGCCGAGCGCGTACGCCCCGCCGCCTTCGACGCCGACCCCACCCTGCTCACGGCAGAACACGTCACGCCGCAGATGATCGAGGACGACCCGCTCCTGCGGCCCTGGGCGGGGGTGGCCCAGGCCCTGGCCGACGTCGAGTGGCCGCGTCTGTACGACGAGCGGGCCCTGGGGGCCAGCGCCGCAGCCGGGGTGAGCGGGGCCGCCGCCGTCTACGCCCGAGACGTCTACGTGCCGATGGAGACCTCCCTGGCAACCGCCTCCCTCATCCCGGGCCTGCGCACGTGGGTGACGAGCGAATACGAGCACAACGGCTCTCGCGCGAGCGGGGGAGCGGTCTTCCGTCGGCTGGTCGCTCTAGCCGGGGGCACCGTCCTGCGCTGAGCGGGCTCCCGGCGGGGCTCGGCCTCCACTGGGCCCCGACTCCGCCGGTCCCCAGTCTCAGATATAGATCGTCGGGTCCATCATGAGCTCGGGGTCCGTGCGCGGGTCGCGTACCCGCGCCGGCACCCCCACGCCCACATGCTCGGCCGGCAGGTTCTTGACCAGGACCGCGTTCGCGCCGATCTTCGCGTTGTCCTCCACGGTCACCGGGCCCAGGACCTTCGCCCCCGCCCCGATCTGCACGCCATTGCCGATCGTGGGGTGGCGCTTGCCCGGCCGGGTCGAGACCCCGCCGAGCGTGACCCCGTGGTAGATCACGACGTCGTCGCCCACCTCCGCGGTCTCGCCGATGACGACGCCCATGCCATGGTCGATGAACAGGCGCCGCCCGAGCACGGCCGCCGGGTGGATCTCGATGCCGGTCAGGCCCCGGGCTGTCTGCGAGACGGCCCGGGCCGTGAACTTGTGCCCCCGCGCCCACAGGCGGTGGGCGAGGCGGTAGGCCCACACGGCGTGGACCCCGGGGTACAGGAGGGCGACCTCGGCGCTGGTGCGGGCGGCCGGGTCCTGCTTGCGCGCGGTGGTGAGGTCTTCCTTGGCCAGTGTGATGAGGTTGCGGGCGCGTGCCGGGCCCGTGCGCACGCGCCGGGCCTCGCCGGGGGCCTGTGAGGTCGAGGTCATGGTGCTCCTGGGTGGGGGTGCGCTCTCTCAGCCGACCCAACGCCGACGGCGGCCCGCCTGTTCCCGGCAGGGCCGCCGTCGGCAGATGTCAGTTGAGGTACTCGGCGTACAGCGGGGTGGACAGGTAGCGCTCGCCCGTGTCCGGCAGGACGGTGACGATCGTCTTGCCGGCGAGCTCGGGACGCTGCGAGAGCAGGTCGGCGGCTGCCAGCGCCGCACCGGAGGAGATGCCGACGAGCAGCCCCTCCTCACGGGCCGCGCGGCGGGCGTAGGTCAGGGCGTCGTCGGAGCTGATGTGCAGCAGCTCGTCCCAGATCTCCTGGTCCAGGACCTCGGGGATGATGTTGGGGCCGATGCCCTGAATCTTGTGGGGCGCAGCATTGCCCTCGCTCAGGAGCGGGGACTCGGTGGGCTCGACGCCGTAGACGCGCACGCCGGGGACCTTCTCGCGCAGGACGGTGCCCACACCGGTGAGCGTGCCGCCGGTGCCGATGCCGGCCACGAAGGCGTCCACCTGCCCGGCCTGCTCCAGGATCTCCAGGGCGGTGGTCTCGCGGTGGATCTTCGGGTTGGCCGGGTTGGTGAACTGCGAGGCCAGGATCGAGTTGGGGGTGGCGGCCTGGATCTCCTCGGCGCGCTTGACGGCCCCGGCGACGCCGCCTTCGCTGGTGAGGACGAGCTCGGCGCCAAAGGCGCGCATGAGGGCGCGGCGCTCCTTGGACATGGTCTCGGGCATCGTGATGATGACCTTGTATCCCAGGGCCGCGCCGACCATGGCCAGGCCGACTCCGGTGTTGCCGCTGGTGGCCTCGACGATCGTGCCGCCGGGCTTGAGGGCGCCGGAGGTCTCGGCGTCGCGGACGATGGACAGGGCGATGCGGTCCTTGACGCTGCTGGCGGGCTCGAAGGCCTCGACCTTGGCCAGGACGGTGGCGGGTCCGGAGGTCACGCGGTTGATGCGCACGAGCGGGGTGCGGCCGACGGCCTCGGTGATGGTGGACAGGTAGGCCATGGTGCTTCTCCTCAGATGGGGTCCGGCGGGTGCCGGGTGGTGGGGCTGCCGGAGCCGGGCTGGGGCTGTCCGACGGCGATGCCACCGTCGCAGTGTGCCGTGGGCCTGCGGTGGTGATGTCGCGGGCACGCCGTGGGCACGGTGGCGGGGTACGGGGTGGGGTGGCTCATGAGAGCCGGAGCGCCGGGCATGCGCGCAGCGACGCGCGCACAGTGTCGAGGCCTGGCGCCCTATCGACACCGGCCACAGAAGGTGGACATCACGCGCATGACGCTGACAGTGCTGACAGCGGCCATGGGGTCCCCCTTCCTGAGCGCTTCCTGTGCGTCTGGGGCGACGATAGACCCCGGCCCGGGGGCGGCGTCAAGGAGACCGCATCCTGGTCCGCTCCCGGTCCGTCGGGGCCGGTGGTTCGGCTGGGGCGTCGCCGTCGGGACCCGGCCGTTGGACCCGGTTAGTCGGGGCCGGTAGCGCAGCCGGGCGTCGCCGTCGGGACCCGGCCGTTGGACCCGGTTAGTCGGGGCCGGTAGCGCAGCCGGGCGTCGCCGTCGGAACTCAGCCGCCGGGACTCAGCAGGGCTGCTCGATCAGCCGGCTGCCCGCCGCCTGTGGCACCGCGGTCCCCTGGCTCACGGAGGCGAGCAGGGCGGTGAGAGCGTCGGCGTCGGGGGAGTCGGTGGAGAGCATGAGCACGGCGTGAGTGGCGCCCCAGACCGTCTCCTCCACGGCCAACGCCACGTCCCGGGGCACGGAGCGCAGCTCGGCCTCCAGCCGGCCCGCCTCGGCGACGGGTACGCGCACGTCCCACAGGTAGCGGGTGACTAGGCGGGCGCGCCGCGCCGCGTCGAGCGCCTGGGCGGCGGCCTGGGAGTAGGCCCGCACGAGGCCGCCCGTGCCCAGCAGCGTGCCGCCGAAGTATCGGGTGACGACGACGCTGACCCCTACCAGGCCCGTGCCCCGCAGGACCTCGAGGATCGGCTGGCCGGCGGTGCCCGAGGGCTCGCCGTCGTCATTGGAGCGCTCGACGGGCTGGGCGCCGGGGACGCCGATGATGAAGGCCGAGCAGTGATGGCGCGCCGTGGGGTGCTCGGCGCGGACCTCGGCGATGAGGGCACGCGCCTCGGCCTCGGTGTCCGTGCGCGCGGCGCGGGCCAGGAAGTGCGAGCGCTTGACCTCGAGGTCCGTCTCCGGCTGGCGTCCGTGGGCCAGGGTGAGGACGGGGCAGGCGGCGTCGGGGGCTGCTGGCATGGTGGCATCGTCGCAGACCGGGCCGGTGGGCGGGGCCCCGGGCGCGGGCCCTTCCTGAGCGGCGCACGGGAGCGATCTCACACGGTGACGCCGTCGTCGCGGTGGAACCGGCTTGCCCGGAGTCGTTATGGTGTTCCTCGGTCCAGTTTTCCGATGGATCGAACGATCCCCAGACTTTGATGAGAGGAGCGGGCTCATGGCAGTGCCGAAGCGGAAGATGTCCCGCAGCAACACCCGCAACCGCCGCTCGCAGTGGAAGGCCAAGCTCCCCGAGCTCAACACCATTCGCGTCGCCGGCCGCGAGATCACCGTGCCCCGCCGCCTGGCGAAGGCCTACAAGACCGGTCTCATCGAGTACTGAGACCCGGGTGGGTCGGCTCCATCAGGAACCGAGTCCCCTGCGGGTGTAGCTCAATGGTAGAGCCTCTGCCTTCCAAGCAGATTGCGCGGGTTCGATTCCCGTCACCCGCTCGGTTGACGAGTAAGGCCGTCGTCGGTACCCCGGCGGCGGCCTCACTCGCACCCACGGGGTGTAGCGCAGCTTGGTAGCGCGCCTGCTTTGGGGGCAGGAGACCGCGGGTTCAAATCCCGCCACCCCGACTCATGAGGAGGTATCCGTGACGGGGCGGCCCTGCCGCCACTGGTCCGCGTTAGTCACATCTCGACGCGGCCGAGGCGGAAGGCCGTCATCAGCTCGGCCCGAGGTCGCACGCCCTTGCCTCGCTCCCGGACGACGAGGCCGCGCTTGACCAGCTCGTTGAGATCACGGGTCACCGTCTTGGAGGTCCTGCCACGGTACTGCTTGGCGATGTCACTCGTGAGGATGAGGACGTCGTCGGTACGTGTCCACTCTCCCACGGGCAGCGCGAGCGCGAGGTCCTTCTGACGGGCCCGGGCCGGAGTGTGCTCGCCCTGGAACTGCTGATGGACGAAGGACTGCCACATCACGTGCTCCTGCATCACGGTGATGCGGTGGATCTGATCGCGCTGACCGTCAACGAGGCCCTCGACCGCGTAAGCGACGAATGAGTCGACGCGGTAGCGCCCACGGCTCACCTGGTCGAGAACGGCGTAGTACCGGTCGCGGGTGCGGTTGTAGTGATCGGACAACAGGTGTGCTGCCGCGACTGGGAAACCCGCTCGGATCATCATGTCGAACTCCAGGAGCCTGGCCATACGACCATTGCCGTCCCCGAAGGGGTGAATCCACGCGAGGTACAGATGAGCCAACAAGGCTGCGACGATGGCCAGGGCTTGCCCCAGCGGACCACCGATCGTCCTGCTCTGCTGCGTCATGGCGTTGAGCCAGTGGCACAGCCGGTCGACGAGGTACTCGCAGTCCTCTGGCGGAGCACCCCGGTAGTTGCCGACGGTGACCGAGTGGGTACGAAGCTCTCCCGGGATCACACCGTCCTTCTCAGGCTGTCCGTCCAGAAGCCTGGCGTGGAACAGTTTGAGACGTTTGGGGGTGATGAGCGGGGGCTCGTCCTGTCCGAGGCACTCTTCGGCGATCTGGTTGAACAGGGCCACGAGAGCCTCGATCTCCTGCTGCTGGTAGGAGCGGGAAGGGGGCAAGGTTCTACTGCCCTCGATGACACCCCGGACCTCCTCCTCAGTCATGGTGTTGCCTTCGATGGCCGTGGTCCCCAAGGCCCCCTTGTCTAGGAGGATGAGGTGGAGCTCCTGGGCGAAGGCAGGAGGCATCACGGAGTTGGCGAGGTGGTCGCACTGTGACGTCGCCTCGCCGAGGAGCAGGAGCGTCCTGAGGCTGAGCTCCTCCATGTCGAATGTGAAGGTGAGCCAGGGATGAGTGTCTTCATACAGACGCTGAGCGGCCAAAATTATGCCCCCTATTTTTGTCCCTTTGACTGTCCCTCAGATTGTCCGACTCTACGTCAACTGTCCGACCCCAATCAACCGCTGTTTGACGCCCTTCGGAAGGCCGGTCTCGGTGCTGCGGAGGGCGCGCGTGCGGTACCGTCGGGGTTCCCGGCGGCCCCGGCTCAAGAACATGGAGATTCGACCATGCCCTCTTACCGCAGTGTCCTGACCATCGGTGCCCTCGGCGCCGGCCACGGCCCGCTCGACGTCGAGCGGGCTGCGCGTGACGCCGTTGAGGCCATCACAACCCTGGAGTCCTTCCGGATCGACGTCGTGCGCGGCGAGCCGCGCGTGACCGCCCGCTTCACCGGCGCTGACGACGCCGAGGCCCGCGAGGTCCACGCCCGCACCACCGCCGCAGTGCGATCCGTCGCGGGCGTGCCGCGCGCCCGCCTGGCAGCGGTGGTCGCGGGCCGCAGCGTCTACCTCGGCTGACACCAGCCGTACTCCAGGCTGTTTTTTCGCGGCGGCGCGCCCGTGCCATAGGATGAGCCGGATTGACGCCTCCCGACGGCGTCCGCCGGCTCCGTTGCAGGAGCCGTGCGACTGACCGCACCATGACTTTCGGAGCAGAACCCCGTGAAGAGCACTGTCGAGAACCTTGACCCCGCGCGCCTCAAGCTGACCGTGGAGGTCCCCTATGAGGAGCTCAAGCCCAGCCTCGACGCCGCCTACACGTCGATCGGCTCCCAGATTCAGGTCCCCGGCTTCCGCCGCGGCCACGTCCCCCAGCAGGTCATTGACCAGCGCGTGGGGCGCGCCTCCGTCATCCAGGAGGCCGTCAACAACAAGCTCAACGACTTCTACCGTGAGGCCCTGAACGAGAGCGGCCGCGTGCCCATGGCCCAGCCCGAGGTCGAGGTCACCGAGCTGCCCAACCTCACCGGCGCCCAGGGCGGCCAGCTCGTCTTCACCGCCGAGGTCGTCGTCCGCCCCGAGATCGAGCTGCCCGAGCTCGACGGCCTGGAGATCACGGTCGACCCCGTCGCGATCACCGACGAGGACGTCGAGACCGAGCTCGAGAACCTGCGCGCCCGCTTCGGCTCCCTCAAGGCCGTCACGCGCAAGGCCAAGACCGGCGACTTCGTCACCATCGACCTGACGGCCGTCATCGACGGCGAGGAGGTCGACTCCGCCTCCGGTGTCTCCTACGAGATCGGCAAGGGCAACATGCTCACGGGCCTTGACACCGCCCTGCGCGGCCTCAAGGCCGAGGAGTCCGCCACCTTCACCACCACCCTGGCCGGTGGCGAGCACGAGGGCGAGGAGGCCGAGGTCACCGTCACCGCCTCCGCCGTCAAGGAGCGCGAGCTGCCCGAGGCCGACGACGACTTCGCCCAGATGGCCTCCGAGTTCGACACCATCGACGAGCTGCGCGGGGACCTGCGTGACCAGGTCGCCGCGCGCAAGGCCGGAGACCAGGCCATCGCCGCCCGTGACGGTCTGCTCGACGTCCTGCGCGAGAAGGTCGTCTTCGACGTCCCGGAGGTGCTCGTTGACCAGGAGGTCAGTGCCCACCTCAAGGCTGAGGGCAAGGAGGACGACGACCCGCACGCCGCCGAGATCCGCGACGACATCACCACCGGTGTGCGCGACCAGATCATCCTTGACGTGCTGGCCGAGCAGACCGAGGTCAACGTCTCCCAGGACGAGCTCATTGACTTCCTCATCCAGACGGCCCAGCAGTACGGTATGGAGCCCGCCCAGTTCATGCAGGGCGCCCAGCAGGCCAACCAGATCCCGGCCTTCGTCTCCGAGATCGCCCGCAACAAGTCGCTGGCCATGGCCCTGCGTCAGGTGAGCGTCAAGGACTCCGACGGCAAGGACGTCGACCTCACGGAGTTCATCGGCTCCGACGAGCTCGACGCCCAGCAGCTCGTCTCCGAGGTCGAGCGCGTCGCCTCGCCGACCGACGCCGACTCCGCCGGTTCCGGCTCCTCCGCGAGCTCGGCCTCCGCCGCCTCGAGCGCCTCGTCGGCCAGCGCGGCCTCCGCCGCCAGCGCCGAGTGAGCTGAACGCACCGCATCATCCCCGTGGGGCCCGGCACCGTCTCGGTGTCGGGCCCCACGACTGCGCTCAGGCGCCTCTCATGCCCGCTCGGGGCCGCGGCGAGGTGACGGCCCTTGTCGGGCGATGAGGACACGGACTACCGTATGACTCATCAGTCATATGACTGATGAGTCATACGGCCACGAGGAGGCCGCCATGCCCACACCCACCTTCGCCAACCTCCCCGAGGACAAGCGCGCCCGGGTCCTCAACGCGATGAAGCACGAGTTCGCCACGTGCTCCTACACCCGCGCCTCCGTCGACCGCATGACGGCCGCAGCGGGCATCTCCAAGGGCAGCTTCTACCAGTACTTCGAGGACAAGCGCGACGCCTACGCCCACCTTGTGGGCGGGCTCATGCGCGACCGGCTCGCCCTCGTCGACACGCCCGTGCCCGAGGCGAGCCTCGAGCAGGTCCTCACCGGACTCGTCCGCGGCAGCCACGGCTTCCAGGCCCGAGACCCGCTCGGCTGGTCCGTGCTCGCCCGCGCCTTCGCCCCCGACTCCCCACTCGACCCGGCCGCGCTCACGCAGGACGACACCGATCTCATCCGCTGGGTGGAGCGGGCCGTGCGCCGCGGTCAGGACGACGGCGAGCTGCGCGCCGACGTCGACCCCGCCACCGCGGCCTGGGTGCTCGTCCACGTCATGGCCGGCCTGCCCGACCACGTCATGCGCCGCTTCGGCGTCACGGCCGAGCAGGCGGCGACGGACGGCAGCGCCTTCGACCGGCCCGAGATCGCCGCGGTCGCCGCCGACACCGTCACGCTGCTCACCGCCGCCCTCGCCCGGGAGGAGCTGTGAGCGCCCCGGCCCCCGCCGTGGCGACCCGGGGGCTCGGCTTCACCTACCGCGGGGCGCAGCGCCCCGCCCTGGAGGACGTCGAGCTCACGGTCGAGGTCGGCGAGGTCCTCGGCCTCCTGGGGCCCAGCGGTGCGGGCAAGTCCACCCTGCAGCGGGTGCTCATCGGCCTGCTGCGCGGCTACACGGGCACCGCCCGCGTCCTGGGGCGGGAGGTCTCGTTGTGGGGCAGGGAGCTGTACGAGGCCGTCGGCGTCGCCTTCGAGCGCCCGGTGTCCATCGGCCGGCTCACCGTCCGGGAGAACCTCGTCTACACCGCCCGCCTGCACCCCGGGGTGACCCGCGACCCCGACCAGCTGCTGGAGGCCGTGGGACTCGACGACGACGCCGCCACGCGGGCCTCCGCCATGAGCAAGGGCATGGGCGTGCGCCTCAACGTCGCCCGGGCCCTGCTCGCCCGTCCCCGTCTCCTGTTCCTCGATGAGCCGACGGCGGGCCTGGACCCGGCGGGCGTGGCCCGTATCGAGCATCTCATCGCCCAGGAGCGCGAGCGGGGGTGCACCATCGTCGTGACGACCCACGACATGGTGCTGGCGCAGCGCGTCTGCGACCGGGTGGGCTTCGTCGTCGACGGCCGCCTCGTCGAGCTCGGCGCCCCCGAGGTGCTGCGCAGGCGCCACGGCTCGCGCCGGGTCCTCCTCGCCTGGGACGGGGGCGACGGGGCCTACCCCCTGGACGGCCTGGCCGACGACGAGCGCTTCCACCGCGACCTGCGCGAGCACGAGGCCCTGTCCCTGCACAGCCAGGAGGCGGACCTGGGCGCCGTCTTCCGCCACGTGACGGGACGGGACCTGCGATGAGTGCGCCGGCACTGCGCCGCACGGCCGTGACGGTGCGCCTCAACCTGCGCCTGCAGGCCGCAGGCGGCTACTGGCTGGTCGTGGTGGTGGTCGGCCTCGTCGGCGCTCTGCTCCTGCGGGGGCTCGCGGCGCTGCCGCCCCGGTGGTGGCCCGTCCTGCTGCTGGGGGAGATGACGATCACCTGCTTCTACTTCGCCGCCGTCCAGGTCCTGGCCGAACGGGGCGAGGGCTCCCTCATGTGCCGGGCCGTGAGCCCGATGCGGGTGGGGGAGTACCTCGCCGCCCTCGCCGCCTCCCTCGTCCTGCTGGCCGTCGTCGAGTCGGCGGCCCTCGTCCTCGTCTCGGGGACGGCGGTGGCCTGGCCCGCTTTCCTGGCGGGCGTGGCCCTGCTGGCGGTGCTCGAGGTCCTTTACGGGGCCGTCGCGGTGGCCGGCTACCGGTCGGCCGCGTCCTTCCTGCTGCCCTCGGGGGTGTGGACGATCGGCTTCGCGGTGCCGGTCCTGCCGCTGCTGGGGGTGGCCGAGGGCTGGTGGGGTTACTGGCTCCACCCCCTTCAGGGGCCGGTGGTCCTCCTGCGCATCGCCTTCGGGCAGGCGCCCGCGGCCCTGTCCGTTCCCGCGGTGCTCGCAGCGGCCATCTGGTCCCTGGTCGGTGGCGCCGTGGCGGGCCGGCGGCTGCGCGGTGCGGTGGTCGACGACGCCGGGGGGAGCCGGCGGCGCGCCGCTGGGAGCGCGGCGCGCTGGGACGATCTCGCGAGCGGCAGCCCGCGCCGAGCGCCCCACCGGCTCTGCCCGCGGAGCCGGCATCCCTCGGGCCTCCCGGATCTCCCGCTCCGCCTGCGGCGCCCGGGCGGACGGCGGCCGGGGACGGTCGGGGTGCTGGCGGCGCTGGTCCCGATGGACGTGCGCCGTCTGGCGCGCGACGACCTGCTGTGGTGGCTGGCCCTGCTGCCGCTCGTCATGGTCCTGGCGGTGCGCCTGGGGGCCGAGCCGCTGGCAGGGATGCTGCACGCCCACGGCCTGGACGGTGAGGCCTGGCTGGCGCTGCTGACGGGCCTCGTCCTCACGGTGGTGCTGCCCGTCATGATCGGCACCGTCGTCGGGTTCATGCTGCTGCAGGACAAGGAGGAGGCGACCTGGCAGATGATCGCCGTCACCCCGCTGTCCCTCCACCGCTACCTCGGGTGGCGGGCCGGGCAGGCGGCCGCCGTGAGCGTGCCCGCCGTCGCCGCGGGGCTGGCATCGTGCGCGGGCACCGGGTGGGCGCGCGCCACCGCCCTGGCCCTGGCCTGCGCCCCGCTGGCGGCCGCCACCGCCCTTGCCCTGGCCGCCTTCGCCACGGGCACGGTCCAGGGCGTGGCCGCGGTCAAGCTCGGCCTGCTCGTCCTGGTCCTGCCGGTCCTCGATCACGCCGGGCGCGGGGGACGGGCCCCATGGCTCGCCGTCGTGCCGACGTGGTGGCCGCTGCGGGCCCTGGCCGCCATGGGGGAGGGCGCCGCCTGGCTGCCCTGGGCGGCCGGGGCCCTCGGCTGGGGGACCGCCCTGGCGGCGGGGTGCCTGTGGTGGGCGGGGCGCAGCCGCGCGCCGCAACGCACGGCCCCCTGAGGCCGCCCCGGGCGGGTCCCGCCGGCGAGGTCGGCCCGGAGCGCGCTCACTGGCCGCCGACGTCGACCATGACGAGCTGCATGCGGCAGGCGGTGACGGCCGTGAGGGCGTGGCGGTCGCCCGGGGCCAGGTAGACGACGTCGCCGACGGCCAGCCGCTCGGTGCGCTCGCCGACGCAGAAGTCCATCTCGCCCTCCAGGAGCGTGACGACGACGGCCTTGGGGGAGGCGTGCTCGGTGAGCAGCTGGCCGGCGTCGAAGGTGAAGACGACGGTGCGCAGGAGGTCGTTGTTGACGACGACGCGCGAGGTCGTGGCCTCCTCGCTCACGGGCAGCGCCTCGGTCAGGCCCAGGCGGAACAGGGACTCGGTGACGGGGGTGGTGGGCATGTCGGTGTCCTCTCGGGTGGTGGGTCTGGGTGTGCTGAGGCGGGCGCTGGGTCCGGCGCGCCGACGGCGGCCCCCTGGTGGGGCGGAGCCGCCCGGGCTGCACGTGAGGGGCTCAGCCCTCGGCCGTCTGAACAGGCTTACGGGCCACGAGCGCGACGGCGGTGAGCGCCGTGGCGCGTAGGCGGAACAGCCGGCGCATGCTTGTGACTCGCTCGCGTGCGCCCGGGGTGCGGGCCATGCGCAGCATGAAGCGTGCCGTGCCGACCAGGCCCTCATCCTGCATGAGTCGGCGGGGCTCGAGCAGGTGCATGGGGGCGGTGCCGCTCCACTCAACGACCAGGCCGGCCTCGGTGAGCATCTGGCTCCAGCCGGCCACGGTCAGGGGACGAGCCCCGACCCTGATGGCGCGGGAGATCTCCTTGCGGGTGGCCTCGACCTCGGTGTCCGTCAGGTCCCCGCGCAGCGCCAGCTCGTGGATGGCGTAACGCCCGCCGGGGGCGAGCAGGCGGGCGGCCTCGGCGATGATCTCGCGCTTGTGCGCGTCGGACTGCATCGTGAGCATGGCCTCGCCCACGACGAGGTCGGCGCTGGCCTCAGGCAGCGTGGTCTGTGCGGCGTCGGCGACCACGTACTGGGCCTCGGGGTGGCCGTCGAGGACAGCGGCCACCTGTTCACGGCCCTCGGGGTGGGGGTCCACGCCCCGGTAGGAGGAGGGGCGGGTGGCCAGCAGGATCTCGGCGGTGCGGCCCACGCCGGGCCCCAGCTCGACCAGGCGCTGGCCGGGTACCAGCGCGCAGGCCTCCAGCATGCGGCGGGTGAGCGCAATGCCGCCCGGTCGCAGGACCCGCTTGCCGAGCATGGCCAGCAGCCAGTGACCCTGCATGCGGGTGGCCTCAGGCGCCTGGCGGCTGCCACGCGGGGCCGGGCCGCCCGGTACCGGGGTTCCCGCACCCCGGACGCCCGGAGCCGTGTTGCCCGCCTGCTGGGCGGCGCCGTCGGCACTGACGGAGTCCGTCGAACCCATCCCCATTTTCACTCCTCAGCCCGTGAATAACCTAATCTTAGGCTACCCTTCCCACCCGCCCCGCACCTGTGATCCTCGTCCTCAGCGCCCGTGGGGTAGCCCCCACGGTGAGGCCGTGAGCGAAACCGGCCCGGAGGCGGGCATGGGGGAGGGGAGCAGGGCGTTAGCGTTGGCGTCAACGAACACGAGAGGACTGACGTGAGCGAGCACTTCACGCCCAGCGCCGCCGACGGCCACGGTGCCGGACTCGGCCTGACCGACTCCATCTACAACCGTCTCCTCAAGGAGCGGATCATCTGGCTCGGCTCCGAGGTGCGCGACGACAACGCCAACGCCATCTGCGCCCAGATGCTGCTGCTTGCCGCCGAGGATCCCGAGCGGGACATCTACCTCTACATCAACAGCCCCGGCGGCTCCGTGACCGCCGGCATGGCCATCTACGACACCATGCAGTACGTCCAGCCCGACGTCGCCACCGTGGCCACGGGCATGGCCGCCTCCATGGGCCAGCACCTGCTGAGCGCCGGCGCCAAGGGCAAGCGCTACCTCACCCCTCACGCCCGCGTCCTCATGCACCAGCCCTCCGGTGGTGCGGGCGGCTCCGCCACGGACATCCGCATCAACGCCGACCTCATCATCAAGATGAAGCAGGAGCTCGCCGAGATCACGGCCGCCAACACCGGCCACACCGTCGAGCAGATCATCGCCGACTCCGACCGCGACCACTGGTTCAGCGCCCAGGAGGCCCTCGAGTACGGCTTCGTCGACCACATCGTGTCCTCCGCCCGCGAGATCCAGCAGAACGGAGAGAACTGACATGACGAGCTCCCGCCCCTACGTCGACGCCATGGCGCGCCAGCTCGACGCCGCCGGCACCGCCCCCGCGGGCCTGCCGGCCGCGCGCTACATCATGCCGCAGTTCGAGGAGCGCACCGCCTACGGTTTCAAGCGCCAGGACGCCTACTCCAAGCTCTTCGAGGACCGCATCGTCTTCCTCGGGGTGCAGGTCGACGACGCCAGCGCCGACGACATCATGGCCCAGCTCCTCGTCCTGGAGTCCCAGGACCCCGACGGCCTCATCACGATGTACATCAACAGCCCCGGCGGCTCCTTCACCGCCCTGACGGCCATCTACGACACGATGCAGTACATCAAGCCGCAGTTGCAGACCGTCTGCCTGGGCCAGGCCGCCTCCGCCGCCGCCGTCCTGCTCGCCGCCGGCAGTCCGGGCAAGCGCCTGGCGCTGCCCAACGCCCGCATCCTCATCCACCAGCCCGCCATGGAGGGCGTGCAGGGCCAGGCCTCCGACATTGAGATCGTCGCCGACGAGATCGACCGCATGCGCTCCTGGCTCGAGCAGACGCTCGCGGCCCACACCGGCCAGAGCGTCGAGAAGGTCCACCACGACCTCGAGCGCGACAAGATCCTCACCGCCGCGGCGGCCCAGGAATACGGGCTGGTCGACCAGGTGCTCGTCTCGCGCAAGACCCCGCCCTCGCCGCACTCGGCCTGAGCAGGCCCCGGCGCGCCACTGAGGTGGGGGCCCGACGACGCAGGCCGCGTCGTCGGGCCCCCACCACACCACGGGACCCGCCCAGGGCCTCGACGGCTCCGGGCCCGCACCGACGATGACCCCGTGCCGACGATGACCGGCGCGCCCCTCCCCTGCCGGGGTCACCGCCCCGTAGGCTGAGCAACGTCCCCGCGCAGGGCGGGACGGAACCGGAGGAAACGTGGCACGCAGCGCTGAGAGCGTCGACCTTCTCAAGTGCTCCTTCTGCGGCAAGAGCCAGAAGCAGGTCAAGAAGCTCATCGCCGGGCCTGGCGTCTACATCTGCGACGAGTGCATCGAGCTGTGCAACGAGATCGTGGACGAGGAGCTGGGCGAGTCCGGGGCGGGCGTGCCCCTTGAGCTGCCCAAGCCCCAGGAGATCTTCACCTTCCTCAACGAGTACGTCATCGGCCAGGAGAGTGCCAAGCGCGCCATGAGCGTGGCCGTCTACAACCACTACAAGCGCGTCCAGGTGCGTGAGCGCGCCGTCGCCGAGGGTGACGGCCTTGAGCTCGGCAAGTCCAACATCCTCCTGCTGGGCCCCACCGGCACCGGCAAGACCCACCTGGCGCGCACACTTGCCCGCTACCTCGACGTGCCCTTCGCCATCGTGGACGCCACCGCCCTGACCGAGGCCGGCTACGTGGGTGAGGACGTGGAGAACATCCTCCTCAAGCTCATTCAGGCTGCCGACGGCGACGTCAAGCGGGCTGAGAAGGGCATCATCTACATCGACGAGATCGACAAGATCGGTCGTAAGAGCGAGAACGCCTCCATCACCCGCGACGTCTCCGGTGAGGGTGTCCAGCAGGCCCTGCTCAAGATCATCGAGGGCACCACCGCGTCCGTCCCGCCCGGGGGAGGGCGCAAGCACCCCCACCAGGAGTTCCTGGAGATCGACACCACGAACATCCTGTTCATCGCGGCCGGAGCCTTCGCCGGCATCAAGGACATCGTGCGCCAGCGTCGGCGCAAGGAGTCCGGTGCCTCCTCCCTCGGCTTCGGCGGGGTTCTCGACCAGAGCGGCACGCAGGGCCTGACCTCCCAGGTGCGCCCCGAGGACCTGCACAAGTTCGGCCTCATCCCCGAGTTCATCGGCCGCCTGCCCGTCATCGCCACCGTCCAGGACCTCGGCGTGCCCGAGCTCGTGCGTGTCATGACCGAGCCGCGCAACGCCCTCGTCTCGCAGTACCAGTACCTCTTCAGCCTCGACGGCGTCGAGCTCGAGATAACGCCTGAGGCCATCGAGGCCATCGCCCGCCTGGCCCTGGCGCGCAAGACGGGCGCCCGAGGACTCACGAGCATCGTGGAGGAGGTACTGGGCGACGCCATGTTCGAGGTGCCCTCCATGCCGGAGGTCGGCCGCGTCGTCGTCGACGCCGACGCCGTCACCGGGCGCTCGCGGCCCCGCTACGAGGCGGGCTCCGGGACCCTGACCTCCACCAGCAAGGGTGAGCGGAGCCGCTCCGCATGAGCACCCAGGCGGCCGGTCACGCCAACCCGCAGGAGCCCCGCCCCACCCATGGGGCGGAGCGCGTCGAGGCGTCCGCCGAGAGCGTACCGCCCCAGCTGGCCGCCTACCGCACCACCATTGACAACCTCGACGCCGCCCTCGTGCACCTGCTCGCCGAGCGCTTCCGCTGCACCCAGCAGGTCGGCCTGCTCAAGGCGGAGCTCGACCTGCCGCCGTCGGACCCGGCGCGCGAGGAGCGCCAGGTGCGGCGCCTGCGCGCGCTGGCCGAGGACTCCGGGCTGGACCCGGTTTTCGCGGAGAAGTTCTTCGCCTTCATCGTCGCCGAGGTCATCCGCCACCACGAGGCGATCCGCGACGCCCACACACCCGCCTGACACACCCGCCTGAGACGAAAGACCGGGCCGGGCTACGGGCACTGTGGGGACACGGTGCCCAGGGCCCGGCCCCCGTCTCAGTCGTGCCCTCCGGGGCCTGAGGGCACCCGGGTGTAGAGCTCGTCGATCTCCTTGTCGAAACGGGCGACCGCCTCGGCCCGACGTACCTTGAGCGAGGGCGTCAGCAGCCCGTTCTCCACCGTGAAGTCCGTGGGCAGCACCGTGAAGGTGCGGATCGACTCGGCGCGCGAGACCGCCTCGTTGGCGCGCGCGACCGCCCTCTCCAGGGCGGCGAGCACACGAGGGTCCGTGGAGGCATCCACCGGGTCCAAGGGCTCCAGACCGTGGGAGGACAGCCACAGGGGCAGCATCTCCGCATCCAGGGTCACCAGGGCCCCGATGCAGGGACGGTTGTCGCCGACGACGAGCACCTGGCTGACCAGGGGGTGCGCCCGCAGGCGGTCCTCCAGGAGGGCCGGAGCGACGTTCTTACCACCGGCGGTGACGATGAGCTCCTTCTTGCGCCCCGTGATGCGCAGGTGCCCGCCGGGAGCGAAGGAGCCGATGTCGCCGGAGCGGAACCAGCCGTCGTCGGTGAAGGCTTCGGCGGTGGCCTCCTCGTTGCGGTGGTAGCCGCGCAGCAGGCCGATGCCCTGGATGAGGATCTCGCCGTCCTCGTCCAGGCGGATGCGTGTGCCCGGCAGCGGCAGGCCGACGGAGCCGATGAGGATGTCGTCCGGCGGGTTGACCGTGCACGGAGCGGTGGTCTCGGTCAGGCCGTAGCCCTCGAGGACGGTGACGCCGGCGCCGCGGTAGAAGTGACCCAGGCGCTCACCGAGGGGGCCGCCGCCGGAGACGACGTGGCGCACCCGCCCGCCCATGAGGCCACGCAGCGTGCGGTAGACGAGGCGGTCGAAGGTGGCGTGCTGGGCGCGCAGGGCGCGGCTGGGTCCCTCATGGGTGTCGAGGGCGCGCGAGTAGGCGATGGCGGTCTTGGCCGCCATGCGGAAGATCTTCTGCTTGGCGCCCTGGGCGCGCGCGTCGGCGGCGTTGTAGATCTTCTCGAAGACGCGGGGCACGGCCACGACGAAGGTGGGGCGCAGGGTCGCCAGGTCGGTCACGAGGTTCTTGACGTCGGGGGAGTGGCCCATCACGCCGTGGTCGGAGCAGACCACCGTGACCTCGATGAAGCGGCCGAGCACGTGAGCCAGGGGCAGGAAGAGCAGCAGGCGCACGTCCGTGCCGCCGAGGACCTCGGGCACGTGGGCGCAGGTGTTGTAGCCGATGCCCACGAGGTTGTCGTGGGTGAGCTCGGCTCCCTTGGGGCGTCCGGTCGTGCCGGAGGTGTAGACAATCGTGGCGAGGTCCTCGCTTGTGAGGCGGGCGGTGCGGGCGTCGAGCTCGGCGTGGTCCACGCCCTTGCCCTGGGCCATGAGGTCCGTGACGGCGTTCTTCGACAGGGTGAGGATGTCGAGTTCGTGCAGGCTCGTGCCGGGCTCGGCGGCGTCGGCCAGGCCGTGCAGCATCGTCTCCATCGCCTCGTTCTCGACGACGGCCAGGCGCACGCGTGCGTCGGTGAGGATCCATTCGGCCTGCTCGGCGGAGGAGGTCTCGTAGACGGGAACGACGACGAGGCCGGCCTCCCAGGCGGCGAAGTCCACGAGCGTCCACTCAAAGCAGGTGTGCGCCATGATTGCGATGGTGTCGCCCGGCGTGAGGCCGCGTGCGACGAGCCCGGCGGCCACCTCGCGCACCTGGGCGCGGAAGGCGGCGGCGCTCATGTCGCGCCAGCTCTTGCCCAGGGAGGACTTGCGGGCGAAGAGGGTGCCGCGGGGGTTGCGGCGCGCGCGCTCGGCCAGCGCCCAGGGCGTGGTCATGCCGGCGTGGACGGGAACGAGCAGCCCGGTGGAGTACTCCCGGGCCGTGGCGGGACGACGCCCCGGCGTCTCGGGGGTGGGGACGACAGGGGATGCGGTCATAGGCACCAGTGTGGCCCGTCTCCTGTGCGCGAGGGGCGGTGAACCCATCAGGTATTGGGACACACGTCCTGTGGAATCCACGGGACGTGTGCCCCGGCGCACTCCCCACCGTCGGCTCAACCGTCCTGCGGGCCCTTGCGGGTGGAGGCGTAGATGTCCGCCACGGCGTCGGCGTGCACGCGCATGACCTCAGCGCGCTTGACCTTGAGCGAAGGCGTGAGCAGGCCGTTGGCCTCGGTGAAGTCCGTCGTGAGCACCCGGTAGGCGCGGATTGACTCCGCGCGCGAGACGGCCCGGTTGGCACGCGCCACAGCCCGGTCGAGGGCGGCGAGCACCTGGGGGTGGTGCGAGGCCTCGACGACGTCCATCTCCGCAAGCCCGTGGTTGACCAGCCACTGGGGCAGCATCTCCTTGTCGAGGGTGACGAGGGCGGCGATGAAGGGCTCGCCGTCGCCGACGACGACGACCTGGCTCACGAGCGGGTGCCCGCGCAGACGGTCCTCAAGGATCGCCGGGGCGACGTTCTTGCCGCCGGCGGTGACGATGAGCTCCTTCTTGCGCCCGGTGATGCGGATCCAGCCGTCGTCGTCGATGGAGCCGATGTCACCGGTGCGGAACCAGCCGTCATCGGTGAAGGACTCGGCGTTGGCGGCCGGGTTGTTGTGGTAGCCGGAGAAGACGCCCAGACCCGTGACCTCGAGCTCGCCGTCGGCGCTCACACGGACCTTGTTGCCACACACGGGCGGACCGACGGTACCGATCTTGTTGCGGATGTCGAGGTTGACGCTGGTGGGGCCGATGGTCTCGGTCAGGCCGTAGCCTTCGAGGATGATGAGGCCCAGGCCCCGGTAGAAGTGGCCCAGGCGCTCGCCGAGCGGGCCGCCGCCGGAGATCGCGTAGCGGGCGTTGGGTCCCAGGAGCGCGCGGATCGTGCGGAAGACGAGCCGGTCCGCCGCCGCGTGCTGCGCCTTGAGGGCGGCCGAGGGACCCTGGGGGGTGTCCAGGGCGCGCGAGTAGGCGATGGCGGTCTTGGCCGCCCAGCGGAAGACCTTGAGCTTGGCGCCGGAGCCGGCCTTGGCATCGGCCGCGTTGTAGATCTTCTCCAGGACGCGGGGCACGGCCAGGACGTAGGTGGGGCCGAAGGCCTTGAGATCGGGCAGGAGGGTCTTGGGGTCGGAGTGGCCGAGGACCCCATTGCCCGCCAGGGCGAGGGTCTGAAGGAAGCGGGCGTAGGAGTGCGCCAGCGGCAGGAAGAGCAGCAGGCGGGTGTCCTCTAAGAACAGGACATCCGGGATCCACCGCACCCCGTTCCACGCCAGTCCCGCGACGGTGCGGTGGGTGAGTTCGACGCCCTTGGGGCGACCGGTGGTGCCGGAGGTGTAGATGATGGAGTAGATGTCCGAGGCGCTGATCCCGGCGGTGCGAGCGTCCAGGGCCGCACGGCTGATCTCGGCGCCTGCGGTGGTCAGGTCGGTCAGGGCGTCGCGGTCGAGCGACAGGATGTCGACGCTGTGGGCGTCCTCATGGGCGGTGGAGTAGGCGGCCACGGCCTGGCGGACGATCTCGGCCAGGGCGGTGGACTCGGTGATGACCAGCCTCAGGGCGGAGTCCTCGACGATCCACTCGATCTGCTCGGCGGAGTCCGTCTCGTAGATGGGCACGGAGACGAGGCCGGCACGGGCGATGGCCATGTCGAGCAGCGTCCACTCGTAGGAGGTGTGCGCCATGAGGCCGACGGCCTGGCCCGGCTCAAGCCCCAGACCCATGAAGCCGGAGGCGATGCGGGCGACCTCCTCGCCGAAGGAACGGGCGCTGATGGGAACCCACGTGTTGCCCAGGGGGGACTTGCGCTCGATGATCGTGCGCTCGGGGGCGCGCTCGATGCGGCCGGCCAGCAGCCACGGGATCGTCCAGGACTCGTCCGGCTCCGCAATCAGGGGGCTGACGGCGACGCCGGCGATGACCCGGGGCGATCCGGCCACTGACGGAGTTCCGGTGGACATAGGGGCGTGCTTGGCGGAGGAGTCGGTCACCCGGGCATTCTTTCAGCACCCGTCAGGGTCGCGCACGGGGCACACCGAGGAAAGCCCCCCACTCTTGGAGGAATCCACGGGGCGCCACAAGGAGGTGGCGGCTCACTTCGCAGGCTTGGCCGGCGGCTCGCCCAGGACGTGGGCCGTGACGACGACGGCGGGGGCCGCCTCGCCGTCGGCCGGGGTGGCCGTGGTCAGTGTGAGCGGACCGGTGACCTTCGCGGCCTCAACCAGGTCCGCACGCACGGCCTCGACCGCCGCCGCCAGGTCCGGGGCGACCGCCAGGGTGACGGACTCGATCGGCGTCTTCTGGCTCACCTTCGCCTCGGACTTGACCTTGCGCAGCGCGGCCAGCGCCAGGCCCGCGTGGCCCACGAGCGCGGCCGGGGCGTTGCCGGCGGCCTCGCGCAGGGGTGCGGCGGTCGGCCAGGTGGAGCGGTGCACGGAGCCGGTGCGGTACCAGGACCACACCTCCTCGGTGACGAAGGGCAGGAAGGGGGCCAGCAGGCGCACGAAGGTGTCGACGGCGATCGCCAGGGTCGTGCGCGCCGAGCGCACCGCCGTCGGCTCGTGGGCGGCGCCCTGGTCGTTGGCGCGCTCCTTGACGAGCTCGATGTAGTCGTCGCAGAAGGTCCAGAACAGCGACTCCGTGGCCTCCAGGGCGCGGGCGTGCTCGTAGCCGTCGAAGGCGGCCGTCGCCGTGTCCACCACGTTCGCCAGGGCGGCCAGCAGGGCCCGGTCGATGGCCTCGGTCACCTGGGAGCCGTCCAGGCTCGGGGCCGGGACCGCCGCCAGGGCGGCCTCGTCCGCGTCCCACGGCACGCCCATCGACAGGGCGAACTTCGAGGCGTTGAGCACCTTGATGGCCAGGCGTCGGCCGATCTTGATCTGCGTCTCCTCGAAGGCGGGGTCCAGGCCCAGGCGGGCGGAGGCCGCCCAGTAGCGCACGGCGTCGGAGCCGTAGGTGTCCAGCAGGCCCTTGGGGGTGACGACGTTGCCCTTGGACTTGCTCATCTTCTTGTGGTCCTTGTCGAGGATCCACCCGGAGATGCCTGCGTGCCTCCACGGCAGGGCGCCGAACTCCAGGTCGGCGCGCACGACGGAGGAGAAGAGCCAGGTGCGGATGATGTCCTGGCCCTGGGGGCGCAGGTCCATGGGGTAGACGCGGTTGAAGAGGTCCTCGTCGTCGAGCCAGCCGGAGACGAGCTGGGGCGACAGGGAGGAGGTCGCCCAGGTGTCCATGATGTCGAGCTCGCCGACGAAGCCGCCGGGCACGCCGCGCTGGTCCTCGCTGTAGCCGGGGGCCGGGTCGGAGGAGGGGTCCACGGGCAGGGCGGCCTCGTCGGGGACGATGATCTCGTCGTACAGGGGCCGGCCCTCGTCGTCGAGCTTGTACCACAGGGGGAAGGGCACGCCGAAGAAGCGCTGGCGCGAGACGAGCCAGTCGTTGTTCAGGCCCGTGACCCAGTTCTCGTAGCGCACGCGCATGAAGTCCGGGTGCCACGTGAGGGCGCGGCCGCGCTCGAGCAGCTCGGCGCGAAGGTCTGTGCCGGAGGCCGGGTTGACCCACTCCTTGCCGCCGTTGCGGATGTACCACTGGCGGGAGGTGACGATCTCCAGGGGCTTGTCGCCCTTCTCGAAGAAGTTCGTCTGACGCACCGTCTTGGTGGGCTCGCCGCGCATCTCACCGGTGGCTGCCAGGCGCTCGACGAGGGCGGCGCGGGCGGAGAAGGTCGTCTTGCCGGCCATCTGGGCGTACATGGCGCGACCGGCCTCGTCGGTGATCCACTCGGGGGTCTCGGCCTCCAGGCGGCCGTCCTTGCGCAGGATCGCGCGCAGCGGCAGGCCCAGGTCGCGCCACCAGTCGATGTCGGTGGTGTCGCCGAAGGTGCAGCACATGGCGATGCCCGCGCCCTTGTCCTTCTCCGCCGCCGGGTGCGCCAGCACGGGCACCTCGACACCGAAGACGGGGGAGGCGACCATCTGGCCGAACAGCGGCTGGAAGCGCTCGTCGTCGGGGTGGGCGACCAGGGCGACGCAGGCGGGCAGGAGCTCGGGGCGCGTGGTCTCGATGCAGATGTCGGCGCTGCCCTCGGGTCCCTGCTCGACGGGGGCGCCGGCGGCCTTCGCGGAGGCGGCCGCCTCGGCGTCGACGACGTGGAAGGCCAGGCGGTGGTAGTGGCCGGGGTACTCGCGCGACTCCAGCTCGGCCTGGGCGACGGCCGTCTGGAAGGTGACGTCCCACAGGCCCGGGGCGGCGGCCTGGTAGGCCTCGCCACGCGCGAGGTTGCGCAGGAAGGCGGCCTGGGCGACCTTGCGGGCGCGCGGGCCGATGGTCTGGTAGTTCTGCCTCCAGTCGACGCTCAGGCCCAGCTGGCGCCACAGGGCCTCGAACTGGGCCTCGTCCTCGACGGTGAGGCGCTCGCACAGCTCGACGAAGTTGCGTCGCGAGACCGGCACCTGGTCCGCGGCCTTGATGGACCTGCCCTCGCCGCCGGTGTGCGGGGGCTCGAAGTCCGGGTCGTAGGGCAGCGTCGGGTCGCAGCGCACGCCGAAGTAGTTCTGCACGCGGCGCTCGGTGGGCAGGCCGTTGTCGTCCCAGCCCATCGGGTAGAAGACGGACTTGCCGCGCATGCGCTGGTAGCGGGCGACGGTGTCGGTGTGCGTGTAGGAGAACACGTGGCCCACGTGCAGGGAGCCGGAGACCGTCGGCGGAGGCGTGTCGATGGAGTAGACGTCCGCGCGCTCGGCGGAGCGGTCGAAGGCGTAGGTGCCCTGCTGCTCCCAGCGCTCACCCCAGGTGGCCTCCAGGCCGTCGGTGCTGACCTTCGCGGGCACGCGGGGGCTGTGGAGCTCGGAGGGCAGCAGGCGGCCGGAGGATGAGGGGGCAGCGGCGTGGCTCATGGGGGTCTCAGACATGGAGCCGATTCTGTCACGGCGCGGCCGGAGCCCTCGACGCGCCCCGGTGTGAGGTCGGCAGAGCGCGGCAGGGTTGTTGATGACGAGAACCCGATTCGGGGTTACGAAACGCCCAACGATTGGTACGATTGTACTACTCAGGGTCGGGGAGGACCCGGACCGGTGCTGGGCAGCAGTCAAGGAGGATGCGCATGGAGGAGCAGCCGGTGGGACACAGGGAGCCAGCGAGTGGGGTGCAGACCATCAGCACCGTCAGCAACGCTGACACGGACGTGAGGGACCGGCTGCGCGAGCTCACCGAGCAGGCCGGCGTGCTCAACCGCAAGAACGCCTCCCTGGCCAACGCCCTGAGGGCGGCCCGCCAGGAGCTGGCGGCCCTCCACGAGGACGTCAAGGCTCTCCAGCTGCCGCCTCTGGCCCACGCCACCGTCCTGGCCGTCGACGCCACCGAGCGCACCGCCGACGTCTCCATCGCCGGACGGCGCCACCGGGTGGGTGTGGGCCCCGCCGTCGTGGCCTCCTCCCTGCACCCGGGCGACGATGTCGTCCTCAACGAGCACCTCGTCATCACCACCACCTGCCCCTCACCGCGCTTCGGCGAGGTCGTCACCGTCAAGGAGACCTACGACGACGGCACCGTCCTGGTCTTGGCCCGCCACGACGAGGAGCAGGTCCTCACCCTCTCGGCGACCCTGACCGACCACCGCCCGCGGGTGGGCGACGCGCTCGTGGCCGACCTGGCCGTGCGCATGGCGCTGCGTCCCGTCGTGCGCTCCGAGGTCGAGGAGCTCGTCCTGGAGGAGGTCCCCGACGTCGGCTACGGCGACATCGGGGGACTGGGCGAGCAGATCGAGCTCATCCGCGACGCCGTCGAGCTGCCCTTCCTGCACCCTGACCTCTACCGCGAGCACCGGCTCACCCCGCCGCGCGGCGTCCTGCTCTACGGACCGCCCGGCTGTGGCAAGACCCTCATCGCCAAGGCCGTGGCCGCCTCCCTCAGCGCCGGGGGGCGCGGTGAGGCCTACTTCCTCAACATCAAGGGCCCCCAGTTGCTGGACAAGTACGTGGGAGAGACCGAGCGGCGCATCCGCGTCATCTTCGCCCGCGCCCGGGAGAAGGCCGCCACCGGGGTGCCCGTCGTCATCTTCTTCGACGAGATGGACTCCCTGTTCCGCACCCGCGGCTCCGGGCGCTCCTCGGACGTGGAGACCACCGTCGTCCCCCAGATGCTCGCCGAGATCGACGGCGTCGACGAGCTCGACAACGTCGTCGTCATCGGCGCCACCAACCGCGAGGACATGATCGACCCGGCGATCCTGCGACCGGGGCGCCTCGACGTCAAGATCCGCATCGGTCGGCCGGACCGGAACGGGGCGGCCGAGATCCTGGCGACCTACCTCACGCCCGACCTGCCGATCAGCGAGGAGCTCCTGGATGCCCGCGGCGGCGCGCAGGGCGCGGTCGACGCCCTCATCGAGCAGGTGGTCGCGACCCTCTACACCCGCCGACGCGCCACCGAGATGGTGGAGCTCACCCACGCCGACGGGCAGGTCGAGGTCCTGCACGTCGCCGACCTCGTCAGCGGCGCCATGCTCGCCAACATCGTCGACCGGGCCAAGAAGGCGGCGGTCAAGGACCTGGTCACCAGCGGCAGGCGCGGCCTGACGCAGGAGCACCTGCGCTGCGCCGTCATCGACGAGATCGTGGAGAACGAGGGCCTGCCCGCCACCGTCCACCCCGACGACTGGGCGCGCGTGAGCGGGCGGCGCGGCACCCCGGTGGTGTCCATGAGCGTGCTCCAGCGCGACCGGGAGGAGTGAGGGAGATGGCCGCGCCCACCAGCCCGCCGCGGGCCGTCGGCCGCGAGGTCACGGTCATGGGCATGGAGACCGAGTACGGCATCCTCGGTGCCGAGCCCGAGGACGTCGTGGCGGCCTGTCTGGAGGCCGAGACCGAGCAGGGGCGCTGCCCGGGCGTGCGCTGGGACTACTCGGGTGAGTACCCCCTGCGCGACGCCCGCGGCTTCGAGGTGGACCGCGCGGCGGTCGACCCTTCCATGCTCACCGACGTTCCCGGGGGCGCTTCCGTGGAAGGCCCCGTCCCCGGGCGCCTGCGCACCACCGTCGTCGCGCGCCTGACCGCCCAGGAGGAGGCCTGGCAGCGCGGCACGGCCACCTGCCCTGCCAGCGGTGGGCGCCTGTACGTCGACCACGGGCACCCCGAGTACGCCACCCCCGAGTGCACCGGGGCCGCCCAGGCCACCCTGGCCGACCGGGCCGGGGACCTCCTCGTCGCCCGCGGGGCCGAGCTGCTGCGCCGTCGCGGCGTGCCGGCCCGCCTGTTCAAGAACAACGTCGACGGCAAGGGCGCCACCTACGGCACCCACGAGAACTACCTCGTGCCCCGTGCGATCGACTTCGACGACCTCACCCAGGCCCTCGTGCCCCTGCTCGTCGTGCGCCCCCTGCTCGTGGGCTCCGGCCGGGTGGGCACCGGCGCCGTCTCGACGGACACGACCTTCCAGATCAGCCAGAGGGCCGACTACCTGGAGAAGGTCGTGGGCCTGGGGACCACGGTGGACCGCCCCCTGGTCAACACCCGCGACGAGCCCCACGCCGACCCCGAGCGCTGGCGGCGCCTGCACCTGGTGGCCGGGGACGCCAGCAGCTTCGACACGATGACCTGGCTCAAGCTCGGCATGACCTCCCTCGTGCTCCAGGTCCTGGCCGACGGCGTCCCCGAGGCCTGGCGCCGCCTGCGCCTGGCCGACCCCGTGGCCCAGGCCCGCGAGGTCTCCCGCGACACCCGCCTGCACGGTGCGCTCGAGCTCGCCGACGGGCGACGCCTGAGCGCCCTGGAGATCCTCGAGCACTACCTCGACACGGTGCGCAGCCACCTGGGGGACCGTGGACGCCCCGCACCGGCACCGGCGGGCGATCCCCTGGGCCCGAACCTCGCCGCCCTGGCCGACGGCGCCGATGCCGACGGGGTCGAGACCGGCGCGGTCCTCGCCTTCTGGCAGGCCTCGCTGCGCGAGCTTGAGGCGCTGCGCGCCCACGACGGCGACCCGGCGGACCCGGACGCTCCCGCCGGGCACCTGGAGTGGGTCGCCAAGCAGCGTCTCCTGGACGCCACCGCACGCCGCCACCCCGGGGCGGGCGACGTCCTGCACGCCGTCGACCTGGCGTGGTCCGAGCTCTCTCCGGCCGGGCGGGGCCTGGCCGAGCGGGTGCCCGCCGGCGCTGCCGCCCGGGGCGGGCTCGACGACCACCTGCTGGAGGCCGCCCTGGGTGAGCCACCCGCCACCACCCGGGCCTGGCTGCGCGGTAGGCTCGTAGGCGCCTTTCCCGGGCAGGTCGTCGCTGCCGGCTGGCACTCCATGGTGCTGGAGACCGGTGAGAAGGACCAGCGCCGCCTGCCCCTGACCGACCCCCTGTCCTTCACCCGCACCGCCGCGTCACCGGCTGTTGAGGGCGCCGCCGACGTCGTCGAGGTCCTCAACCGGCTCACGGGCGAGTCCCTCGACCGCCTGGCACCGCCCCCCGCAGGCGCGACCCGTACCGCCACCCCGTCAGGAGAGCAGACATGAGTGAGTTCGCCCAGCCGTCCCGCAGCCGTCAGGACGACCCCCCGGCTCCCGACGAGGACCCCACGCCCCCGCCGGCCGGGCCCGCCCGCGGCCAGGGACTGGACTCGGTCCTCGACATGATCGACGACGTCCTGGCCGTGGACGCGCAGGAGTTCGTGCGAGGCTTCGTGCAGAAGGGCGGCCAGTGAGCGCCAGTGTCCCGGGGCCGCGTGTCACCGGCCTGGAGACCGAGTTCGGTGTCCTGTGCGCTCCCGCCGGGCCGGCGGAGCCCGCGAGCACCGACCTGCCGGGCATCGAGCAGGCGGCCGCGCTCATCTTCCGCCACCGCCCGGTCGGCTACCGCAGCACCAACCTGTTCCTGCCCAACGGAGGGCGCCTCTACCTCGACATCGGCTCCCACCCCGAGTACGCCACCGCCGAGTGCCTGCGCGTGCGCGACCTCGTTGCCCAGGACCAGGCCGGGCGCGCGATCCTGGTCTCTATGGCGCAGCAGGCCGCCGCGGGCCTGGCCCGCAGGGGGATCCGAGCCCGCTTCCACCTGCTGGCCAACAACACCGATTCGGCTGGCCACACCTACGGCTGCCACGAGAGCTACTCCGTGCCCCGCCACCTCATCGGTGACGGGAACGGGACCGAGGGGGGCGGTTCCGGGCGCTCTGAGGCCACGATGGCGGTCCTCACCTCCTTCCTGGCCACCCGCCCCGTGCTGGTCGGCTCCGGCAGACCGCTGCGGCCCGGTGCCGCAGGCAGCATCCCGGAGGCCCAGGGACCGCAGGACGAGGATGCCTGCTGGGGCCTGTCGCCGCGCGCGCCGCACCTGAGGTCCCTCACCTCCGCCGACACCACCGGCGAGCGCGCCCTCATCAACACCCGCGACGAGCCTCACGCCGACCCCGCCCGCCTGCGCCGCCTGCACGTCACCTGTGCCGACACCACCATGGCCGAGCCCGCCACCGGCCTGCGCAGCGCCCTCACCCTCCTGCTCCTGGACGCCCTCGAGGCCGGCTGGGACTTCACCGACCTCGTCTTGGTCGACCCGTTGGCCACTCTGTCCGCGCTGGGGGACAGCGCCTGGGGCGACGTCCTCGCTGTCACCGGCGACGGGAGGCGCCTGAGCGCCGTCGACGTCCAAGAGGCCTTCCTGGAGCGGATGAGCGACTACCTGCACGAGGCCGGGGTTCCCGAGTTCCTGCGCGGCGCCGAGCACCTGGTGGAGGACCTGGCCCCCCGCGTCGTCTCCGCGCTGCGCCACCGTGATGCCAGCGCCATCGACACCGAGATCGACTGGGCCGTCAAGCGGCGTCTCATGCGCGCCCAGCGCGAGCGCCACCCCCAGCTGTGCGGCCAGGCGCTGGAGACCCTGCGCTCGCGGGTCGACCTGGCCTACCACGACCTCAACGCCGAGAC
Organism: Actinomyces respiraculi; assembly: GCF_014595995.2. Lineage (NCBI taxonomy): Bacteria > Bacillati > Actinomycetota > Actinomycetes > Actinomycetales > Actinomycetaceae > Actinomyces > Actinomyces respiraculi. The sequence goes on from NZ_CP063989.1 coordinate 1,079,867, forward strand.
CGGGCTGAGCCCGCGCCTGACCGCCCAGGGGGCCATGACGCGCCTGTGCGAGCCCCAGGAGGTCGAGGACGCCCGCCGCACGCCCCCGGCCACGCGCGCCGCCCTGCGCGGCGCCTTCGTGGAGGCCTGCCTGGAGGTGGGCGCCGACTTCTCGGTGACCTGGGAGAGCCTGCGCCTGGACTCGCCGGCCACCGCGCCCCTCGACCTGCCCGATCCCCTGGAGACGGTCAACAAGGCCGCCGAGTCGCTCACACGGCGGGTGCGCGGCCTGCGCCTCGAGCAGATGCGCCGCATCAACCTCGTGGGGCGCGGCGGCCTGGGGGCCCCGGGCTGAGCCCCGTGCCGCCCCGGCCGGGTCGACCGGCCGCGGCCGGGGTCCTCAGGCCCCGGCGGGCGCGGGCACCGGCAGCAGGCCGCCACCGCCGTGGATCGAGCGGCGCGCCAGGACCCCGGCGGCCACGACGTCACGGGCCGTGCGTGCGCTCGTGCGCGGCGCTGCGCCGTCGAGGACCGCGGCGGCGAAGTCGGCGAGCATGGCGGCGTCGTGCGCACCCGGTCGGCCCTCGCATACGGGCGCTCTCGTCCCCGCGGAGGGGGCGTCCGTGAGGGGGATGATGTGCAGGTCAGGCACGGCGTCGAAGCCGTGGCGGCGCCGGTTCCACACGAGGACCTCACCTGCGCCGGCCGAGTCCCCGACGTTCTCCATCCGGCCCGCGTCACCGATGACCGTGTAGGAGCGCCAGTAGTCCGGGGTGAAGCAACACTGCTGGTAGGCGCCGAGCATCCCGTTCGCGCACACGAGGTTGACCAGGGACAGATCCTCGACGTCCATCGCCGGGTTGACGTCCGTCAGCGCCGACGGCGGCCAGTGCGCGACGTCGTTGACGACCTCGGGCACGGGTGCGTCCTCGGGCTGGGGGACGCAGGAGTGGTAGACGGCGTTAGTGCCGATGGCCTGCACCGCCTGGATGCTCGTGCCCAGCACATGGCTTATGGCGTCGAGGCCGTGTCAGGCCTTGTGGACGAGCAGTCCTCCTGAGCGCGCCGACTTGGCGTGTGCCAGTTGCGGAAACAGTTGTCACCGCCGCGACCCACGAAGTGGCGCACCCAGCAGGAGCGGGGTGTGCCGATGAGACCGTCCTGCACGACCTGGCGCATGAGCTGAACCATGGGCATGAAACGCATGTCGTGCCCGGGGTACAGCAGCCGGCCCGAGGAGGCAGCGGCGGCCGTGCCCGCTGGCGTGACGATCGTCCGTTAAACGGCAGCGGTCAGTCGTTGCGGTCGGACCGCAACGTAAGTAGCGCGCCGATAGAACACACTGCGAGTGCGATCATCGGCCCCGCAATCAACGCGATGCTCGCGGGAGCGTGCGTGAGAAACAATGTCAACCTGACGTCACCGAGCTTCGGACCCGATGTGGTCACGAGATGCTCGATCGAGGCCGCCGCAGTGCGTGTACCGCCGTCCAAATCCTCCTGAACGACGAGTGTGCGCCATAAGATGAACAATGAAGAAACCGCCCCGCAAATCGCGCAAAGCACAAGCGATACGCCGAAGCTCGCGTGGCTGCCGAACGGATGATGTAGGGTGAGGTAGCCGAGCGTGATGTACAAACATGACAGGATGGAAACGAAAGTCAGTCCCCGCGAGGTGGCGCCGGAGACGATGCCGTTGAGTGGAAGAGTCAATGTGATTGCGCCTCCGAGACCGACTGCGGATTGAAGCGCTCCCGACCATTCAGGGGCGCCCAGCGAGTTTGCGAACCAGACGAGCATCAAGGGTGATGTCACGAAGATAGAGGTGAGAGCATCCAGTGCAAGCGCAGAACGAGTGCTTCGACGCGAAGTGATAATGCGCAGCGAACCGATAAGGGGACTCCTTTCGCTCGCAAACATGTCCTTCGGCAATGAGCCGAACGATCCGGCGAGCCAAACCAGAAGACCGCCACCTACAATGCCGAGGATAAGCGTGAAGGCATGGACTGCGCGCATATCAGTAGAAACCCAGAGCAACGAACCCAGCGCCGGCCCCGAGAGTATGCTGATGTAGTAGGAGAGCTGAAACAACTGAAGCGCAGCGGTGCGGGTCTCTCCCGTGTAGAGAGCGAACGGAAGCGAGCGCCTAACCGGAACGTAAAAAGAGTATGCGATAGCCTGGAATCCGGAGGCGAATATGAGAGTAATGACCGCGATTGAACTCGGCGTCTGGTACAACGCGATTCCCGTAGCTGCTATGCAGCATACGCTCCCAACGTATGTGATCGCTACCCTCGAGCGCAGGGTGGAGAATCGCCGAACGGCGCCACCCGTGAGCGCGCCGAGCAGCGATGCGCAGAACAGTACTATCGCCAGTAGGCTGACTGTCGCGGCAGAGGCGCCTCCGCTGACCAGGACGACCGGACACATCCACTTGTAGACGACGTTTGACATCCCGAACATAAAGTCGCCGACGAGGTACCGTCCTCCGTGCCCCAGGTGGCGAAATTCCTTAATGGTACCCACAAGATCATTCCCTCATCGATCGAGCGTGATCGATCGGTACAATGAGACCGTCTGATTGGCAATCTCGTGCCACGAACAGTTACGGGCGACCCACTGCCGTGCCGCCATGGCGCGAGCATTCATGTCGGAACGATGGGAGATTGCGTACGATATACCTTCCGCCAGACTTTGGGCGTCTTCACAGTCAACAAGTAGGCCGCGCTCTCCGGCGCCGAGCTGCGCAGGAATACCGCCGGTGTTCGAGGCAATGAGCGGTGTGGCTGCCGCCATTGCCTCCAGCGTGACAAGAGGGTACGCGTCATACCGGCTCGGGACAACGCAGAACTCGGCGGTGCTGAGTATTTCAGATATATGTTCCGGTGGTACGAATCCATGGAACTCGACTCGGGCGTGGGTGTCCAGCTGGCGGGCGCGTTTCTCCAGCGACTCCGCAAGGCTGCCGCGACCGAAAAAATGCACCTCGATTGCCGACGCAGTGCTATCGTCAAGCACGTGCAGGGCCTCAACAAGGAGGTCTGCGCCCTTTGCGCGATCCAGGCGACCGACGAACACAATTCGTCCAGGTATTCTGGGGCCGTAGTTGTCGCGATCGGGAATATCGACGCCATTTGGAATCACGTGCAGTTTGGTGTTGTCGCTCAACTCGCTTTTGTACGAGTCGACACTGTTTCGCATCTCGTTAGAAACCAAGATCACTGCATCGGCATTTGAGAAGCCGGCGCGCTGAAGTTCATCGACATACTGATAGAAAAGAGCGCGGCGCAGATCAGCGGGGTTCGGGTTCTTGATCAACGGATGCATCGAGTGCTTCGTGATGACCAATCGAGCGTTGTGTCGATAAGCCAGTGCTTGTGCGCCAATGATAGCGCGATAGTCGTGTGCGTGGATGACGTCCGGAACGAATCCGCCGAGTTCGACAACGGCGACGCCCGCCGCTTTCTGAAGCTCAAATAACATATTGGCCAGCGGTTTGTCGCCGCATTCGTGAGTGGGGCCGAAAACCGGGGCAACGCGCACGGTCTGGCCTGCGCGGTCCGTCGGCCATGTGCTCACAACGCGTGAGTCCACGCCGGCACGGATAAGAGATTGATGGAGCCGATCGACGTGCATGCCGATTCCTCCGATGAGGTCAGGAGGATAGTCGGGTGTGACGTGTAGAACTTTCATGATCGGACTCCAAAATCAGGCTAAAGTACGGGCGTGTCGGATTCTAAAATGGCCTCTAGTGATATAACTAAATATGTGTGGGGGATGTATCGCGGCGTTTTGTTCGCGTTGTTTTGGTCTGCGACTTCTTGAATATGGTGAAAGACCGCCGACCTTAGTCTGTTAATGCGCAAGGTCTCCTCTTGATGTTTTGGTGAACCTGGCCTTTCGAAATCGGTCTTGAATTGATGGAGAAACGATCTAGCCGTATCAGATTGGTGGCTTTTTCGGTTTGGGGGTCTGGTGGTGGAGTAGCTTCTGGGGCGGGTGAGGGCGTGTGGGGTGGTGGGTGTGGGTTGAGGTCCCCGATGATTGGTAGCTGCTAAGACCAACCTGATCACAGAGATCTCGACATGACTAACACTACCTTCATAGCCCCTGATCTTGCTGGTTTCTTGGCCTTGGACGCCCTGGGGACGACCGTGCCCGGCATGCGTGTGGTGGATGGCGGTGGTGCGCTGGTGGAGTGCCGCATAAGGGTGGCTGAGGAGGACCCGTTCTGTAGACGGTGTGGGGCCGAGGGTGTGGCGGTGGGGACCGTCGCGAGTCGGCTGGTGCGTGTGGATCGTCCCGGGTTTTGTGGAGGGTGTGTGCTCACGCTGCGGCGGGTGCTGTAGCGAGGTTCTGATGGTAGGCGGTCTCGGCCTGGGTGGGGCAGGTCTCGTGGGTGTTGGCCCGGTGGGGGCGGGTGTGGTGTGGTTGGTGCCAGTGGCCCCATGAGGCGGTTGCGGCCTCGGGGTTGTCGCGTCCGCGCCACGAGCGCGACGCGGACGAGCCCTCGCTCGATGGGGCTTGCTTGAGGGCCTGGGCGGCCGCGTTGTCCCAGGGGGAGCCCACAGCCCCGGGGCAGGCCACCGGTGCCCCCTGGTCCACCAGACGCTTCCGGGTAGCGGAGCCAGCAGGTGACTTGGAGTCGTGGCCGTGGGTGGTGCACCAGTCCTTTCAGCCACCGGCCCTCGCGGTCCTTACGCTGCCAGATGGCCTGCTCCAGCGCGACCGGCACGAAACGCGGTGCCGCGTGCGGCTGCTGGTGGCCCAGCCGACGATCTTTCGGGAGGTGCAGGCCCCTGTGACGAACGCCGCGGTGGCCCAACCCCGACCAGGTCCGGATGGTGGCGGACGTCGACCACCCACCGCTGGTTGGGGCGTCATGCGGTCAAGGTCGCGGCGCGAGCAGGTCCCCTTGGGGGACTCGTGAGCACACCGCGGGCCTGGTGGTGCGGAACAGGGCGCCCCGGCCCGGTACCCGTCAGAGCGAGAGCACGGCGTGCGCTGCACCGGCCATGGCACCGGGCCGCCCGTGGCTGCCCGGGGACCGGGCGTTCACAGGGCTGCCAGGTCCTTGCGGTGAGCCGACAGACCTGGCTGGTACGGCTTCTGCCCCAGGGAGGTGACCCCTGTCGACCCCGGGGCCGCGTCGCTTGAGTGACCTGGCTTGGCCCACGGCTGCGCGCTGCGCAGGTCAGGTGGACGGCGGCGGTCATCAAGGCCCAGGGCCCGGTCCGCGTCCCGGCAGAGACGGCCGGCCCTGGTGCTCCTGGTTGTGGGCCTCGACGCACCTGGCAGATCAGCGCCACGGGCGGTACGGGCACCCGCCGCGGTGGACAAGCCGAGGGTGTGTTCAATGTTCCGTGTAAGCCCTTCTGGAAGGACTGACACTGATGACTGTGACTGATGACAAGACTGGTCCCGCTGGTGGGCGCGATGTGGTCGAGGAGCTGCGTGCCTCGGGTGAGCTGGACGGCCTGCTTGAGCGGATAGACTCTGGCCAGGTGGCCCTGACAGGCTCTGACGGGCTGCTGCCGGCGCTGCTCAAGGAGGCCTTGGAGCGGGGCCTGCAGGCCGAGTTGACCGACCACCTGGGCTATGAGAAGGGCGAGCACGCCGGCCAGGCTCGTGGTAACGCCCGTAACGGCACCACGGCCAAGACGATCAGCTCCGAGGTCGGCTCGATGCGGTGATCGAGGTCCCTCGTGACCGGGCCGGCAGCTTCACGCCGCGGCTGGTGCGTACGGGCCAGCGGCGCATGGACGGGCTGGACGCGATGATCATCAGCCAGGTGCGCAGGCGGGATGACGGTGCGCGACATCCAGCACCACCTGGTCTCCACCCTGGGCGTGGAGCTGTCGAGCGGGACGATCTCCAAGGTCACCGACGCGGTGTGCGAGGCGGTCCAGTGGGTGGCAGCGCCGCCCGCTGGAGGAGTTCTACCCTGTCATCTACCACGGGCGCGATCCGCGTCAAGGTCCGCGCCGACCACAGGGTCACCTCCCGCTCGGCCCACATCGCCGTGGGCGTGGACATGGAGGGCGGTCTTGCACGAGCCCTGGGCATCTGGGTGCAGGTCGAGGAAGGCTCCTCCTTCTGGGCGCACGTGTGCGCCGAGTTGGCCAACCGGGGAGTGGCGGACGTGCTGATCGTGTGCTGCGACGGCCTGGTAGGACTGCCCGAGGCCGTCGAGGCGACCTGGGAGCGGGCCTGGGACCGGTTCACCCCGTTCCTGGCCTTCGGGCCGATGCTGCGACGAGTCATCTACACCACCAACAGTATCGAGTCACTCAACTACCAGCTGCGCAAGGTATCCAAGAACCGCGGCAGTTTCCCCAGTGACGCCGCCGTGGTCAAGCTGCTGTGGCTGGCGATCTGCGACATCGAGGACAAGCGGGCGCGCGAGCGCGACAAGGAGGCCGGGCTACGCGCCGACAAGCGCAGGGCCAAGGGCAGACTCGTACAGGGCCAGGTCACCACCGACTGGAAGCAGGCCCTGTCCCAGCTCACCGCCGCCTACCCCGAACGAGTCGCCCCCTACCTCTGAACAACCCCGTTTACACAGAGAACTTGACAGGCTCCAAGCCGACGCGGTCCTCAAGATCGCGTTGGCCCGTCTCAGCCCGCGGCTGACGGCCACCGGGTCGGCGAACGCGCTCGCCCGTCCCGGGCCGGCCTCCGGCGCCAGGCCCGGGCCCGACGGACCCAGCCGCGCAAGGTCACAGACGGTTGACACCAGTGCTGGTCACCGATCCTGTTGAAACCGCCCCTGGCCCGCTCAGGGTCCTCCAGGGCGTCCAGGCACAACCGGACAGCACGCACCCCCGTGCTCCTGCGGGAACTGCCTTCCCTTGGTACAGGCACGGTCATCATCCTTGACCTGGAACCAGACCCACCACACCACACCCGGGACGATCCAATGCGTCCCCGCCGTCATCGCCCGCCACGCCCGCCGCACCATCTTGCGCTACAAGGCCGACCACCCCTGGACCGACCGCCTCCTCGCCGGGCTCAGGCACCTCCAGGCACTTCCCGCCCCATAGCCGCCCAGCCCCCACCCCTCCCGTCCCTCACCTGAGAAAGACCTCCCGGCCCCCGGAAGGGCCCGACAACCGCGACCCGAGACGCGGCAGACCGTCACCCCCAACCGGCACAATCAGCCCCACCACACCGGCAACGACGCAACCCCAGCCCCACTCAACCAGACGATGAAAGATCGGGGCTGGGCAAATTGCCCATCCTGTATCATAACGCACTCGTGGAGCCTACAGTGAATCCCCTGCAAGTCACCCCGACACCCATCGACGGGTTAGCCGTGTTGCACGTCAAACGTGTCCACGAGGGACGAGGTGAAATACGTGAACTATACCGAGCCTCGGCTTACCGCGATATCGGTATCGGCGTATCGTCGTGGGCTCAGGTTAATTTGACTCGAACTGTCTATGGGGCTGTTCGAGGCCTCCACGCCGAGAACATGTGCAAACTCATTACGGTTGCGCAAGGCGAGGTGTTCGGCGTATACGTGGACGTTCGAGAGCAAAGCCCTACCTTTGGCAATGTTTTCTATCGATCGATAGTCCCTGGAGTGCAGGTTTTCGTCCCACGCGGCGTCTGCAACGGGTTCCAAGTTGTGAGTCAAGAGGGTGCAGAGTATCTATACATGTTTGATGACGAGTGGAAACCAGGAATGCCCGGGAGAGCGTTGACACCCCTGGACGAATCCTTGGGGATTCCGTGGCCGATTCCCGTCGACCCTCTCAACCGTACTCAGATTTCCGAGAAGGATGCCGCCGCACCAACCTTCCAGGACCTCCACTCAGAGTTGAGCAAGAAAGTGGCTCTATAGTGCGCCCGACGACGTTACCGAAAGGCGTATGGGGTCACCAATTAGAATTAGTTAATGCCGATGAACGGACTGCGATTCGAAAGACCTTCTCTTCTCTCGGCTGTGATCAATACAACTATCCAGCATTGGATGTGTCGCGTGAGGAGTTGACTTTTTCTCTGTCGTAGGCCAGAGACACGCGGCGAGGATATGCGTCGAGCCTGTTTGTGTGCCCCGTATTTTCGAAGTAGGTAAGTCCTTTTTCGTATATGAATTTTTCAAGGACGCTCAGATGCTGCAAGATTTATTGCGTAGCGAGGATACGGCGGCGTTCGATTGGCGTAGTCCTGGCGAATTTGTTGCCCGTCTCCATGAGTTTGATTGTCAGCACATTTCAAATGCTACTTTACGTAATCCAATACTCCCATATAAAATCAATTTGCAATATATGGGGTCTCGTGCTTTCAAGAGCGACTCGCTTGCAGGCTCGCTTAAGAAGGAATTGCTAAACGATAGCACTGGAACAACCGTTCATGGTGATTTGAACACTCGTAATATCCTTGTAGGTCCAGACCGGGTGATAATGATAGATTTCGAACACTTCGGAATTTGCCGCCCTGTTTATGACTTGGCATACGTTGTTTCTGAATTATTTATTTAGTTGTTCGAAAGTGGATCTTACCAGGAATTTGGAGGCAACTAGAGATTTTTTGAGAGCCTACCTATCAGTTCTTGACTGGAAGCCTTCAGTACTGTCTCCTGATAATGTGGACTGTTGGGTGTTTTTCGGGCACTGCTTGTTTTGTGCTTCAGACTGCCTTGGTGTAGCTCAGATGCTCTTGCTTGACCTCGTTAGGGGTGCGGTACCCCAGGGCCGAGCGAAGACGTGTGTGATTGTATGTCAGCTCGATCCACGACGCAATATCATTGATCGCCTTGTCTCGTGCGGGATAGATCATCTGATACACTCGCTCGTTCTTCGGCGTGGCGTTGAACGACTGGGCCCACGTATTGTCCCAGCACACCCCCGTGCGCCCCACAGAAGGACGTATCCCGTACGCCTTGAGGTGATGAGGAACTTCTGGGAGGCGTACTGGCTTCCCCTGTCGGAGTGGAATATCGTCTGTCCTGCATTAGGCGAGCAGTTCCGCGCCGCCACGTCGATCGCGTCGCACACCACAGAGGTGCGCATGTGATCGGCTATTGCGTACCCGACGACCTTCTTGGTGCAGCACGGTCGCCAGGAAGCACGAGGCCCGCCCGGGTACGGGTACAGGCTCCCTGGGGCAGGCTGCCACGTTCAGCGCGTCACGAGGCCCGCCCGGGTACGGGTACAGGTGATGTCCCCGACCCACTTGAGACCCGGGTCCGGGGCGGCGGGGTCCCGGCGCACCAGGTCCGGGCGCTCGTCAAGGTCCTGTGCAGGCGCGGTGGTGCGGACCTTTGCCTGTGGTTGGGCGGCAACCAGGCCCAGCTCATGCATCACGGACCTGACCGTCGAGGGGTCGACGGCCACCTTCTGGCGGGCCAGGGCGGCGGCCATACGACGGTAGCCGTAGGTGCCGTGAGAGGACTCGAAGACGTCCTTGACCATGACCGCGAGCTCCTTTCTCCTGAGCATGGTGGAAGAGTCGGGCCTGTCGCGCCAGGCGTAGTAGCCCGACTTCGAGACCCCGGCCCAGCGGCACATGGACGAGATGGGGTACCTGCCTTCCTCGCGGTTGGTGGGGCTCGTAGCGCTGGCTCACCGGGGCTCCTTCGCGAAGAAGGCGGCTGCTTTTGAGGAACTCGTTCTCCTGACGCAGCTCGCGGTTCTCGGCTCTCAGCCTGGCGAGCTCCTCCGACTCCGCCGCCGCCTTCCGGTCCTCGTCGGTGGTGTGGAACTTTGACGTACCAGTTCCCAACTGTCTAGGCAACCAGGCCATAGGACGCCGCCACCGAGGCGATCGTCCGCTCCTTCACGGGCCACCTCTCGGGCGACCTGCCCCGTCGAGCTCCTCGGAGTACCTGGTTCTCGACATCTGCTCATTTTATTCATTCTATCGTGCGGTGATGAAAATGATCCGGTGTCCGAGAAATAACACTCACCTCACTCGAAGAGCTGAAGTCCCTGGGCAAGACCCTGACCGAACGCGGTAACGACATCCTGGCCTACTTCGAGCACCCCGGCACCTCCAACGGTCCCACCGAGGCTGTCAACGGCCGCCTGGAGCACCTACGCGGCACCGCCCTGGGCTTCCGCAACCTGACCAACTACACCATCCGCAGCCTCATCCACGCTGGCGGCTTCAGACAACAACTACTACACCCTTAAACCGGAAGTGCCAGATTGGTGGGTTGCTGTGGAGGCGGGGTCGACGACGGCGACGATCTCGAGGCGCCCGGCATCGGCGGCTGCGGACACAACCTCAGTGAAGCGCTGTCCGGCACCGATGACGGCGGTGCGCAGGCGGGTCATGCGGTGGCGTCCTTCGGGGATTCGGACGGGGACTCCTTCGGGCGGCGGCGCGGGCCGATGACGATGGCCGTGCCCGCCAGGGTGATGGCGATGGCGAGCCACTGCAGCGACGATGGCCATAACCCCAGCCCCAGGCCTGCGGTCTCGACAGCGACCAGTGGACTGACTGCCAGGCCCAGCAGACTCACCGGGTGGGCGCCTATCTCCGCCAACAGGCGGTGCTGGATGAGGTAGACGGGAAGGTAGACGAGCAGACCGAGCGCGGCGAGCACGGCGAGCGTCGTCGGCGTGAGCCGGGCACCGCGCAGCAGGTCGGTGAACGCCCACACGGCTAGGGGAGCTAGGCCCCAGGCGTAGATCGGGGTGATGACCGGGGCCATGGGCCCCTGATAGCCGCGGGTGAGGGCGGCGAATGCCACGGTGTAGACGCTCATGAGGAGCACCGCCCCCACGGCCAGCAGGGTGCCGAGGACACTGCTGGCGCCGACCTCGTGCACCCCCTGGGACCCGGCGAGCAGGAAGAACGCGCCACCGACCACGGCGACGAGCGTGCCCAGGGCCTTGGCCCGGCCCGGGGCGCTGCGTCGGCGCAGGCTGACCAGCACGAGCACCCACAGGGGACCGGTGGACACGATGAGGGCGGGCAGGAGCGTGCCGCTGACCTGCACAGCCACGGTGGACAGGGCGGTGTAACCGCTCACCCCGGCGATCGACAGCGCTGCTGCCTGCCAGTGGCGCAGCGGACGGGCGCCCGTGTGCTGCTGGCTGTCGTGGGCATGGGACTCGGTCCGGCGGTGGTTGACGGTCAACAGCCCCAGTGCCACCACCGTGAAGCCCACCCGGCCGGCGGATACGATGGCCGTGCTCGTGCCGTCCAGGGCTACGCGTACAGCCAGCCACGTGAGCGACTGGAGGACGACGAGCGTGGTTGCCAGAAGGCACAGCCGCGCAGTCGCGGCGCCGGGCAGCCGGCGCGGGCGGCGAGCGCCATGAGAAGTATCCTGTGCAAGCGTCGTGTTCATGGTGCCTCAGGTGGTGGGATGACTCTGTGCAGGCCTCCGGGGCCAATGACCGGAAGGTCGGCGCCCGGATAGAGGTCGAAAATCGCCGACACGCCCCCCGCCATGACACTGACCTCGATCCCGGGGAAGACGAACGAGGTCATGACATTCTCGTTTGGCGGTCAGCAAGGGCGGACAGGTTTCGGTTGCCGAGGATGTCGAGACGTGCGGCTTCCCCGACAGCGACCACCTGACGTGCGTCGGATGATGAGGTGCGGGGTGTTCCGCCGTGAATGGTCTGATAGAAGTCGTCGAGGATTCGCTCGTCTGAGCCGTCGTGCCCCGACGTCGTTCCGTGGTCCATTCCGATGGGAATCTCAATATCGGCTTGTGCGTCGTATCCGGGCCTTCTCTTGTTCCAGATGCGGACGGAGCCTCCGTTGCTCGTGTCGCCGAAGTTCTCCAGACGTCCTTCATCTCCGATGATGCAGTAGTTTCTCCAGTAGTCCGGTGTGAAGTGGCACTGGCTGTATGATCCGATGATGCCGTTGGCGCACACAAGGTTGATGAATGACACGTCCTCCACGTCCATTGCCGGGTTGAGGTTCGTCTGGCTATGCGGTGGCCAGTTCCTGATGTCATTCTTGACCTCAGGCGTTGATGCGGAGGGCTGACGCAGGTGGCCGTACTGGTAGACGCGATTTGCTCCGATGGCCTGGACCGACGTGTATGTCGTGCCGAGAATGTAGGCCATGGCGTCGAGGTCGTGTGAGGCCTTGTGGATGAGCAGGCCCCCAGTCCTGCTGGACTCACAGTGCCAGTCCTTGAAGAAGTAATCTCCTCCCCGTCCGATGAAATGACGGATCATGAATGCCTGAGGGTGGCCAATGAGGCCGTCATCGATGGCGGTCTTGATGGTCTCAACGATCGGCATGAACCGCATGTTGTGCCCAACGTACAGGGTCCTACCGCATTGTGACGCGTATGTGATGAGGCGGTCCGCGTCAGCGACGGTCGTCGCGATCGGCTTCTCAATGAAGACGTGTTTTCCCGCACCGAGTGCCGCCATGGCAATGGTGGCGTGGGTCCAGTCAGGAGTGAGCACAAGAACGGCGTCGACGTCAGGTGACGTCACGGCCTCGGTGTAGTCGGTAAATGTCTGGAGGTGCGGGCTGGAGGCTGTGGCAGCGGCGAGGAGAGACGGGTCCGAGTCTGCAACAACAGTGAGCGTGAAGTGTTGCGGCAGTGAGGCAAGGACGTCATGGAGAATGCTGAAGCGCATTCCAGCCCCAATGGCGGCGAGTCGGATTGGTGTCGGCATTGCCTTCATGTCTCTCCTCGCCGCTTCTCAGCCCTTGACCCCGGAGGAGGCCAGGCCCTCGATGACGCGCTTCTGCATGGTGAAGAACAGCAGGAAGATCGGCGCCATCGCCATCGTCGAGGCCGCCATCATGAGGGTGTAGTCGGTCGAGTGCTCGCCCGCCAGGGTCGCGATGCCCACGCTCAGCGGCATGTTCTCCTCGCGGCTGGTCACGATGAGCGGCCACAGCAGGTCGTTCCAGGACCACAGGACCGTGGTGATCGTGACGGCGAAGAGGCTGGGGCGCACAAGCGGCAGCATGATCCTCCAGAAGATCTGCCACTGGTTGGCGCCGTCCAGACGCGCCGCCTCCTCCATCTCGTTGGGCAGGCCCATGAAGGCCTGACGCATGAGGAAGGTGGCGAAGGCGGAGAACAGACCGGGGGCGATGATTCCCCACGGCGTCTCCAGCAGACCCATGTCACGCACGATCCGGTACTGGCCAATGAGGTAGGACTGGCCGGGCACCATGAGGATGAGCAGCAGCGCCCCGAAGATGGGCCCGCGTCCGCGGAAGGGCATCCGGGCGAAGGCGTAGCCGGCCATCGAGGCCAGTACCAGCTGCCCGGCCGTGCGCGCCACCGTGATGAGCACGGAGGTGCCGAACTGCCGGAGGAACGGCAGCTTGGTGAAGACCTCTGTGTAGTTCTCCCAGTGCAGCGTGTCCGGGATGAGGGTCGGGGGCACACTGCGCACCTGGGCGTCCGTGGCCACGCTCATGAGGAGCTGGTACACGAAGGGGAAGACCATGACGAGCCCGCCGGCAAACAGCACGAGGTGCACGAGCCAGTAGCGCCGCTGGGTGCGCAGCACACGACTCAGGGAGATGCGGGAAGTCCTGCTGCGCTCAGACATAGTGGACCCACTTCTTCTGGCCGACGAACTGGACGAGGGTCACGACGGCAACGAACAGGAGGATGACGACGGCGACGGCCGCGCCCTGGCCCTGCGCCGAGTTCTGGAAGGCCTGCCGGTAGAACAGGGCCACCAGGGAACGCGTGTGCGGCTCCGCGGGGTTGCCGCGGCCGATCATCGCGTACAGGGCGTCGAAGAGCTGGAAGCCGCCGATCGTCGTCATGATGGTGAGGAAGAAGATCTGCGGGCTCAGCAGCGGCACCGTGATCGACAGGAACTGGCGCCATCCTGAGGCCCCGTCAATGGAAGCGGCCTCGTAGAGCTCGCGCGGAATCGCCTTGAGCCCGGAGGACAGGATGATGACATTGAAGCCGATGGAGGCCCACACCCCGAACACGGCGACGGCTAGTAGCGCCCAGCCGGGCGTGACGAGCCAGTAGGGCGGGCTGTCGATGCCGAAGCTCTTGAGCAGCTGGTTGAGCAGGCCGAAGTCGCCGTTGAACACGATCTTCCACACCTGGGCCACGGCCATGGGCATGGCCAGGTAGGGCATGAAGTACATCGAGCGGTACAGGCCCTTGAGACGCAGACCCGGCAGCTCGATCATCGCGGCGATGGCCAGCGACAACGGGATACCCAGCAGCACGAGCACCGTGTAGATGAGCGTGTTGCGGATTGCTGAGGGCAGGTCAGCGGAGGTCAGCAGGTCGGTGTAGTTCTCGGCGCCGACGAAGGTCGGGTTGCCGCCGAAGGCGTTGGAGCGCTGAGTCGAGACGATGAGGTTGGTGATGATCGGCCAGTAGTAGAAGACCGCCACGCCGAGCATGAGCGGGCCGATGAACAGCACCGGCCACGCCCCGACCCGGGAGGGGCCGCGTCCCGGCCCCTCCCGGTGGGCTCGGCCACCCCCACCGGCCGAGGCGGCCGTGATGGAGGTGGCTGCCATCACGCCTCCTCAGCCAGGGCCTCGTTCATGAAGGCCGCGAGTTCGGTGGCTGCCGTCGTCACGTCGGTCTCACCGGCGAAGGCGGGGTTGAGGTAGTCCGCCTCCTTGTCGGCCCAGACGCTCGTGTTCTTCGACACGGGGTAGGCAACCGAGTACTTCTCCGCGGCATCGACGAAGATCTGGCAGCTCCAGTCCGGGTAGGCGTCGATCCACGGCTGTTGCGTGCCCGTGAAGGCGGGGATGGCGGTGCCGTTCTTGCCCTCGACCTCCTGGGAGGCCTGGGAGGCCATGTGGATGGCCAGGGCCTTGGCGGCCGCCGGGTTCTTCGACTGGGAGGAGGTGGTCCAGGCCAGGCCGTGGATGACGGTGGCCTGCTTTGCCTTGGACGGCATGTCGATGACGTCGACGTCGGTGACCTCGCCGGAGAAGGACTCGACGATCTCCGGGCAGGTCCAGTCGCCGGCCCAGAACATGGCGGACTTGCCGTTGTTGAACATGTCGAGCGGCTTGGTGTCGGTGACGACGGTGGGCGGGGCGACGGAGCCGTCGGCGATCCACTCGGCCCAGCACGTGAGGCCCTCGATGGACTTGGGGTCGTCGAAGCCGGACTTGCCGTCCTTGATGATGAAGCCGCCGGCCTGGAGCATCGTGTTGTAGTAGGTGCCCTGGCCGTCGCCGTTAACGGTGGTGGCGCAGCCCCAGATGCCCTGGTCCTTGCCCCAGTCGCTGATGGCCTTGGCCTTGGCGTGGAAGTCCTCCCACGTCCAGCCGGCCGTCGGCAGCTCGACGCCGGCGGCCTCGAAGATCTTCTTGTTGTAGAACACGCCGATGGTGTCGTAGTCCTTCGGGATGCCGTAGTGGGTGCCGTCGTAGGTGTAGAGGTCCACCAGCGAGGCCGGGTAGCTGTCCCAGGGGACCTCGCCGTCGACGGGGGCGAGCATGCCGTTGGAGGCGTAGAGCTGGATGTTGGGGCCGTTCATCCACAGGACGTCGGGCATGGTGTTACCCTCGGCCTGGGTGCGCAGCTTGGTCCAGTAGTCGTTGTACACGGTGAGGTTGGTCGTCACCGTGATGTTCGGGTACTTCTCCTTGAAGGAGGCGATATTGGCCTCCACCGTGGGGGTCTGGTTCTTGTCCCAGTAGGCGAGGGTGAGTTCGGCTTCGGTGTCCGCGGTGATCATCTCGTCGGTTCCGGTTCCGGATCCGGAGCCAGATGAGGAGCCGCCGCCACACGCGGCCAGGGTGGCGGCGACGGCGATCATCGCCGTGCCGGTGAGGAAGTGTCTCCGGTTGAGGGACATGGTGTTTCTCCTTGGGTGGGAAGAGGTGCGAGCCGCCTTTGGCTCACACCCGGTTCTGGTTGTGGGTGAAGTAGGTGACGAGCTCGGGGTCGAGCTCGGGGACGGAACGGGGGGTGGAGCCGTCGCGCAGGGACTCGGCGGCCTGGATACCGGCAGCCACCGCGTACCAGGCGCCCAGCGGGGAGGTGTCGGTGACGATCCCGTGGCGCACGAAGCTGACGAACTCGGTGATGGTGAGCACGTCGGCGTCGCCGTGACCGCCGGCGTCGCCCAGGATCGGGAAGGTCTCGTCGCCCTCGGCCCGGTAGTCGGAGCGACGGTTCCACAGGCGGATGACGCCGCCCTCGCCGTCGCCGAAGTTCTCGATGCGGCCCTCGGTGCCGATGACGGTGTAGTTGCGCCAGTAGTCGGGTGTGTAGTGGCACTGCTGGTAGGAGGCGTGGACCCCCGAGCTCATGCGCATGAGGACCATGGACAGGTCCTCGACGTCGATGACGGGGTTGAGGTCGGTCTGCTCCAGCGGGGGCCAGTTGTTCTCGTCGAACCAGTCACCCATGAGCCGGTCGGAGTTGTCCCTGCGGTCGGTGACCTTGTCGTAGACGGTGAGCCCGCCCATGGCGACAACCTCGGTGGTGTGGGCGTCCGCGAGCCAGTGCATGACGTCGATATCGTGGGCGGCCTTCTGCAGCAGCAGGGTGTTGGAGTGGTGGCGGTCGGCGTGCCAGTCCTTGAAGTAGTAGTCGCCGCCATGACCGACGAAGTGGCGGCACCAGATGGCCTTGACCTCGCCGATCCGCCCGGCGCGGATGAGGTCACGCATGGTGCGCACGACGTTCATGTGGCGCATGTTGTGCCCGACGTACAGGCGCGTGCCCGTGCGATAGGCGGTCTCCAAGATGCCAGTGGCGGCGTCGAGGTCGGTGGCCAGGGGCTTCTCAAGGTAGACGGGCACGCCCGCCTCCAGCAGCGCGCAGGTGATGTCGGCGTGGGTGTCGTCCGGGGTGGTGACGAAGGCGACGTCGATGCCGGTGGCGATGAGCTCCTCGATGGTGGAGGTGATGACGACATCCTCGCTCTCGCGCCCCAGGCGTGAGCGCACGCGCTCGGCGACGAGGGGGTGGGGGTCACAGACGGCGACGATGCGGCCGTTGTTCTGCGGCAGCTCCGCGGCCAGGGTGAAGCTGGACCGGGCTCCAACTCCCACGACACCGACGCGCAGTGTCCGGGTGGTGACCTGGTGGTTGGTGGACATGGTGGAGTGCTGTCCTTTCTCGAGCCTGGACTGAATGACTGAGGTGCCCGTAAGGGTCACGGGACGGGGGCGGGTGGAGCCGGTCAGGGCCTGGTCGGCGGTGGCGAGGGCGCGGTGGAGGGCTCCGACGACGCTGGCCGCCCAGCCGAGCTCGCTGACCTCCGCGGCGAAGGAGGGCGAGGAGGGGGTTTTGAGGGAACTGAGCGCCTGCAGGACCTGACAGACGGCAGTCCGGGAGGACTCAGGAGGTGTGGACAGGACGATGGCGTCGGGGTCGACGACGGCGCCGACGCTGGCGATGGTCAGGGCTACGCGTGAGATCCAGGCATCGTTCACGCGCGTGTGCTCATCCAGGCGCAGGTCGAGGAAGTCGGCGATCTCGCCGGCGTTGAACTCATGCCCGCGGTGGATGGCGCCACCCAGGACGAGGCCGGTGTGCAGGCCGCGCAGCTGGACGAAGAGCAGGTCCCCGTGGGGGCGGATGCGCCCATCCTGACGGCGGGAGTGGAACTCGCCGAGAGCGGCGGCGTTGATGTCGTTGTCCACGACCGTGGGCACGCCCAGTTCCTCGCGCAGGCGCTGGGCGAGGGGGAATCCGCTCCAGGCGGGGGAGAGGTCGGCCCGCAGGATGGTGCCGTCCTCGCTGACTCGGCCGGTGGTGGAGACGCCGACGGCACGCAGCGGCCCGTGGTCGCCCAACATGGCGATCAGGTGGCGCACGGCGGTGATGACGGCTGTCAGGCGCTCGTCGGCGGCGGCGTTGGGCAGGGGGACGAGGTGTGCGGCCAGGATGTGGCAGCGCATGTCGGCGGCGACGATGAGGCCGGAGGGTGGCAGGAGGTCGAGGCCGACGACGAAGCCGGCGTCCTGGCGCAGGTCCCAGGTGCTGGCGGGGCGTCCGACGCCCTGGTCCTCGGGCTCGGACTCGGAGGTGACGCCGGCGGCGGCGAACTCGGAGAGGATCTCGGTGACTGTGGGGCGGGAGTAGCCGGTGGCGCCGGCCAGTGCGCTGACGGTGACGGGCGCGCTCGCGCGCAGTGCGGCGAGGACGGCGTCGGCCTTGTCCGACCTGTCCTTAGGACGGCGACTGCGGAGGGGACCGCTGCGCTGCTTGCTCATCCTTGAGCCTTTCTCGTGGTCGCGCTGGGTGGCGCAGGTCACGAAGTTGAGGTGCAAGAGAGTTTAGCAATATTCCTTCGTAATGCAACGGGGGTAGGTGAGGGAGATCACTGCCCCCGGGTGAGGCCCGAGTCAGGCCCGAGAGCCGGGCCTGGGCCCAGCCACGAGTCAGGCCTGAATCAGGCCCCGAGCTCGTGGTCGCGCGCCACCGTCGCCCTGACACCCTCGATGACTGCGTTGGAGAACCCGGCCCGCTCCATGGCCACCAGCCCGGCGACCGTCGTGCCGCCCGGCGAGCACACGGCGTCCACCAGGTCCGTCGGCGTGCGGCCGTCCTCGGCCCCTGCGTCCGCCTGCACGGTCAGTGCCGAGCCGAGCACCGCCTGGGTCACGATGTCCACCGCCTGCGCCTTGGGGATGCCCGCCAGGACCCCCGCCCGGGCCAGGGCCTCAATGAAGGTGAAGACGAAGGCGGGAGAGGAGCCCGCCAGCCCCACGAAGGCCGAGAAGTCCTTCTCCGCGATCCGGGCGGTGCGTCCCACCGCAGCCATGAGCCCCTCGACGAGGGCCAGGTCCTCCTCGCTCGCCCGCGAACTCGCCGCCAGCGCCGTCATCGACGCCCCCACGGCCGCCGCCACGTTCGGCATCGCCCGCACCACGCGCGCACCCTCGGGCAGCATCTCCTCCAGACGGGCAAGGGTCAGGCCCGCCGCCAGGGACACGACCAGCGCACGGCGCTCGGCCAGCTCCTCACGCAGCTGCTCGAACACCACCGGCACGATGGTCGGCTTGACCCCCAGGACCACGACGTCGCTGGCGTGCACGAGGTCCTGGGCCTGCGCCACATGCTCGACCCCCTGCCCGGCCAGCTCCCCCGCCAGGGCGGCGGCCGAGCCGTGCGGGCTCGTCACCAGCAGGCGGGCGGCGCCCTGGCCCTGGGTCAGGCCCGCGGCCACCGCCCCGCGCACGATCGCGCCCGCCATGTTGCCCGCGCCGATGAATCCGATGGTCGTGCCGGGTGGCACTGCCGGACAGGGGCGGTCCTGCCGCACTGACTGGGCCTGCTGCGTCGCATGGGCTGCCTGAGAGGTCATGGCCGCCAGGCTACCGGCCGCTATCCTCCCCGCGTGAGCAGCACCGAGCCCGGGGTCCGCCCCGAGCGCCCCGTCCTCGTCGTCGGCTCCGCCATGGAGGACGTCCTCGTCACGGTCCCCGACCTGCCCGCCCGGGGCGGCCACACCTGGGCCCAGCCCGTCGCCCAGGGCAACGGCGGCACCGGCCTCAACGTCCTGCGCGCCACGGCCGCCCTGGGATGCAGCCCGCTGAGCGCCCTCGCCGTCGGAACCGGGCCCAGGGGCGCGCGCGTGACCCAGGAGCTCGACGCGCTCGGGCTCACCCTGCCCGACGGCGCCCCCACACTCCTGCCCCTTCACCCGCAGGACAACGGCACCTGCCTGACCCTGCTCACCCCCGACGGCGAACGCACCTTCATCACCACCCCCGGCTGCGAGATGGACTGGTCCGCCCCCAGGCTCGCCGCCCTCGGCACGGCCCTGCCGAAGGCACTCGCCGCCAGGGGCGGGCAGCGCCCCGTCGTCTACGCCTCCGGCTTCCAGCTCCTCGCCGTCGAACACCACCTCCTGACCTGGCTCGAGGGGCTGGAAGCAACCGTCGTCATCGACCCCGGGGGACGCGTGAGCGACCTGGCCGCCGACGCCCGCCTGCGCGAGCGGGTCCTCGCCCGCGCCGACATCCTGGCCCTCAACGAGGAGGAGGCCGACGCACTCCTCGGCGCCCGCTGCCGCCCGGAGGCGCTCGCGGCCCTGGCCGCCGAGACCCGTACCGACATCGTCCTGCGTCAAGGGGCCGACGGCGCCACCTGGCTTCCGGCCGACGGCGGCCGGGTGCTCATGGAGCCGGCTGTGGCGGTGGAGGTCGTCGACACCGACGGCGCGGGGGACGCCCACACCGCGGGTGTCCTCGTGGGCACGGCCCGGCACCTGCCGCCCGACCGGGTGCTGTGCCTGGCGAACCGGTCGGCTGCCCGCGTCGTGGCCGGGCGGGGACCCCAGGGCCTGCCGGTGGGCCCTCGGCCCGGTGGATCAGGCTAGGACGGCCCAGCCCAGCGGCGGCAGGACGACGCCGTCGCGCTCGGGGCGCGGCAGGGGCGCGTCATGCGCGCTCGACAGCCGCTCATGGCGCCCGCCCGTGGGCAGCCACGCCTCGTGCTCCTCCAACGACAGTGCCAGCACAACGCTCTCAGCCGCAGCGCCCTCGGCCGCGCCGGCTCCCTCCCGCGGCCGCAGCGCCACCGACAGCAGGCGGTTGTCCAGGTGCAGGCGCTCGAACACCGCGTCGTGCAGCCACGGCAGGCGCCGACGCAGGGCAATGAGCTCGGCGTGCAGGTGGCGCACGGGCGCGCCAGGAGCGTCCTTACCCCACGGCACCGCAGGCAGGGGCGGACGGATCGCGTCGTCACCGCCCAGACGATCCTCCTTGACCGCCTCCAGGCCGACCTCATCGCCGTAGTACACCGCCGGCGTGCCCGGCAGCAGGAACAGCAGCGCCAGGGCATGGCCCAGCAGACGCCGGTCGCCCAGCACGGAGGCAATACGAGTGGTGTCATGGTTGCCGACGAAGGTCCACGCCACGACATGCTTCAGCATCTCGGCGTGCCGCCTGAGCGTCCAGTCCAGCTCGAAGAAGTTGGCGTCCGCCAGCGAGTGCCACACCGCCTGACGCAGCTCGTACTGCGTCACCGCGTCCATCCCAGAGGCCGCCACCACGCCCGCATAGTCGCCGTGGATGACCTCCCCGTAGACGTACACCTGCGGGAAGCGGGCCCGCACCCTGGGCAGCACCGAGCGCCAGAACACCGGGTCCACCGCGTAGGCGGCGTCAAGGCGCCAGCCGTCCACCCCGCGCTCGCACCAGTGCTCCATCACCCCGGCCACGAGGTCCGCCACCTCGGGCGAGGCGTGGTTGAGGGCCGGCAGCCAATCCTGGCCCTCGAAGCGCTCGTACTCGGGGGCAGTGCCCGGCGCCCACGCCTCCTCACCGCCCGGCCAGCTCAGCCGGTACATCCCGGCGCTGGCGCAGCCCGGCCCCTCCTGGGCCAGCCGGGCGAAGGCGGGGTGGGCGATGCCCGTATGGTTGAAGACGCCGTCGAGCATGACCTTGACGCCGCGGGCGTGCGCCTCGTCGATGAGCGTGACCAGGTCCTCCTCCGTGCCCAGCCGCGGGTCCACACGCAGGTAGTCCACCGTGTCGTAGCCGTGGGACATCGAGTCCAGCACCGGCCCCAACTGGAGCACGTTCGCCCCCAGGCTGACCAGGTGGTCCAGCCACGGCACGAGCCTGAGCAGACGGTGCTCAGCGGCCACCATCCCGGCAGGTGACGACGGGTTGCCGGGGTCGCCGTCGGGACGCAGGGGCTCTGCCCCCACCGCCCCCAGTGGGAACACGTGCCAGGCGATGGCGTGGCGCACCCAAGCGGGCTCGTGCGAACAGGGGGAGACGGCGTCGTTGCTCATCGGGGGATAAGATAATACGACTATGAGTTCACGTGCCACTGCCCATGTCTCTCGTCGTGCCGTCGTCACCGGAGCCTCCACCGGGATCGGCGCCGCCACCGTCCGTCTTCTGCGCGCCCACGGGTGGGATGTGGTCGCCACAGCCCGGCGGACCGAGCGTCTGACGGCCCTGGCTGACGAGACGGGCTGCCAGTGGGTTGCCGCCGATCTTCAGGTCGCGCAGGACGTCGAGCGCCTGGCCGCCACCGTCCTGGCCGACGGGCCCGTTGACGCCGTCGTCAACAACGCCGGCGGGGCCATTGGCCTCGACCCGGTGGCCGTCGGCGACCCGGCCGACTGGCTGACGATGTACGAGCGCAACGTCCTGGCCGCCCTGCGCGTGAGCCAGGCCTTCCTGCCCGGCATGCGCGAGCGCGGCGGCGACCTGCTGTTCCTCACCTCCGTGGCCGCCCACGACGCCTACCCCGGCGGAGGCGGCTACGTGGCCGCCAAGCACGCAGAGCGGATCATCGCCAACACTCTGCGCCAGGAGCTCGTCGGCGAGCCGGTGCGCGTCATCGAGATCGCCCCCGGGATCGTGGCCACCGAGGAGTTCTCCCTCAACCGCTTCGGGGGCGACAAGGCGAAGGCCGACGCCGTCTACGCAGGCATCGACCCGCTGACGGCCGAGGACATCGCCGAGTGCCTCGTGTGGGCGCTTGAGCGGCCCGCGCACGTCAACATCGACTCGATGATCGTGCGCCCGCGCGCCCAGGCCACCAACACCCTCGTCGCCCGTCGCTGAGGCGGGGGCGCCGCCGCGGCGGGTGTGTCGAGAACGACTCCCCGCCGCGGCGCCTGAGGCTGGCCCGTCCTCACCGCCCTGGCTACACTCGGCGGCATCCAGGCACTGACCCGGCCGGGCGTTCACGCACCCGGGCATCACCGGCGAGCCTCCCGGAAGAACAGGTCGGCCCCACCCGGGGCAGGCCCCACTAGACCCGGGCGGGAGGGGCCCGCACAGCCCCCAACGAAGCGGTCCCGGACCGCCGCGCCAGCGGCACCCGGGGCAAGCGAGGTGGTACCGCGGCACCACCGCCCCAGCGGGGCGGTCGGCGTCGTCCTCGTGACACACGGACGTTCACGAAAGAGACACCACCGATGGCCCAGCCCGTACCCGCCGGCGACTCCTTCCACCCCCGGGGCTACCCCCTGCACCGCGACGGCGAGGGCGTGACCCCCTCGCCCTCCTTCCCCGCCCTGGAGGAGGAGGTGCTGGCCTACTGGAAGCAGGACCGCACCTTCGCCGAGTCCATCGCTCACCGTCCTGCCCACAACGCCGACGGCAGCTCCAACGAGTTCGTCTTCTACGACGGCCCGCCCTTCGCCAACGGTCTGCCCCACTACGGGCACCTGCTGACCGGCTACGTCAAGGACGCCGTCGGACGCTTCCAGACCCAGCTGGGCCGGCGCGTCGAGCGACGCTTCGGCTGGGACACCCACGGGCTGCCCGCCGAGCTCGAGGCCCAGCGCGAGCTCGGCATCGAGGACGTCAGCGAGATCACCCGGCCCGGGGGCCTGGGCATCCAGGCCTTCAACGACGCCTGCCGCACCAGCGTGCTGCGCTACACGCGCGAGTGGGAGGACTACGTCACCCGCCAGGCCCGCTGGGTCGACTTCGACAACGACTACAAGACCCTCAACCCCGACTACATGGAGTCGGTCATCTGGGCCTTCAAGAGCCTGTACGACAAGGGCCTGGCCTACCAGGGCTGGCGCGTGCTGCCCTACTGCTGGAACGACCAGACGCCCCTGAGCAACCACGAGCTCAAGATGGACGACGACGTCTACCAGGACCGCCAGGACAACACCGTCACCGTCGGCCTGCGCCTGGCCACGCGCTTGAGCGAGACCCCGGCCGCCGACGGAGGCGACCGTCCCGAGCTCGCCCTCATCTGGACCACCACCCCCTGGACGCTGCCCTCCAACTCGGCCGTCGCCGTCGGTCCCACGGTCGAATACAGCGTCGTGCGCGTGGCCGCCGACCTCGACTCCCCGCTCGCCGGCGAGGACGTCATCATCGCCAGCGACCTCGTGCCCGCCTACGCGCGTGAACTCGGCGAGGACCCCGAGGTCATTGCCACCCACACCGGAGCCGAGCTCGAGGGCGTCGCCTACCACCCGATCTACGACTATTACGACGACGACGCCCACCGGGCTGAGGGCGCCGCCCCCGGCCCCAGCGCCTGGACGATTCTGCTCGCCGACTACGTCACGACCACCGACGGCACCGGGCTGGTCCACCTGGCCCCCGCCTTCGGTGAGGACGACATGCTCATCTGCCAGGCCTACGGTGTGGGCACCGTCATCCCCGTCGACGAGGGCGGTGTCTTCACTTCCGAGGTACCCGACTACGCCGGCACCCAGATCTTCGACGCCAACAAGCAGATCGTCGTCGACCTGCGCGACGCCACCGGCCCCCTGGCCCGCCGTGATGCGGCCGTGCGCGCCGTCCTCGTGCGCCAGCAGTCCTACGTGCACAGCTACCCGCACTGCTGGCGCTGCCGCAAGCCGCTGATGTACAAGGCCGTCTCCTCCTGGTTCGTGCGCGTCACCGCCATCCGCGACCGCATGGTTGAGCTCAACCAGCAGATCACCTGGGCGCCCGAGCACGTCAAGGACGGCATCTTCGGCAACTGGCTCGCCGGCGCCCGCGACTGGTCCATCTCGCGCAACCGCTTCTGGGGCGCCCCCATCCCCGTGTGGGTCAGCGACAACCCCGAGTACCCGCGCACCGACGTCTACGGCTCCTTCGCTGAGCTCGAGGCGGACTTCGGCGTCAAGGTCGAGGACCTGCACCGCCCCTTCATCGACACCCTCGTGCGCCCCAACCCGGACGACCCCACGGGCCAGTCGATGATGCGCCGCATCCCCGACGTCCTCGACTGCTGGTTCGAGTCCGGCTCCATGCCCTTCGCCCAGGTGCACTACCCCTTCGAGAACGTCGACTGGTTCGAGTCCCACAACCCCGGCGACTTCGTCGTTGAGTACATCGGCCAGACCCGCGGCTGGTTCTACACCCTGCACGTGCTGGCCACCGCCCTGTTCGACCGGCCCGCCTTCACCTCCGCCATCTCCCACGGCATCCTCCTGGGCGATGACGGGGCCAAGATGAGCAAGTCCCTGCGCAACTACCCGGACGTCACCATGGTCTTCAACCGTGACGGCGCCGACGCCATGCGCTGGTTCCTGCTCGCCTCGCCCGTCGTGCGCGGCGGCAACCTCGCCGTCACCGACCGGGCGATCCGCGACACCGTCCGCCAGGTCCTCCTGCCCTTGTGGAACACCTGGTACTTCTTCGCGCTTTACGCCGGCCGGGCCGAGGGCGGTGCGGGCTACGTCACCTCGGGTGTCGACCTCGACGACGCCTCCCTGTTCGGTGCGCGCGGGAGCCTGGCCGTCATGGACCGCTACGTGCTGGCCCGCGTCAAGGACCTGGCGACGACGGTGGGCGCCCAGATGTGCGCCTACGACATCACCGGGGCGACCGCCACCATCCGCGAGTTCATCGACGTGCTGACCAACTGGTACCTGCGCACCTCGCGCACGCGCTTCACCAGCGACGACGTCGCCGTGTCCCGCCCGGCCTTCGACACCCTGGCCACCGTGTTGCGCGTGCTCGCCGAGGTCATGGCCCCGCTTGCCCCGCTTGTGAGCGAGGAGATCTGGCGCGGCCTGACCGGTGGACGCTCGGTGCACCTGACCGACTGGCCGGTGCTGCCCGCGCACGTGGCCGACGCCGGCCTCGTGACCGCGATGGACGAGGCCCGCGCCGCCGTCTCGGCGACGCTCAGCCTGCGCAAGGCCGAGAGGCTGCGCGTGCGCCAGCCGCTGCGCACCCTGACGGTCGCCACCGCGGACCCGGCCGGCCTGGCCCCCTTCCGCGCCCTCATCGGCGAGGAGGTCAACGTCAAGGAGGTGCGCGTCCTGGACGCCGCGACCGCCGGTTACGAGGTGCACGAGGAGCTGACTCTCAACCCGCGCGCCTTCACTCCCGAGGTCCGCAAGATGACGAGCCGGCTCTTCGCCGCCGTCAAGGAGGGGGAGTGGACCCTCACCGAGGACGGGGACGTGCGTTTCGACTCCGTGCTGCTCGACGGCGTGCCCGTGGTTCTCGAGGCCGAGGACTCGGCCTTCACCCTCACCAGCCGCATCGACGTCGACGACGACGCCCTGTCCGCCGCGATGCTGCCCTCGGGCGCCTTCGTGGTGCTCGACACGGCACTGGACGAGGCGCTTGAGGCCGAGGGTTGGGCCCGTGACCTCATCCGCCTCATCCAGGACGAGCGCAAGGCCTCCGGCCTGACGATCGGCGAGCCGGGCGTTGTGACCCTCACGGTCCCGGCGGAGCGCCAGGCCTGGACCGGGGCGCACCTGAGCCTCATCGCCTCCGAGACGATCTGCTCCGTGCAGGTCGTGGTGGGCCCGGGCGAGCCGAGCGCGGTGGTGACCCGGCCCTGACCCCCGCCGCCGAGCTCCTCGGGTTGTGCTCGAACCTACGGTGTTGTGCCGTTGTGATGTCTTAGGGCATCGGTGACAGTTCGGGTGTTTGTGGGGTGACACTTCTGGTGGTGTCGGGGATGGTCTTCTCCGGCCGGCCGGCCGCCCACCGGGGCCGTGGCAGTTGCCGGCCTTCAGGCCCTGGTGCTGCCGCCAGCTCGTTGTCCCACGGGTGTGGACGGGCCCGGGCCGCCGGTCGTGCGCGCCGTTGGTGTCGACGCGGTGGGTATGGACCGGGGATGGCGTTGACGCCCTGGCCCGGAGGCGCGCGATCATGCCGTACTCCTCCCGGCGGGTCGGGCGTCCAGGCTGGTCATGTCCGCGCCGTGGACACCCGCGGGGCCAGGGCGCGGTCGCGAGCAGGCCATGAGCCCGCCCTGCGCGCCGTGGGCTCTCCTGGTGCCAGGGGCTCGGTCGCCTCGTGCCCTGCCCCCGTCGCCGTGCGGGTGTGGACGGGCCCGGGCCGCCGCTCGCGCGCTGCCCGTGACCACACTGCGAACACGGGCGTCAGCTCCCCGACGGCACCCCGGCTCATGGCCTGACGTCATGGTCTTCAGGGCAGGGGCCTGGACGGCGCACGCCGAGCCCTTCCACCTCGTCCCTCCACCTTCCATCTCGTCCCTCAGCCCTCCATCTCGTCCCTCTACCTTCCATCTCGTTCGTCGGTCTTCCATCTCGTTCGTTCACGCAACGAGATCAACGTGTGAGGAGCGAGGTCGACGTGCGAGGGACGAGATCAGGACCTGGGCAACGAGATCGACGTGCCAGGAACGAGCCTCAGCCCTCCATCTCGTCCCTCTACCTTCCATCTCGTTCGTCGGCCTTCCATCTCGTTCGTTCACGCAACGAGATCAACGTGTGAGGAGCGAGGTCGACGTGCGAGGGACGAGAGCAGGACCTGGGCAACGAGGTCGACGCCGGTCGTCGTCGGGTCCTCCGGGCGCTGTGACCAGACGCGCCCATCCTGGCGCGTGCTCGTGGCCTCTCGGCGGGCGCGCGGCGCGCTGCCACCCTCCAGCTGCTCGGTGACAGTTCTGTGTCAGGACGTCGGTGACACCTGGGGTGTCTGCGTAGGTGACACGTCCGGGTGGCCTCAGGGGGCGGTCTCCTCCGGCTTCCGGCCCACTGGGCCCGTGGCAGTCGCCGGCCTGAAGGCCCTGGCGCTGCCACCAGCTCGTCGTCCCACCGGGCTCGTACGGGCCCGGGCCGCCGCTCGCGCACCGCCGGTGTCCACACGGCGGACATCAACCGAGGCCGCCGTCGACACCCCAGCCCACAGGCGCGCGATCACCCCGTACTCCTCCCGGCGGGTCGAGCGTGTGGGCCGGTCATGTCCGCCGCGTGGACACTCAGCGCCGCCCTCCTCGTGGCCCTGACCGGACGGGCCGCCCATGTCCACCGCGTGGACACTCCTGGCGCCAGGGCACTGCCCCCTCGGGCCCACCAGCACCCCACACGTGTCAAGAGTCGGGCCAGACGGCGAGGTCCTGGCCCAGCACACCTGGCCCGAACCCGCCACCGAGTACGTGTCCACCCACGCCCCCCAAAAACACGGCGCGGCAAACACCAACGCCGACGTGACAACAACCCCCACGTGTCGCCAATGTCCTGAGACATCACAACGACACAACACCGTACGTTCGAGCGCAAACCGAGAAGTTGGGGGACGGTGGTTGAGGGGCTGGCGGATGCGGGCAGCTGCGGGGGTGGACGTGGATAGACGTCGGTATACTCCTCGCACAATTAAGCGAATAGAGACGACGATGTCCAACCGAGTGCTGCTGTGCGTCGACCGGCCCGAGCGCGACGACCAACCGGAGCCACCGATCCTCGTGGGGATCACCGATTTCTCCACCTTCAATCCCCTACCTGTTCGAGGTCGCCTGCAGCCGTGACCCGCGCCCGGTCTTCCCCGGCTCCGAGGGGCGCTGGCGGGATGAGAACGGAGAGCTCGACGTCACCATTGAGGCCGATTTCGAGTTGGGCAAGGCCGAGCTGTTGCGGTTCCTCCGCATGCTGGAGGAGCGGCTGGGGCGCGTTGTCGTGGTGCCGCCGGAGCTCGACATGCAGCAGGTCCGTGCACAGATCATCCAGACGCGGCAGGTGCTGGCCTCGCCACGGCTCGCGGGCTGCACGCGCTTCGGCCTGGACGCCATCGAGGTCTTCGGCCTGGAGCTGGAAGAGGGTGAGGATGAGGAGAAGGGCTTGATCAACCTGGCTGAGGAGGAGCTTGAGAACACTAGGGACATGTGGAAGAACAACGTCTACCAGCTCGAGGACCTGTTGCCGGACTGGTCCCTGGGACTCTCGCCCGCCCCCGCACCCGACGCCCTTAACAGGTGGGGCGATACTCTGCTCGATCTGCCCAGGCAGCAGTGGGCCACGCTTGGCCTCGAAGCCCTGGCGGTAGCGCGCGTCTGAAGAGCCGCTCGTCGTGGACGCCGCCCACCCCCGGTCACGCCAGTGCACGACGTCCTCGCCCGTCATGGCGCGCGTGCGCGCGCTCCCGGCCCCGGCACCCCTGTGAGCGATGCGATGGCCTGCGTCGCCGTCGCCGTGCTCCGAGGGCGGCGGCGTCGTTAGGCTGTGGGGCGGTCTACCGACAGGGGAGCAGCAGATGAGCAGCGCACACACGCACGACGACGGGCACACCCACCGCGGGGCGGCCTTCGGCATCCCCGAGGGGGCCACCGAGGAGGAGATCGTCGACGCCGTCTTCGGCGACGGCCTGCACGAGGGGGGCCTGACGGCCCTGCGCCGCGAGGCCACGGGCACCGAGGGCGTGGACCCCGAGCTCCTGCCCTACATCCAGGCCGCGGGCGCACCCGACCTGTCCGTCACCGACGTGCGCGACGCCGAGGACGACGACGCCGAGCGCCAGGCCGCACAGGAGGCTGAGGACCTTCAGGCCCTGCGCGAGCTCGTCGCCCACAACATGATCGGCGCCGACAACCTCGACGCGCTCGACGCCCTGCTCGCCGAGGTTGACGAGGACGACTCCGACGACTGGGAGCAGTGGGAGAGCGTCCTACCGGACTCGCCTGACGAGCAGGAGGCACACCGCGCCTCGCTGCTGGACGCCGCCCGTGGCGTCGAGGTCTCCGCCCGTATGCGCCAGGTTGAGGCCGAGATCCTGGCGCGTGCACCCGAGCACAAGGTCCAGCCCTCCCTGTCCCGGGTCGAGGCGGTCCTCGATATCCTCGGCCACCCCGAGCGCAGCTACCGGGTCGTCCACGTCACCGGCACCAACGGCAAGACCTCCACCGCCCGCATGACCGAGCGCCTCCTGGCTGCCACGGGCATGCGCACCGGGCGCTTCACCAGCCCCCATCTGGCCACGATCCGCGAGCGCATCAGCCTCGACGGCGAGCCCATCAGTGAGGAGGGCTTCATCGCCGCCTGGCAGGACGTCGAGCCCTATGTGCGCATGGTCGACGAGCGCTCGGTGGCCCAGGGCGGGCCCCGCATGAGCTTCTTCGAGGTCCTGACGGTCGTGGCTCTGGCCGTCTTCGCCGACCACCCGGTGGACGTCGCGATCATTGAGGTCGGCATGGGGGGCACCTGGGACTCCACGAACGTCGTCGACTCCGACGTCGAGATCATCACGCCCATCGGGCTGGACCACAGCGCCTGGCTGGGCGGCACCCTTGGCGAGGTCGCCCAGAACAAGGCCGGCATCATCAAGGACGGCGCCACGCTCGTCACCGCCCTGCAGCCGGAGGAGGCTGAGGAGGTCATTGCTGCCGCGGCCGCTGAGCACGGCGTCGTGTGGCGCCGCGAGCTCGACCCGGAGGAGGACCCCGAGGCCCCCGGTGCGGGCACGCTGCGGGTGCTCGACCGCACGCTGGCCGTCGGCGGGCAGATGGTGAGCCTGGCGACCTCCGCCGCCGTCTACGAGGACGTCTTCATCCCCCTTCACGGTGACTACCAGGCGCGCAACGCGCTGCTGGCCCTGGCGGCCGCCGAGGCCGTCTTCGCTGGCAGGGCCCTGCCCGCCAAGGTGGTCGAGGACGGTTTCGCCTCGGTCACGAGCCCGGGACGGCTGGAAGTGCTGCGCTCCTCGCCGACGGTCCTGGTTGACGCCGCCCACAACCCGCACGGGGTCAGTGCCCTCGTGCCGGCGGTCGAGGAGGCCTTCGGCTTTGAGCACCTCGTGGCCGTCTTGGGCATCATGGCGGACAAGGACGCCGAGGGCGTGCTGTCCGTGCTCGAGCCGGCGACGGATGCGGTGGTGGTCGTCCCGGTCGACTCCCCGCGGGCGATGGACGTCGAGGACCTGGCGGTGGTGGCGCGGGAGGTCTACGGCGAAGACCGGGTGATCGTCGCGGAGGACCTGGCCTCCGGCATCGAGCAGGCGGCCAGGCTCTCGGAGGGCTCCGGGGCGCCCCTGACGGCCTCCGGGGTGCTTGTGCTGGGCTCGGTGGTGCTTGCCGCTGAGGCGCGCGCGCTCTTCGGCCGGTCCTGACTCGGTCCTGACCGGGGCGCGTCTGACCGGGCCCCGCCGGGGCCGGGCGTGGAACAATGGGCCCAGCCGCGTGTGGTGAGCGCCACCCTGTCACCGTTGAAGGAAGCACGATGCCTCTTGACGCCTCCTGGGCCGAGTCCTGGATCCGCCTGTCCGCACAGTCCGTCGCCGAGCACCGCGAGGAGCTCACCGCCCTCGACACCGCCATTGGCGACGGCGACCACGGCTCCAACCTCGACCGCGGCATGTGCGCCGCCGTCGCCGCCCTGGATGACGCCGACGAGCTGCCCACTCCAGGGGCCGTCCTCAAGCTCACCGCGACGACCCTCATCTCGACGGTCGGCGGGGCAGCCGGCCCTCTCATCGGCACTGCCTTCCTGCGTGCGGCCCGCGAGGCCGATGCGCCCGTGCTCGACGCGCCGGGCACCGCCCGGATGGTGGCCGCCGCTTCCGAGGGTGTCCACGCCCGCGGGCATGCCGAGACGGGGGACAAGACCATGGCGGATGCCTGGGCCGCTGCCGCTCGCGCCGCCCAGGCGGCCGTGACACGGGTGGGCCAGTCCGAGGACGCTCCCGCCGTCGTCCTCGAGGCGGCCGCGCTGGCCGCCGCCGAAGGGGCCAGGGCCACCGAGCCCATGAAGGCGCGCCGGGGACGAGCCTCCTACCTGGGTGAGCGCTCGTGCGGGTACCGCGACCCGGGGGCCGTGTCCACCGCCCTCATCCTGGAAGCCGCTGCCCAGACCGCCCGGCAGGCCTGTGAGGTGAGGGGCTGAGATGGTGACCGTCCAGCCGTCCCGCGCCGAGCACCCCGGCTCCTCTCGCACCGATGGAGGGGCCGTGGCGCCCGGAGCGTCGCCGTTCGGTGACAGCTGTCACCGCCCTGACAGTGTCCATAGTGTCCACAGTGTCTTCAATGTCCTCAGGTGTCCGACGACGTCCACCACCCGCATCCCTGGAGAGAGCCATGAGCACCACCGCACCCGAGTCCACCACCCCGCCTGCGCCCAGCGACAGGATCCTCATCCTGCTCAAGCCCGACGCCGTCGAGCGGCGCCTGACCGGTGAGGTCCTGCGCCGCATCGAGGCCAAGGGCTACGAGGTCACCGCCCTGCGGATGTTGACGGCCGACCCCCGGACGCTGGCAGAGCACTACAGCGAGCACGTGAGCAAGCCCTTCTACCCCAGCATCGTGCAGTACATGACCCGAGGCCCGGTTATCGCGGCCGTTGTGGAGGGTGAGCGCGTGGTCGAGGGCGTGCGCTCCCTCATGGGGACGACCGAGCCGACGACCGCCGCCCCGGGAACGATCCGGGGTGACCTGGGACGCGCGTGGGAGGGACCGGCCATGGAGAACCTTGTCCACGGCTCCGACTCCCCGGCCTCGGCCGAGCGGGAGATCGCCATCTGGTTCCCCGAGCTCGCCGCTGCGGCCTCCTGAACCGGGCCCGGGCCGCCTGGCCAGGGGCCCGGGCCCGGGTGCAGGCCGTGGCCTCACGCGGCTGCCCTGACCGGGATGTCGTCCATACATGAGCCGGCGGCGAGGACTGTGATGTCCTCGCCGCCGGCTCATGGCGTCATGGCGCCGGCGTCACGCCTCTCGGCGACGCGCTGCCAGGAAGGCGCTGCCTCCGGTGAGGATCGCCAGGCTCAGACCGATGAGGGTCATTGTCTCGGCGCCGGTACGGGCCAGGCCCGGGCCGCCGGCGCCTGAGCCTCCACCGAGGTCCCCGCCACCCACGGCGCCCCCGCCCACGGGCGGGCGAGCCGCACCCGAGGTTGTGGCACTGGGCGTGGCGCTCGGGTTACCGGTGGCACTGGGCGTGGCGCTCGGGTTACCGGTGGCACTGGGGACGCCGGCGCTGCCCGCCGTCGTCGTGCTGCCGGGGGTGGCCGCACCCATGGGCTGGTCACTAGAGGCGCTGGTGGGCTCGGCGTCGGCCGTGCTGCTGGGCGCGGGTGCACCCGTGGGCAGGTCGCTGGGGGCGGCGGTGGGCTCGGTGGCGGTGCCCGCCGTCGCCGTGCTGCTGGGCGTAGCAGACGGCGTCGGCTCCGGGGCGGTCTCGCCCACGACCCACGTGTACGTGGCCGGCTGGGAGGTCACGGTCTGGCCGGTCTCGCTGGAGACACCTGTGGCCCGCACGGTCATGGTGTACGTGCCCGGCTTCTCGAAGAGCCAGTTGGTGTGCACGTGGCTGGGGCTGCTCATACGGATGACCTCGCTGTCGTTGAGCTCGTACGAGCCGGAGACCAGCTGGGAGCTCAGGCCACGCCGGGCGGTGGAGAACAGGAAGACGCGGCCGGGGCCGGTGACGTCCACGAACTGGAGGTCGACGGCGGGGAACTCCGGCTCAGCCGAGAAGCTGTCCCAGCCGGGGAAGGGGGCCTCCTGCTGGTTCTGGCCGCTCTCGGGCAGGAAGTAGCCCGAGGACACGAGCGTAGAGGCCACCTGGCCGCTGAAGTCGCGGCGCATGTTCTCGCCGACGACGACAGTGACGTCCTCGGGCTGGCGGACCACCATCTTGCCGGTGGACTCGTCCTTGGCGGCCATGACGAGCGCGCCGTTGTGGGCGACGACACTGAAGAGGTCAACGTGGCCCTGCGTGAGGCGGTAGGGCTCGTTGGTGTCGAAGACGCTCGCGGAGGGCGCCGAAGGCCCAGCGGTGGGGCTGGTGCCCGGCTGGGTGCTGGGGGCCGTGCTGGGCTCGACAGCGGGCGGAGTGGTCGGCTCGGGGGTGGTGCTCGGCTCGGTGCTCGGCTGGGCGGGTGCCGAGCCGCGCGTGTCCTGCTCGTTGCGCTCGACGCGGAAGGTCACGGTGAAGGGCTTGGAGGTGACCTCCTGGCCGTCGGCCTTCGTACCCACCGCGTGGCCGGTCAGCTGGTACTCGCCGGCGTGGGTGAAGAACCAGTGGGCGTGCGTGTGGCCGAGGATGGGCAGGCTGGCGCCGGGGATGACGTCGTAAGTTCCGTCGGCAAGGAAGGCGGCTCTCGCTCCGTTCTCCTCGCCCTCCTCATCGAGCGGCGAGTTGCCGACGATCAGCGCCCGGCCCGGGCCGGTCACCTGCGTGAAGTCCACGCGCAGGGACTCGAAGACGTCGTGGAAGCCGGGGGCGCTCCAGCCGGGCTCAAACCAGCCGTTCTCCAGGGCGACGCTGGAGTATCCCTCTGCGGGCCCGTCGAAGGGGCCCATGAGTTCGTGCTCGGCGGAGTAGGTGGAGGCCTGGATGCGGAAGACGGTGTCGTCGGGGGTGTAGTAGTCGCGGACGTTGGCGACCAGGACTTCGGGGACGCCGTCCTTGATGACAACGTAGAAGGCGTCGGTGTGCCCGCGCTCCAGGACGATCCTGCTGTCCGCGCGGGCCGCGGGCACTGTCACGCAGACGATGAGCGCCAGCAGAGCGGTGAGAACGGCCAGTGGCCGTGTGAGGGTTGCTGTTCGCATATCGGTCTTTCCAGCCGGGTACGGCGCAGGCCGGGCGGGGCCCTGCGCGGCCTGGAGCGGGGATGCTCCTGGTCCGTCGGCATACTATCGATAATGAGAAGCGATACCAAATAAGGGTCGTGGGGCTGCCACGTTGGCCGTCTCGCCGCGGGGTTGTCGATGTACGGGCGCTAGGCTGCGCCGCGTGAGCGAGACAACCGGGCTCCAGCAGCTGACCGAGCGGCCCGACGCCCGGCAGCTGAGCGAACAGCCCGGGCTTCGGCAGCGCGGGCCCCGCCGTCGGCCCCTGCTCGGACGCAGCGCCCTCGCCCTGTCCGCCTTCATCGCGCTGACGACCCTTGCCGAGCTCATCGAGATCCCCGGCCTGTCCTACTCGCTCATGCTCGGCACGTGGGGCCTGGGCATCCTCGTCGGCCTCTGCCTGCTGACCCTCCTCTCCCTCGCCGTCGCCCTCCACTCCTACCGCGCTGACCAGGCCGGCCGTGCCCGCATGACCCCCGGCACCCGGCTGCGCGTCGCCACCGCCGCACTGCTCGTCCTGGCCACCGCCGTCACCGGGGGCATCGGCACCGCCCAGCTCTCCTACGTCACCGCCCAGGGCACCGACGTCGACATCCTCGCCCTGACCGGTATCGGCCAGGCCGGCTCCGCCCCCGACCTCGAGCCCGTCGTCCTCAACGACACCGAGACCGGCCAGCTCCTGCGCGCCGGCATCTGGTACCCCCGCGATGTCGACGGCCAGCGCCTCACCGCTCAGGAGGTGCGCGCGGCCCACCCCGACGGCGTGCCCGTCATCGTCCTCATCCACGGCGGCGGATGGTCCAACGGCAACCGGCTCAACCCCATGACCCGCGGCCAGGCCGACTGGTTCGCCCGCCAGGGCTACCTCGCCGTCGCCCTCGACTACCCCCTGTCCACCACCGACCAGCCCACCTGGCAGCTCGCCGAGTCCCGCACCGCCTGCGGGCTGGCCTGGGTCGGCGCGCACGCCACCGAGCACGGGGGCGACGCCAGGCGCCTCGCCCTCGTCGGCGACTCCGCCGGAGGCCACCTCGCCCTCAACCTCACCTACCGCCAGGCGCTCGGGACCCTGCCCACCTACCCCACGGACTGCGGGGGCCAGGTCCCCGACATTGGTGCCGTCCTCACCGAGTACCCCATCGCGGACCCCGTCGGCTTCCACGACAACCCCGACCTCGTCATGGGCCCCTTCGTCTCCGAGCGCGCCGAGCGCTACACCGGCGGCGCCCCCGCCGAGGTCCCCGAACGCTACGAGGCCATCGACCCCGTCCGCCTCCTCAGGCAGGTGGCCGACGCCGGGCAGGCAGCGGGCCTGCCACCCACTCTCATCGTTGCCGGTGAGCGCGACCACGTCGTCCCCGTGGGAGGGGCGCGCGCACTGGACGCCCTGCTGAGCGAGGTCGGCACCGAGCACGAGACCCACATCGTGCCGTTCACGGACCACGTCTTCGATCTCAACCCCGGTTCGGCCGTCTCCCAGATGTGGCGCGACCGGGCCCTGGCCATCCTCAAGGAGACCGGGCTGGGGGTGTGACTGGGCACTGCCACCCCTTCCAGTGGGCGCCCGGCGGCGTGCGGCGGCTATCGTGAGCCCGTGCACCTCAAAACGTTGACGATCAAGGGCTTCAAGTCCTTCGCCTCGTCGACGACCCTGCGCCTGGAGCCCGGCATCACCGCCGTCGTCGGACCGAACGGCTCGGGCAAGTCCAACGTCGTCGACGCCCTCACCTGGGTCATGGGCGAGCAGGGTGCCAAGAGCCTGCGCGGCGGCACCATGGCGGACGTCATCTTCGCCGGGGCAGGCTCTCGCCCCGCCCTGGGCCGCGCCGAAGTCTCCCTCACCATCGACAACACCGACGGCGCCCTGCCCATCGACTACACCGAGGTCACCCTCACCCGCACCCTCTTCCGCGGTGGCGGCTCCGAGTACCAGATCAACGGCAGCCCCTGCCGCCTGCTCGACGTCCAAGAGCTTCTCAGCGACACCGGCCTGGGCCGCCAGATGCACGTCATCGTCGGCCAGGGCCAGCTCGACGCCGTCCTGACCGCCACCCCCGAGGAGCGCCGCGGCTTCATCGAGGAGGCCGCCGGCGTCCTCAAGCACCGGCGCCGCAAGGAGCGCGCCCTGCGCAAGCTCGACTCCATGGCCGCGGACCTCACACGTCTGACCGACCTCACCACCGAGCTGCGTCGCCAGCTCGGGCCCCTGGCCCGCCAGGCCGCCGTCGCCCGCCGGGCGCGCTCCATCCAGGCCGAGGTCCGTGACGCCACCGCCCGCCTGCTGGCCGACGACGTCGTCCAGACCCAGTCCCTGCTCGAGGCCGGCCAGGAGGACCAGGCCCTGCTCAAGCGCCGCCGCGAGACCGCCGAGGAGGGCGAGCGCGTCGCCCGCGCCCAGCTGGCCGAGCTCGCCGCGGCCGAGGCCACCAGCGGCCAACGCCTGGCCCGTGCCACCGGCGTGTGGGAGGAGCTGACCGGCACCGCCCAGTCCTTCTCCGCGCTGGCCGACGTCGCCGCCGAGCGCGTGCGTGGCCTGGCCGGCATGCCCCGCCCCTCCCAGGGCACCGACCCCGAGGAGCTCGAGCGCCGCGCCGAGGCGGCGGCCGCCGAGGAGGACGCGCTGGCCGACGCCATCGAAGCCGCCCGCAGTGCCCTGGCTGACGCCACCCGCGCCCGCGCCGACGCCGAGGCCGACGAGACCCTGCATGAGCGCGCCGTCACCAGCCTCGCCCAGCAGCAGGCCGAGCGGCGCGAGCAGCTCGCCCGGGCAGGCGGGCGCGTCGCCTCCGCCCGCTCGCGCCACGAGGCGGCGCTCGCCGCCCTCGAGCAGGCGCGCACCGCCCTTGTCGCCGCCCAGGAGCGGGCCGGTGCCGCCCGCCTCGCGCTCGTCGAGCACACGGGCGAGGCCATCGAGACCGGGCAGGAGGACGTCGAGCCGTCCACGAGTGCCCCGTCACCCGCCGTCGGGACGGCAACGGGAGAGCCGACGGCGCAGGAGAGTGCCGCCCGGGCACACGAGGCCGCCACCGCTGATCTCGCGCGCGCCCGCGAGGCCGTCTCCGCCGCCACCGACGCCCGCCGTGAGGCGGCCGCCGAGGTCGCCTCGTGGACCTCACGCCGTGACGCCCTTGCCCTGTCGCTGCAGACCCAGGACGGCACGGCCGAGCTCGCCGCCTCCGGCCTCGACGGCGTTCTCGGCCCGCTGGCCGAGGAACTCGGCGTCGAGCGCGGGTGGGAGAACGCCGTGGCCGCCCTCATGGGCGACAGCGCTGGGGCCGCGCTCGTCACCGACGACGCCGCCGCCCTGCGTGCCCTCAGACACGTGCACGAGGCCGACTCCGGCTCCCTCAGGCTCGCGGTCCAGGAGGTTGCCGCCGTGCCCGGGGCGGTCGATGCTGCCGGGGCTGCCCGCGAGTCCGACGACGCGCACGACGCCGGGGCACGCCGCGCCCTCGACCTGGTGCGCGCCCGGAGCCTCGACCTTGACGCCCTGCTCACCACCCTCCTGGCCGATGCCTGGGTGGCCGAGGACCTTGAGGCCGCCGCCGCCCTGCGCGAGCGCCGCCCGGACGCCGTCGTCGCCACACGCGACGGGGCTGTTCTCGCACCCGGGCGGGCCTCCTCAGCCGGGCGCGGTAGCGCCAGCGTGCTCGAGCTCGTCGCCGCCCACGAGGAGGCGGCCCACCGGGCCGAGGCCGCCGCCAAGGCGGAGGCCGCCGCGGGCCAGGCGCTGACGCGGGCCCGGACGGAAGAGGACCTGGCCCGGCACCGCGTGAGTGAGGCCCTGACGGCGCTGCGCACCGCCGACGCGGCAGCGGCCCGCGTCGCCGAGGAGACCGCGCGCCTGACCTCGGCCGTGCGCGCCGCCGACGACGAGGCCGGTCGCGCCCAGCGCGTCCTTGAGCGGGCTGAGACCGAGGCCTCCCAGCGTACGACGGAGCTCACCTCCGCCACCGCGGCCCTGGCCGAGATCGAGGCGGCGCCCGCCGGGGAGGGCGAGAGCGACACCGAGGACCTTCAGACCCGCCTCGAGACCGCCAGGCGCGAGCGCGAGGCCGCCCTCGCCACCGCCCGCACCGCTCGCGCCACCGAGACCGAGGCCCGCCTGGCCCTGCGCACCGCCGAGGAGCGTGAACGCTCCGGACGCGGACGTGCGGACTCCCTGCGCTCGGCCGCCCGGCGCGAGCGCGAGGCACGTGCCGCCGCCGAGCGGGCAGAGGCCCGCCGGGCCGCCCAGCTCGCCGCCGCCACCCATGTGCGCGACCACGCCCGCCTGGCTGCCGACGCCTGCCGCCAGTGGGTCGCCGAGGCCCAGGCAGTGCGCGCGGCCCTCGAGCAGGAGCGCGCCGAGTCCCTGGCGGCCACGACGCGCGTCCGTGAGGAGATCGACCGCGTCACCACCGAGCTGTCCCAACTGACCGACGCGGCCCACCGCGACGAGGTGGCCAGGGCCGAGCAGCGCATGCGCCTGCAGGCGCTCGCGGACCGGGCCATGAGCGAGCTCGGTCTCGAGCTGGAGTCCCTCGTCGAGGAGTACGGGCCCCACATGCCCGTGCCCGACCTGAGCGAGGACAGTGAGGACAGTGAGGACAGTGAGGACGGCAAGGACCCTGAGAACGCTGAGGAACGCGAGGAGCGCCGGCCCGGGCGCCCCTACGTGCGCGCCGAGCAGGAGAAGCGCCTGGCCCGCGCCAACCGCGACCTCGCCCGCCTGGGACGCGTCAACCCCCTCGCCCTTGAGGAGCACGCCGCCCTGGAGCAGCGCCACCAGTTCCTCGCCGAGCAGCTCGCGGACCTCAGGCGCTCGCGGGCGGACCTGCTGAGCATCATTGAGGAGATCGACGCCCGCGTCCTGGAGGTCTTCACCAGCGCCTGGCAGGACACCGCCCGCGAGTTCGCCCTCGTCTTCGACCGGCTCTTCCCCGGCGGCGAGGGACGGCTCGTGCTCACCGACCCCGAGGACATGCTCACCACCGGCATCGAGATCGAGGCACGCCCGGCAGGCAAGAAGGTCAAGCGCCTGTCCCTGCTCTCCGGCGGCGAGCGCTCACTCGCGGCGGTGGCCCTGCTCATCGCGATCTTCCGGGCACGCCCCTCGCCCTTCTACGTCATGGACGAGGTCGAGGCCGCCCTGGACGACACGAACCTGGGACGCCTGCTGGAGATCTTCTCCGAGCTGCGCGAGACGAGCCAGCTCATTGTCATCACGCACCAGAAGCGCACGATGGAGGTGGCGGACGCCCTGTACGGCATCACGATGCGCGACGGCGTCACACAGGCGGTGAGCCAGCGCCTGGCCCGGCCGGAGTCGTGACGCGCAGGTTCCCGCGTCGGGCATGATGAGACCATGGAGTCCTTCACCTACATCGTTCTTGCCGTCCTGGCGGTCCTCGCGCTCATCGGCACCGGCGCCGTCGTGCTTGTGCGCCGCCGTCGCCCCGAGCTGCCCCCGGTGCCCGAGCGCGAGCAGATCACGGCCGCCGACGAGAGCCCCGAGAGCCCCGCGACTCCCGCGTCCCCCGAGCCCGCCCCCCACGAGATCCCCGAGTCCATTCCCGGGCGCATGCAGCGCCTGCGCGCCCGCCTGGCCGGCTCCGGCGGCTTCGGCCGGGCCGTGCTCTCGGTCCTGTCCCGCGGGGACCTCACCGAGGCCGACTGGGAGGAGATCGAGGACACCCTGCTGACCTCCGACCTCGGCCTGGAGGTCACCACCTCCCTCATGGAGGAGCTGCGCACCCAGGCGAAGGTCCTGGGCACCAGCGACCCCGAGGCGATCCGCGCCGTGCTGCGCGCCGAGCTCCTGCGCCTGGTCGACCCCACGATGGACCGCTCCCTCAACCTCACCAGGCCGGCCCCCACCGAGGGCTTCACCGGCGAGGGTGCCCCCGCGGCCGCCGTGCTCATGGTCGGGGTCAACGGCACTGGTAAGACCACCACCTGCGGCAAGCTCGCCCGCGTGCTCCTCGCCCAGGAGCACAGCGTCGTCATGGGCGCGGCGGACACCTTCCGTGCCGCCGCCGCCGAGCAGCTGACCACGTGGGGTGAGCGCGTGGGGGTCGCCGTCGTGCGCTCCGAGAAGGAAGGGGCGGACCCGGCCTCCGTCGCCTTCGACGCCGCCCAGGAGGCCGCCGCCCAGGGCGTGGACGTCGTCCTGGTCGACACCGCCGGGCGCCTGCAGAACAAGGCCGGCCTTATGGACGAGCTCGGCAAGATCAAGCGCGTGATGGAGAAGATCGCCCCGGTGGGGGAGATCCTGCTCGTCCTGGACGCCACCACCGGCCAGAACGGCATGCGCCAGGCCCAGGTCTTCTCCGAGGCCGTGGGTGTCACGGGCATCGTCCTGACCAAGATGGACGGTACCGCCAAGGGCGGCATCGTCGTCTCCGTCCAGCGCGAGCTGGGCGTGCCGGTCAAGTTCGTTGGCCTGGGGGAGGGCGCGGACGACCTCGCCCCCTTCGACCCCGAGGGTTTCGTCGACGCGTTGCTCGCCTGAGCCCGCTCCTGTGCCCACGGCCGAGCCCGCCGCCTGAGCCCGGGCGGCACCGTCCTCGGCCGGTCGCGCTGGGCGCGTGAGGGCCCGCACGCCCCGCCACCGGGGGAGCGCGGGCCCTGCCCGCTATCCTGGGAATCCTGTCAGTGGCCCCTCCTACCCTTGGTACCGGGAATCAGGGGAGGGCGGGGACAAGGCCATGAAGGTTCTTCGCAGCGCGCTCAAGCACGGGTGCACGTCACAGGACGTCGTCACGGCTCTTGAGACCTCCGCGCGTCGGAGGCTCATCGGGGAGGACCCCGACCGATGGCTATACATCGGGTTTGACGGCATAGGTCGGGTACTGGAGATCGTCACGGTCGTGGGCGATGATGGACAGGAGGTCGTGATCCACGCCATGAGGGCACGACGGCAGTACCTACCGGGAGGGGGCCGGTCATGAAGCCTGAGATCGTCGATATCGTGCCGGGTGTCAGTGAGGATGATCTTGCCGCCTTCCAGGTAGAGGCGGAGGAGGGGTATGACCTCGGGGCGATGCTGAGCGGGCCGAATCCTCATCGGTTGCAGGTGGTTCCCGACGACCTCGTTGCGGAGGTGGAACGGGTGGCGCGAGCGCGAGGTGTTGCCCCGGAGGCTGTGATCAGGGCGGCGCTGACCGAGTATCTGGCGACGACCGCCTGACCCGACCGTCGTCGGCCGGTCGCGCTGGGCGCGTGAGGGCCCGCACGCCCCGCCACCCGGGGGAGCGCGGGCCCTGCCCGCTATCCTGGGTGGCAGTTGCGCCCAGGCCAGGCCCGGGTGCTGTCCCAGACCTACACTCACCGGCGCTGTGGCGCCGAGGGAAGGACCTCGCGTGTTCGGCAACCTCTCCGACCGGCTTACCGCCTCGTTCCAGTCGCTGCGCGGCAAGGGACGCCTGACCGACGCCGACATCGACACCACTGTCTCCGAGATTCGCCGTGCGCTGCTCGAGGCCGATGTCGCCCTGCCCGTCGTACGCTCCTTCACCTCCGCCGTGCGCGACAAGGCCAAGGAGGCGGTGCGCTCCCAGGTCCTCAACCCCACCCAGCAGGTCGTCAAGATCGTCAACGACGAGCTCGTTGAGATCCTCGGTGGCACCACCCGCGAGATCAACTGGGCGGACCGGGGCCCCACCGTCATCATGCTCGCCGGTCTCCAGGGTGCCGGTAAGACGACCCTGGCCGGCAAGCTCGGCACGTGGCTCACGGGCGAGGGCAAACGCGTCCTGCTCGTCGCCAGCGACCTCCAGCGCCCCAACGCCGTCACCCAGCTGAGCGTCGTCGCCGAGCGCGCCGGGGTGGACGTGTGGGCGCCCGAGCCCGGCAACGGCGTCGGGGACCCGGTGCGCGTCGCCCGTTCCGGTGTGGAGCAGGCGCGCACCCACGGCTACGACGTCGTCGTCATTGACACCGCCGGACGCCTGGGCGTCGACGCCGAGATGATGGACCAGGCGGTGCGCATCCGCGATGCCGTCCAGCCGCACGAGATCCTCTTCGTCCTGGACGCGATGGTCGGTCAGGACGCGGTCAACACCTCCGTCGCCTTCCGTGACGGCGTCGGCTTCACCGGCGTCGTCCTGTCCAAGCTCGACGGCGACGCCCGAGGCGGTGCGGCGCTGAGCGTGCGCGGCGTCACCGGCGCCCCCGTGCTCTTCTCCTCCACGGGTGAGGGGCTGGACGACTTCGAGCGCTTCCACGCCGACCGCATGGCCAGCCGCATCCTCGACATGGGTGACCTGCTCACCCTCATCGAGCAGGCCCAGCGCGCCTTCGATGAGAAGGAGGCTGAGGAGGCCGCCACCAAGATGGCCTCGGGCACCTTCACGCTCGAGGACTTCCTGTCCCAGCTGCGCCAGGTGCGCAAGATGGGCTCGATGAAGAAGCTCCTGGGCATGATCCCCGGCATGGGGCAGATGCGCGAGGCGCTGGAGAGCTTCGATGAGCGCGAGGTGGACCGCGTCG
Organism: Actinomyces respiraculi; assembly: GCF_014595995.2. Lineage (NCBI taxonomy): Bacteria > Bacillati > Actinomycetota > Actinomycetes > Actinomycetales > Actinomycetaceae > Actinomyces > Actinomyces respiraculi. The sequence continues at coordinate 1,122,431 of NZ_CP063989.1, forward strand.
AGGCGATCGTGTGCTCGATGACTCCCGCCGAGCGCCGGGACCTGTCGATCCTCAACGGCTCTCGCCGCGCCCGTATCGCCAAGGGGTCGGGCACCTCCGTCCAGGCGGTCAACGAGCTGGTCTCCCGCTTCGAGGCGGCCAAGAAGATGATGGAGGCCATGGCCTCCGGTGGGCTTGGCGAGAACGGCATGATGGCCGGCATGGGCTCCCTGCCGAGCATGGGCAAGCGCTCCAAGGCGCGTCAGGCCCCCAAGGCCAAGCGGGGCAAGGGCGGCAAGAAGGGCAGGTCCGGCAACCCGGCCAAGGCCGCCCGCCAGGCCCGCGAGGCCGCCGCCCGCGCCCAGCAGGAGCCTGAGGCTCCCGCGGCGCCTGCGGCCGGCGCGGCTTTCGGGCTCGGTGGTGCGGCCCCGGCCCCCGGCGGCTACGGCATCATGCCCGGCCAGCAGGGCGCCGACGAGGTCGCCGACGCCATGAGCGCCTTGCCGGAGGACCTGCGCCGCACCCTTGGCCTGTGAGGTCGGGCGCCTCCGGCCGGGCTACAGCCAGCCGTTGGCCTCCGCCGTGCGAGCCGCCTCGGTGCGGTTGCGGGCGCGCGTCTTGCTGATGGCGTCAGACAGGTAGTTGCGCACCGTGCCCTCACCCAGGTGCAGCACGCCCGCGATCTCGTGGACGTCAGCGCCGTCGGCCGCCGCCCGCAGGACGTCGCGCTCGCGCGGTGTCAGAGGGTTCGGACCGAGGATCACGGACTCCTGGGCGAGGGTTGGGTCGACGACGCGCCCACCGGCGTGCACGGTGCGGATTGCGGCCGCCAGCTCCCCGGGCGGCGTGTCCTTGACGATGAAGCCCGACGCTCCCGCCTCCAGCGCGCGTGAGAGGTAACCCGGCCGCCCGAAGGTGGTCACCACGAGGCTGTGGCAGGGCAGGCCCGAGGTGCTCAGCTGCGCGGCGGCGGCCAGGCCGTCCACCTGCGGCATGTCGATGTCCAGCAGCGCCACGTCCACGCGGTGCTGCCTGACCGCCTCGACCACGCCGGCGCCCGTGCCCAGCTGAGCGACGACGTCGATGTCCTCCTCCAGCCCCAGCAGCGTGGCCAGCGCGCCGCGCACCAGGGCCTGGTCATCGGCGAGCAGCACGCGGATCGGGGAGGTGGCCGTGTCAGTGCTCTTGGGAATGCTTGTGGGAGTGCTCATGGGAGTCTGACCTCCAGGATGGTTCCGGGGTGGGAGGGGGCGGCGTCAGGCGCGGGGCTCGTGAGCGTCAGTGCGCCGCCCTCGGCCTCGATGCGCGAGCGCAGGCCGGTCAGGCCGTTGCCCGCCCGGGTGGGAGCGCCACCGGCGGCTGCGGGCGGCAGTCCGACGCCGTCGTCACTGACTCTCAGCAGACCGCGTGCGATCTCGACCTCGACCCGGCTGGCCCGGGCGTGGCGCACGACGTTCGTCGTCGCCTCGCGCAGCGCCCAGGACAGCAGCGGGCGCTGTGGCTCGGGGACGGCCTCGGGCGAGCCGATGAGCGTCAGGGCGACCTCGGCGGCACCAAGAGCGGTGCGGGTGGCCTCCACCTGGCTGGGCAGGTCCGGTGCGCGCAGACGGGTGACGGTGGAGCGCACGTCCGCGAGGGAGGCGCGTGACAGGTCGATGATCTCGTCCAGCTCACGCGCGACCCGCTCAGGGTCCGCGTCGAGCAGACGGCGCGCGACCTCCGCCTTGAGGGTCAGGACAGTGAGTGAGTGGCCCAGCAGGTCGTGGATGTCACGGCTGATCTCGTCGCGGGTCTGGGCGGCCGCCCGTTCGCGGGCTGCGGCGGCGCGCTCCCGGGCAATGTCGGCCCGCCGCTCCTCGCTCTCCGCGGACAGGCGCGCCAGGGCGATCCCGCCGCTGGACAGGCACGTGCCCACCGCCGTCCACAGGTACGTCTGCTCTGGCTGCACGAGGCCGACGACGAGGAGCGTGGCCGCGCAGATGAGTGCCGTCGCGAGCAGACCGGTGCGCATGCGGGTGAGGAACAGGAAGTAGGAGCAGAAGTAGGGCACAAAGGAGACCCACCACCAGCCGACGGCGGGCAGAGCCACGAGGGTGCTCACGAGCATGGCGGCCAGTGGCCACCTGACCAGGCGCAGCTCCTCGGCCACCGTGGCGCCCTCCGGGATCGCGTGCCAGGTGCGGTCGTGGGCGAAGGTCAGGATGTAGACGGCGGCGAAGGCCAGGATGGAGCAGACACCGAGCGCCCGCACCTGCCACGGGTGGGGCTCATGCAGGACGAAGACGATGGGGAGGACCAGGAACGCGAGCCAGGTGTCGGCGCGCCAGTTGAAGAAGGGGGCCTGGGGGCGCCCGTCGGGCCCGGGCTCGACGGTCTGCCCGTCGGGCCCGGGCTCCACAGTCCGCCCGTGGGGCATCGTGGTACGGGGCGGTGCGGCCTCACTCACGTACTGCCCCGCTCATTGGCGCACCGTCGCGCGGCGGCGCAGCGCCACCACGGGCAGGGCGAAGAGGACGGTCCACGCCACCAGGTTAGCCACGGCCATCCACATCTCGTCCTGGACGGGGGCGGGCAGGTCGGTGACGTAGGTCCACCCCTCCGTCATCGGCCACCGCACCAGCGCGACCGGCCCGTACAGGGGCGTGAAGCGCGCGATGGTCATCATCGTCTCGTTCAGGGGCATGAAGGCGTTGCCGAGGAAGCCGAAGAGGGACACGAAGGCGGGCGCGATACCCATGGCCGCCTGGGACGGTAGCAGCAGCCCCATGCCCAGGCCCCACAGGATGAAGGGGATGACGGTGACGACGGCCAGGAGAAAGCCGAGCACCCATCCGCGCGCGTCGAGCTCGGCGGTGGTCAGGGCCCCGGCGAGGAAGATGACGAGGACCGGGACGGTGGCCTGCACGAAGGCTGTGGCGACCTTGACCGCCCAGTAGATGCGCATCCCACCGGCGGTGACGGCGATCTGGCGCCCCCAGCCGACCTGCAGCTCAATTGCAGTGCCTGTCGCCGAGGAGGTCGCGGCCATGCAGGCGCTGAAGCTGGCCATGGCAAGCATGACCGTGGCCGAGACGTTGCCGTGCTCGCCCACCTGCTGAGTCCCAATGCCCCCGACGTTGTTGAACATGAGGTACATCGCCGAGGGGAAGGCGATGACGAAGAACAGGTTCGCCGGGTGACGCAGGGCTCGCAGCTGCTCGAGCATGAGGAAGGTGAGGAGGGGACGCACTCGGCGCAGGCGGGTGGTGCTGACAGCCGGTGCAGTGGGGGTGGTGGTCATGTTGGTGGTCATGGCGGGGTTCCTTGTGGGGACGGTGGCGGGCGGGGCTCAGGCGACGGCGTCGTCGTCGGTCAGTGCGGTGAAGACCTCGTTGAGGCTGACGGCGTTAATACCCAGGTGAGCCGCGGGCGTGGCGGTCAGCAGCCAGCGGGCGACGTCGTCGGGTGCGCTCGTGCGGATCTCGACGTGCTCACCGCGCAGCGCCGTGCCCAGGACGCTGTCCGCGAGCCCACTGACCTTGAGCGCGGCGGCCAGGGCGGGCTCGTCCAGGCCCTCCCAGGTGGCGGAGACGACCGCCCCCTCGCCCAGCGCGCGGATCTCGTCCACCGTGCCGTCAGCGACGAGCCGGCCGCGGGCGATGATGACAATGCGGTCGGCGAAGGCCGCAGCCTCCTCCAGGTAGTGGGTGGCGAAGAGGATCGTGCGCCCGCCGTGGGCCTGGACGCGCATGGTGTCCCAGAAGGCGGTGCGGGCGGTGACGTCCATCCCGGCGGTCGGCTCGTCGAGCACGAGGAGCCGGGGGTCTGCGACGAGTGCCAGGGCCAGGCGCAGACGCTGGAGCTCACCGCCCGAGCAGCGGGCCACGCGGCGCCTGAGGATCGGGGTCAGGCCGGTTGAGGCGGCCAGGCCTGCGAGGTCCGTGGTGGCGTGCCCGCCCTGGACGGAGGCAACGGCGCGCAGGGTCTCGGCGACGGTGTAGTCGGGGATGAGCCCGTCGGTTTGCAGGACGACGCCGAGGTCTCCGGCGGCGACCGCCCGGTGGGGGCTGGTGCCCAGGACGCGCACGTTCCCCGAGGTCGGGGATCTCAGGCCCAGGAGGGTGTCGAGGGTGGTGGTCTTCCCGGCACCGTTGGGGCCGAGGAAGGCGACGATCTCGCCCTGGTCGATGGTGAGTGTGAGGCCGTCGACGGCGCGCACGGCCCGGGTGCCGGTGCCGAAGACCTTCGTGAGGTCGGTGACCTCGACGGCGGGGGAGGTGTGGTGTGAGTTCATGGCTCCAGCCTCGTGGCGCGGGACAGTCCGCGGTACTGAGGTGCGTCACCGGCTGGGTATGACGAATGTCAGTCCCGCCCGCCCAACGGGGGCAACGACGTCGGCCGCCTTAGTGCCGCGGCTCCCAGCGCCGCACGAGCCAGGCCAGAACCCGCGCAGGCGTCTCGCGGCCAGTGCTGGGGGCTGCGGCGTCGGGCCATCGGCACCTCCTCCGTGAGTGGCCGCCAGTTCAGCGGTTCATGACACAACTGATGAACCAGAGAACCGGCCTCCCGTCAAGAGGTGACTGTGGGCGATCTCGCAGCCCGTGGCCCCGCCAGCAGCCCCGTCGACTCGCCCACCGCCCTGTCCGTCTGGCAGAATCCTCGCTTGTACTCGGACGTGTGACGGCCCCTCTCCCTGACCTCGTCCCGGTCTCGGCTCTCGCCGGAACCCGTTGCTTGACCCCACCGGGGACCAGCGTGGGCCACACCATCCAGAACCAGGAGTTCCACCAAGTGGCAGTCAAGATTCGCCTCAAGCGCATGGGCAAGAAGTTCCAGCCCTTCTACCGCGTCGTCGTCCTCGACGGTCGCAAGAAGCGGGACGGCCGTGTCATCGAGGAGATCGGTCTGTATGACCCGATGCAGGAGCCCTCGCTCATTCGCATCGACTCCGAGCGCGTGAAGTACTGGCTCGGCGTGGGCGCTCAGCCCTCCGACACCGTCTTCAACCTGCTCAAGATCACCGGCGACTACCAGGCCTTCAAGGGCCTGCCGGGCGCCGAGGGCAGGCTCAAGGTCCGCGACCCTGAAGCCGCCGCCTCCGCCAAGGCTGAGGCCGTCAAGGCGGCCGCCAGCGACGCCGAGAAGCGCAAGGCCGCCGCCGCCAAGGCCAAGGCTGAGAAGGAGGCCGCCGAGGCCGCCGCTCAGGACGCCCCGGCCGAGGAGTCCACCGAGGCTCCGGCTGAGGAGGCCTGACGTGTTGGCCGACGCGCTCGAGCACCTCGTGCGTGGCATCGTCGACAACCCCGACGACGTCACCGTCACCTCCCGGTCGCTGCGCCGCGGCGACCTGCTGGAGGTGCGCGTCAACCCCGAGGACCTCGGTCGTGTCATCGGCCGCTCCGGCCGTACGGCCCGTGCCCTGCGCACGGTCGTCGGAGCGCTCGCCGACTCACCGGTGCGTGTCGACGTCGTCGACACTGACCGTAGGTAGCCCAGATCACGGCATGCACCCGTCGCCCGGTCCTCATGGACCGGGCGACGTCGTCGTACCCCCACCCTTCTCTCGCGAGAACTGGTGTTACTGCTCGCGAGAACTGGTGATAACCCGAACCAGAACTGGTGTTTGTGCTGACGACGGCGCCAGGTAGTTGCAGCACGAGTTCTCGTGGGACATGACACCAGTTCTCGTCACGGATAACACCAGTTTTGGTGGGGAATAACACCAGTTCTCGCGGGTGGGGAGGCGGGTGGGGAGGGCGGGGGAGGGGAGCTACGCGGTAGGTTGAGGGCGTGCTGCTCACCGTTGCCGTCATCGGCCCAGCCCACGCCCTCAAGGGAGAGGTCCGCCTCGAGATCCGCACGGACGACCCCGAGGGGCGCCTCGAGCCCGGCACCGTCCTGCCGACCGAGCCCGCCTCAGCCGGCCCCCTGACCGTCTCGCGCCTGCGCTTTGATGGCCAGCGCTGGTACGCCAGCTTCGATGAGGCCCGCGACCGCACGGCCGCCGAGGCCCTGCGCGGGGTGCACCTGCTCGTCGACACCGACGCCGAGAAGGAGGCCGACGACGAGGCCTGGTACGCCCACGAGCTCATTGGCCTGACCGCCGTGCGCCTGGGCACCGAGGCGCTGGGTGCCGGCCCCCAGGTTCTTGGCGTCGTCGTTGACCTCGAGCCCGGTGTCGCTCAGGACCGTCTCGTCGTGCGCACGCCCCAGGGCGAGCAGGTCGCCGTGCCCTTCGTTGAGGCGCTGGTGCCCGCCCTCGACCTCGAGGCCGGAACCGTCACCCTCGACCCTCCCGGTGGCCTCTTCCCGGGCCTGGGCGAGGCCGAGGACGCCCGATGACGGCCGCCGCCCCGCGTGCCGATGTCGGGAGCCTGCGTCTGGACGTCGTGACGATCTTCCCCGACTACCTGCGCGTGCTCGACCTGTCCCTCATCGGCAAGGCCGCCGGCACCGGCCTCATCGACCTGGTCGTCCACGACCTGCGCGACTGGACCCACGACCGCCACCGCACCGTCGACGACACCCCGCTCGGTGGTGGCGCCGGCATGGTGATGCGGCCCGACGTCTGGGGCGAGGCCCTCGACACCGTCCTCGACCTGCCCGCGGACCCCACCGCCGCCCGCGAGGCCGTCACCGCCCGCCGCGGCACCGGGACCCGCCAGGTTCTCGTCGTCCCGACGCCCGCCGGCGAGCTCTTCACCCAGCGCACCGCCGAGGACTTGGCCCACGCGGACCAGGTGGTCTTCGCCTGCGGCCGCTACGAGGGCATCGACGCCCGCGTTCCCGAGCACTACCGCGAGCTCGGCGTCGAGGTGCGCGAGCTGAGCATCGGCGACTATGTCCTCAACGGGGGAGAGGCCGCCGCCCTCGTCATCATCGAGGCCGTCGCCCGTCTGCGCCCCGGTGTCCTGGGCAACCCCGGCTCCGTCGTCGAGGAGTCCCACTCCGAGGCGGGGCTGCTGGAGTACCCCGTCCACACCCGCCCGGTGGCCTGGCGCGGGCACGACCTTGCCGTGACCTGGCCCGGCCTGCTCTCCGGTGACCACCCCCGCATTGCCCGCGAGCGCCGCGAGCAGGCCATTGCCCGTACTGTTGCCCGCCGCCCCGACATGGTCGCCCGCCTCGAGGCCCAGCGCCTCGGGGCGGGCGACCGCGCCGCCCTGGCCCGCAACGGCTGGGCCGTGCCGCGCGGTGCCCCCCACCCCGTGCCCCTTGAGCTGCGGCCGCTTGAGGCCGAGGACGTGCCCGACCTCGTTGCGCTGGCCCGGCGCACCTTCCCCGACGCCTGCCCGCCCTTCCTCACCGCCGAGCAGATCGACGAGCACATCGCCCGCCACCTCACCGTCGAGCGCATGAGCGCCTGGCAGGCGGACCCGCGTGTCATCGTCACCCTCGCCCATCTCACCGAGGACGCCTCCACCGAGGCCGGTGAGGTGCGCGTGGGCGAGAGCGTCGGCTACAGCGTCGTCATCCTCGAGGCCCAGGACGACGACGGCGTCCTGCCCCCCGGACTCGATGCCCGGCCCGAGGCCGTGCGCGTGCCCCCGTCGTCGGACGGCGGCCCGGGCCTGGCCGCCGAGCTGAGCAAGGTCTACGTCGACGCCCGCCTGCGCGGCTCCGGCCTTGCCGACGTCCTGCTGGCCGAGGCCGTGCGCGACGCCTCCACCGCCGGCGTCACCGCCCTGTGGCTCGGCACGCATGACGGCAACCGTCGCGCCCAGAAGGCCTACCGCCGCAGTGGTTTCGCCAAGGTCGGCATCCGTCGCTACGACGTCGGCGGACACCTGTGCCGCGACGTCGTCATGGCCCTCAACCCCGGTGCGTCCGACTCCGAGCCGACGGCGGGGGGCGAGCGATGAGCGACAGGAGCGCGAGCAAGCCACAGGGGCGCAGCGAGGACAAGCAGGCCGCGCGCCACCCCGCCCTCGGCGTCATCGGCCTGCCGGTGCTCGCCCTCATCGCCATCATCTTCGCGCGCAGCCTCGTGGTGCAGACCTTCGTCATCCCCTCCGCCTCCATGGAGGACACCCTCGTAGACGGCGACCGCGTGGCCGTCACCGTGTACGACGCCGACGACCTTGAGCGCGGGGACGTCGTCGTCTTCCGCGACCCCGACCACTGGCTCACCGTCACCGAGCCGACCGGGCTGCGCGCGGCCGTCCAGGACCTGCTTGTCGCCCTGAGGATTCTGCCGCAGGACCCCGGACACCACCTCATCAAACGGGTCATCGGTCTGCCGGGTGACCATGTGGTGGCCGATGGGATGGGGACCTTGAGTGTCAATGGCGTGGTGCTCGATGAGTCCTATGTCAAGGTGGGGCGTTCGGCCTCGGACGTGGCCTTCGACGTTGTGGTGCCGGAGGGCTACATCTGGGTCATGGGGGACAACCGGTCCAACTCGGCGGACTCGCGCTACCACCAGGACGACGCCCACGGCGGCTTCGTGCCGATCAGCGAGGTCGTCGGCGTCGCCAAGGCCATCGTCTGGCCGCTGGACCGGCTTGGCACCCTCACCGGGGGAGACGAGGCCTTCAGGGCCGTCCCCGAGCCCTGACCCGCTGCCCGGTCGGCTCGCCCTGGGGCCGGTTGCCGTGAGGTCGGGCACGTCCTCGTCGGGAGGGTCGCAGCCGTGCACGGCGCTGTGGCACACTAGCCGGGCCCTTGGGCCTCGGAACGTCCCTGCCACTGGGGGGACGCCCATCGAGTAGGACCCCAGGGCGCCAGCACACGGCGCAGCCCCCGGAGCTCCGGCTCGACGGCGGTGCGGCGCCACCAACCGATCGCCCCTGACCAGTGGCACGAGCGTGTGGAGATACTCCCATGAGCAACCTGATCGACGAGATCAACGCCCAGTCGCTTCGCGACGACGTCCCCGCCTTCCGTCCCGGCGACACCCTCAAGGTGCACGTCAAGGTCGTCGAGGGCAGCCGCAGCCGTGTCCAGGTCTTCCAGGGCATCGTCATCAGCCGCCAGGGCGCGGGCGTCGCCGAGACCTTCACCATCCGCAAGATCTCCTTCGGTGTCGGTGTCGAGCGCACCTTCCCGGTCCACACCCCCTCCATCGACAAGATCGAGGTTGTCTCCCGCGGAGACGTGCGTCGCGCCAAGCTGTACTACCTGCGCAACCTGCGCGGGAAGGCTGCCAAGATCAAGGAGCGTCGCGAGGACTGAGCCCCGGCTCGACCCTCAGCTCATCGGCGTCGTCCGGTGCCCGTCCGGGTGCCGGACGACGCCTGTTCCAGGCGGGAGTGCCCCGCCGCCGTCCGTACCGCAGCCCCGATGAGAGGGGGCCCGCATGACGAGCACCAGCGACCGCAGCGCCGAGCGCCCAGCGGACACCGGCGGTGCTCCCGCCGAGGAGTCCCCCCAGGTCCTGCGCACGGCAGACACCCCCGACGCCGCCCCCGAGCACCTGCCGACCACCACCCTGCCTCCCTCCTACCCGCCGGTGCGTCGCGCCGCGTCCCCGGAGCCCCGGGCTCGCACCTCCCAGGCCCCCGTGGAGCGCCGACGGCGTGGTCGCTCGGTGCTCTCGGCCCTCGTCGCCGTCGTGGCGGTGCTCGTTGTCACCGCGCTCATCAAGACCTTCGTCATCCAGTGGTTCGAGATTCCCTCCGCCTCCATGGAGGACACCCTCGCCGTCGGCGACCGCGTGGCCGTGTGGATGTGGGGCGCCGACGACCTTGAGCGCGGGGACGTCGTCGTCTTCCGCGACCCCGACCATTGGCTCACCGTCACCGAGCCGACGGGGCTGCGCGCGGCCGTCCAGGACCTGCTCATCCTCATGCACCAGCTGCCCGAGGACACCGGGCATATCCTCATTAAGCGGGTCATCGGTCTGCCGGGTGACCATGTGGTGGCCGATGGCTCGGGGACGTTGAGTGTCAATGGCGTGGTGCTCGATGAGTCCTATGTCAAGGAGGGGCGTTCGGCCTCGGACGTGGCCTTCGACGTTGTGGTGCCGGAAGGGTTCATCTGGGTCATGGGGGACAACCGGTCCAACTCGGCGGACTCGCGCTACCACCAGGACGACGCCCACGGCGGCTTCGTGCCCATGACTGACGTCATCGGGGAGGGTGCCGCCGTCGTCTGGCCCGTCTCCAGCTGGGCCGGACTGGGCGATGGCACCCACGCCTTCGACCTCGTGCCCGAGCCCGGTCGGGCTCCGGACCCCGCTCGGCCCGAGCCCGAGGAGGGCGCGTGAGTGCCCCGCGCCTGGTCCCGGACCGCGTACTGGAGACCGAGGAGCTGGGCCGCCACGCGCTGGTGGGCGGCATGGACGAAGTGGGGCGGGGATCGCTTGCCGGCCCGGTCACCGTGGGCCTCGCCGTCGTCTCACACAGCACCCCGGACGCCTTCCCGCAGGGCCTGGCCGACTCCAAGCAGCTGACTGCCCGCCGGCGTGAGGCCCTCGTTGAGCCGTGCCGCCAGTGGCTGGCGGACTGGGCTCTGGCCAGCGCCGGCCCCGCCGAGATCGACGTCCTGGGGATCGTCGGGGCCCTGCGCCTGGCCGGGTGGCGCGCTCTGGCCGAGGTCGCGGCCCGCGGGCACGCGCCCGGCCTTGTCATCCTCGACGGCACGTCCGATTGGCTCGGCCCGCCCGAGGACGGCCTGCTGTCCGGTCTGGAACCCGCTGTCGTGCGTGTGGGGACGCCCGGGGAGGGGCCGGGGGAGGCGCCGACGGCGACGTCGGCAGTGGGTCCCGTTCTGCCGGTCGTGCGCACCCAGGTCAAGGCCGACGCCCGCTGCGCCGTCGTCGCGGCCGCCTCTGTCCTGGCCAAGGTCCACCGCGACGCCCTCATGAGCGCTCTGGAGGACCCGGGTTACGGCTGGGCCTCCAACAAGGGCTACGCCAGCGCCCCCCATATCGACGGCCTCGCCCGTCTGGGCGCCAGCGAGCACCACCGCCGCAGCTGGCACCTGCCAGGACTGGGGCAGGCCGGGCACTACTGAGCGGCGCAGTCGAGGCCGGGCGGGGCTGAGCGGGGCTCTCGACGCGCCCGGGTGGGCTCCACGGGCCCTGACGGTCGATGTGCGGCATGATGAGCCGGTGAGCGCTGAGGACCTTGAGGCATACGAGAACGATCTGGAGCTCGAGCTTTACCGCGAGTACCGGGACGTCGTCTCGCTGTTCTCCTACGTCGTCGAGACGGACCGGCGCTTCTACCTGGCCAACTCCGTGGACGTCCAGGTGCGCACCAACGGCGGTGAGGTCTTCTTCGAGCTCACCTTGGAGGACGCCTGGGTGTGGGACATCTACCGCGCCTCGCGCTTCGTCACATCCGTGCACGTCGTCACCTTCAAGGATGTCAACGTCGAGGAACTGACCAAGCCCGAGATGGAGATCCCCTCCTGACCCGCACGTCCTCTCCTGACCAGCACGAACAGCACATATGGGGCACGGTCGTCTCGATCGTCCAGTGCCCGGGGGCGGGGGGTGACAACCACGGCGGATGAGTTGTCGTCCTGTGGTTAAGCCGGAGAGCCGACTGGGCCCGCCCGGGCTCCACAGCCCCTCGCCGCGACAGGCGCTGACGCCGCTGTCCACAGCACGGGCGCTGCCGCCTCGCCACCGTCGCCACTCTGCTCCACGCTGGGGCAGGAGGTGGTCCACATGACGGGAGCCAGGGATGCCGCAACAGCCGACGGCCAGCAGGGCCCTGCGCGCAGCGCGCAGGGTGCGCGCACCGGTCGGCTGGGGGAGGAGATCGCCGCCCGGTACCTGCACGACCACGGCTGGCAGCTTCTAGATCGCAACTGGAGGCCCGGCCCCGGCTCCGGCTTGCGGGGCGAGCTCGACCTCGTGGCCCTCGATCCCGATGGCGAGGCCCCCGTCCTCGTCGCCCTTGAGGTGAAGACCCGCCGGGGCCTCGCCATCGGCACCCCGGCGGAGGCCGTGACCCCCATCAAGCTCGCCCACCTGCGTGCTCTGGCCGGACGCTGGGCCGAGACCCACCGGCCGCCCGGCACCGCTGCGGGCCTGCGGGTCGACGTCCTCAGCGTCCTGCTGCGCCCGGGCGCCCCGGCCCAGCTGCGCCACCACCGCGGGGTGACGCTGTGAGCGGCCTCGCCCGCACCCTCGCCGTCACCCTCACTGGGCTTGAGGGTCACCTCGTCGACGTCGAGGCGCACGCCGCCGGAGGCCTGCCCTCCTTCACCCTCGTCGGGCTGCCCGACGCCGCCGTGCGTGAGTCACGCGAGCGCGTGCGCGCCGCCCTGTCCACCTGCGGCACCACCTGGGGCGAGAAGCGCCTGACCGTCAACCTCTCCCCGGCCGACCTGCCCAAGACCGGTACCGGCTTCGACGTCAGCCTTGCCCTGGCCGTCCTTGCTGCCCGCGGCGACCTGCCCGCCCGGGCCCTGCCCGTGCTCGCCCGCACCCTGTTTATTGGCGAACTCGGCCTGGATGCGTCCATCCGGCCTGTGCGCGGGGTCCTGCCCGCCGTCAGGGCCGCCGTCGGCGCCGGGGTCACCACGGTTGTCGTCCCCGCCGACTGCACGGCTGAGGCCAGTCTCGTGCCCGGGGCCCGGGTCACCGGGGCGCGGCACCTGGCGAGCCTCATCACGGCCCTGGGAGGGCGCCTGCCCGCCGAGGTTCTGGCACTGGCTGAGGCCGCCGAGCCACGTCGCAGCACCCCGGCTCAGCCCACGGCGCCTGCGGGCACCGTGACGGACCTGGCCGACGTCGTCGGGCAGGACGAGGCGCGCCACGCGCTCGAGGTCGCCGCCGCTGGAGGTCATCACCTGCTCCTGGTCGGCCCGCCCGGTGCCGGCAAGACGATGCTTGCCGAGCGCCTGCCCTCGATCCTGCCCGCGCTGGAGGACGACGACGCCGTGACCGTCACCTCCCTGCATTCAGTGGCCGGGGCCTTCGACCCCGAGCATGGGCTCATCCGTACCCCGCCGCTGCGCGCCCCGCACCACACGGCCACGCGTGCCGCCGTCATCGGAGGCGGCTCGGGCCTGCCCCGGCCCGGGGACGTCTCGCTCGCCCACCGCGGCGTCCTCCTGCTTGACGAGGCCCCCGAGTTCCCGGCCGGTGTCCTCGACTGCCTGCGCCAGCCCCTGGAGTCCGGCCGCGTCACCATCGACCGCGCCGGCGGGCGCGCGACCTACCCGGCGGCTTTCCAACTCGTCCTGGCTGCCAATCCCTGCCCCTGTGGCAAGGGCTCGGGGCGTGCCCTGGAGTGCACCTGCACCTCCTTGCAGCGCCGGCGCTACTTCTCACGACTGTCGGGCCCGCTCCTGGACCGGGTCGACATCCAGCTCGAGGTCGGGCCTGTGAGCGCTGTGGATCTGGGAGGCGGGGCCACGGGTGAGCCCAGTGCGGCCGTCGCCGCGCGCGTGGCCGAGGCCCGACGGCGCACGGCCCGTCGTCTGGAGGGCACGCCCTGGCGGCTCATGGGGGAGGTGCCGGGCTCCTGGGTGCGTGAGCGCACCACTGCTGAGGACCCGCGGCTTGTCGCCCGCCTCATGGATGCCCTTGACCGCGGTGACCTGAGTCTGCGCGGGGTTGACCGGGTCCTGCGCCTGGCCTGGACGCTTGCGGACCTCGCCGGCGAGCAGCGCCCCGGCGCCACCGAGCTGGGCACCGCCCTGTCCCTGCGTACGAGAGGAGCCCAGCGATGAGCCTTTACCTGCCCTTCGACCACCGTGACCCCGTGCTGGCCACGGTCGCCTGGTCGCGACTGACCGAGCCTGCGGACCGGGCCGCCGGTGCCCTGGTGAGGGCGGTGGGCCCCGGGCCCGCGCTCACCTGGCTGCTGGAGGAGGCCTACGACGCCGACGGAAACCTGCGTGCGGCGCCCCGGCCCCCGAGGCTGGTGCGAGCGGAGGAGGACGACGGGTACGTGGACGGACCGGTGGGCACGGCGCCGTCGGCTGCGACGACGATGCTGGGCGCGACGGCGGGTGCGCGCGCGAGCGCCGCCTGGGCACGGGCCGCTGCGCGGTGGGCGCCGAGACTGGCCTCGCTTGAGCCCCGACGCGACCTCGACGTGCTCGAGCGGCTGGGTGGCAGCCTCCTCTTGCCGGGGGACCCATGGTGGCCCACGGGCCTGGACGAGCTGGACCAGCCGCCCTTCTGCCTGTGGGTGCGGGGCGACCCCGCGCTCCTGGCACGTCGCGAGGAGGCTCCGTCCACCATGCAGGTGGCCGGAGCCAGTGAGGCGCGGGTCCCGCCCGGCCGCCAGGACCGCGTGCCTGCCGGGCCGGGACGCGGGCTCGCCCTCGCCCTCGTCGGCTCACGGGCCTCGACCCGCTACGGCGAGCAGGTGGCTCGAGACATGGCCCGGACGGTGGCTCAGCTCGGAGCTGTCGTCGTCTCGGGCGGTGCCTTCGGTATCGATGCCGCCGCCCACGCCGGCGCTCTGCAAGGCGGGCGGACCGTGAGCGTGTGCGCCGGAGGTGTCGACCGTCTTTACCCGGCGGGTAATGCCCGGTTGTTGGAGGAGGTTCTGGACTGCGGTGCACTCGTCGCTGAGGTTCCGCCTGGCTGCCAGCCCGCCCGGCACCGTTTCCTGTCGCGCAACCGCCTCATCGCTGCGATGACGGAGGGCACCGTCGTCGTCGAGGCCGCCTGGCGCTCGGGCGCGCTGTCCACCGCTCGGCACGCGCGCGACCTTGGCCGCCCGCTCGGGGCGGTTCCCGGGCCGGTCGTCTCACGCGAGTCCGTCGGCTGTCACCGGCTGCTGCGCGAGGGGGCGGTATGCGTCACCGACGCCGATGACGCCCTTGAGCTCATCACCCCTGTCGGCACTCTCGACCCGGATGCTGAGCGCTCGCGGGCGAGCGACCTCGAACCTGGCAGCCTCCTCGACGGCCTTGATCCGTCCGCCTCTGCGGTGCTCGACGCCATGCCCGCCCGGGGTGCGGCCGAGGTCGCGGGCGTGGCCCGGGCGGCGGGTCTGAGCGAGCGGGAGGTGCGCAGTGCTCTCGGCCTGCTCGAGCTTGCCGGGCGGGTGCGCCGCGACGGCGAGCGCTGGCGTCGCAGGACGTAGTACGGGCCGCCTGGGTCTGAGGGGGACAGTATCGGCACGATCGTGGCCCGATCGTGGCCCGATCGTGCTCGCAAAGCACCGGCTCCCGGCGATCGTCGGCTGGTGTGATGCCGGGCTCGGTCCAGATCAGTCGTGTGCACCGGCTCAAGGAGGTCCACTTGGGACTGGCCGACCCGAGCATCCCAACACTCAAAACCAAGGAAATCCTGCCAACTGCTTGACGCGGGACACGGCTGGCGTGGCGGGCCTGGTTGAGCGCGGCGGGTGTGTTGGCGTGGCGGGCCTGGTTAGTGTGGTTGGGCTTGATTGAGCGCGGCGGGTGTGCTGGCGTGGCGGGCCTGGTTAGTGTGGTTGGGCTTGATTGAGCGCGGTCGGGCCTGGTTGAGAGTGGCGGGTGTCCGTCGCAGCCCACAGAGGACTCGACTACTGCCGTCGATCTCGTTCCTCAGGTTCTGATCTCGTTCCCCACAAGTCGATCTCGCTCCTTAACCGAACGAGGTCGAGCGCCGGGGGACGAGATGGATGGGCGAGGAACGAGATGGACGGGCGGGGCACGAGGGCGATCACCATGGTCAGTGCAGCCGGGACGCCGGCGCTGACGCCTCGATCAGCTCCTGCATGCGCTGTCGGCCTCGAACGCAGCCCTGTCGCCGGCACCCGTAGGCCGCAGCCCCGCCGTCGGAACGCAGCCGCACCACCTGAGCCGACGATCCTGCGCGTCGGTAACAGCGCCGCGTCAGCGACGATCATGACGGGGGTACCGCGCCACACCACATGGGGCGTTATGTCGGGGGAGAGGCTCGTCGCCGGCCTGAGGCTCGCGCTGAGGACGTAGCCTGGAGTCATGACACAGGCGGCGGATAGCACCAGGGGGGAGCTTCTGGACGCCTGGGAGCGCTACCTCACGCTGCGCCGGGGACTGAGCGAGCACACCGTGCGCGCCTACCTGGGTGACCTGGAGGACCTGCTGACCTTCCTCGGTGTCGGTCCGGACCGCGACGAGCCCATCGCTGGAGCCCTGTCCCTCCTCGATCTGGCGGATCTGCGTGCATGGCTCGCCGGGCTTGACGCCTCGGGCCGCTCGCGCGCCACTCTCGCGCGCCGCAGTGCCGCCATCCGCAGCTTCTCCGCCTGGGCCGCCCATGAGGGCCGTCTTTCCGACGACGTCGCCGCCCGCCTGCGTTCGCCGCGCACCGATAACCGTCTTCCCACGGTTCTCACCCCGACGCAGGCGCAGACTCTGCTCGAGACGGCGGCGCAGGCCGTCGAGCGGGTCCGCGAGGGCGTGCGCACCACCGGCGGCGGTGCCGGGTCGGCCAGCGGTGCCGGGTCGGCCAGCGGTGCCGGGTCGGCCAGTGGTGCCGGGTCGGCCAGTGGTGCCGGGTCGGCTCGGGGGCTGGCGACCGCGCTGCGCGACGCCGCCCTGCTCGAGATGCTGTACGCCACCGGGGTCCGAGTCTCCGAGCTGTGCGGCCTCGACCTGTCCGACGCCGACCGCCGTGAGCGCACGATCAAGGTGCTCGGCAAGGGCGGTAAGGAGCGGGTCGTGCCCTACGGCGCCCCGGCCGACCGGGCCCTGGAGCAGTGGCTGGCCCACCGCCGGGCGCTCGCCTCGCCGCGCTCGGGGAATGCCCTGTTCCTGGGGGCGCGGGGCGGGCGCATCGACCCGCGTACGGTGCGCGAGATCGTCCACCGCACGGCTGTCGCCGCGGGCGTGCCGGACCTTGGCCCCCACGGGCTGCGCCACAGTGCCGCCACGCACGTGCTGTCCGGCGGAGCGGACCTGCGCAGCGTGCAGGAGCTGCTCGGCCACTCCTCGCTGGCCACGACCCAGCGCTACACGCACGTGACCCCCGAGCGGTTGCGCGCCGTCTACGAGCAGGCCTTCCCGCGCGCCTGACATGGGGCGCTCCCGAGGCAGGGGTCCAAGGGGCGTGAGCGTGATGCCCGGGGCGCGCCACCGCGCTACGGGACGCACCCCATGCTCCGACCGACTCAGTGCAGGGAGGCGTCCGGGTCGGTGAGCCTCCAGGCGTGGATGGGCACGGTCAGGCCGGCCCGGGTCGGCGAGCACACGAAGGGCCCGGCCTCGGCCACGGCGCCCGGAGGAACCGGCAGGACGCGCACGAGCCGCAGATCGGCCTTGCCGTCGGGGCCACTGAGCCCCGCACGTACGATCATGGCATCGCCGCTGCGGGAGACTCGCACGAGCACCCTGCGATCACGCCACTGGGGCACGGGGGCGACGGACCAGTCTGAGCTGCCGTTGGTGACGACGGCACCCACCTGGCACGCGCCATCAGCGTGCTCGATGCCGGCCTTGACCCAGTGCTCGTCGTCGAAGCGCACGAAGACGCCTGCCTGATCGAACTGCTTGGAGAAGGCGGCGGTGAACTCGACCTCGACGGCCGAGTCGTCGGGGAAAGTGGCGAGCAGGGCGTGCTCGGAGTCGTGGATGAAGCCGTATGACGTGATCCGCCAGGCGTCTGAGCCTTCGACGGCGGTGACGAGGAGGTCGTCGCCGCTCGCTTCAACCTGACTTTTGACACTGTTAGTGACCCGTTTTGTTGGTGAGGCTGGCCAGGATGTTGGCGGCTTGGCCTTGGGGTTGGCTGGTGGCTGTGAGCTCGTGTCCGTTGATGTTGATGGTGACGTCGATGACGGGTCGTAGGGCTTGCACGATCTTCTTGATGGAGACACCGGTCGCGGCCTGGAGGTGGCGGGCTACGGCTAGGGCGGCGGTGACCACGGTCAGGTGGGCCTCGATGGCTTGGCGGGTGTGGTGGAAGACCGGGCGGGCGCGTAGGTCGTGTTTGGACATGCGGAAGGACTGTTCCACCTTCCACAGATTGTGGTAGTCGGCCACGATCTCGCTGGCGCTCATAGTGCGGGCGGGGATGTTGGTGACATAGCCCTTTAGCCCTTCTAGACGCCGCGCTCTGGCCAGGGCCTTTTCATCCAGGCCTCTTCCTGAGGAGCTGGTGGTGACAAACCTGGCTGAGCGCATGGCTTTTTCCCCGGCAACGATGGCTCTGGCCCGGTTTTCCTGGAGGGTAAGGGTCTTGCTGTCCCTGGCGGCGCGTTTACGCGAGTAGACCCAGATCGCCCGCCACGAGCCCGGGTGTGTCTGTGGGTGCCAGACCGGTTCGTCCTTGAGGTGCTGATTGCGTTCTTGTTTACCACCGTGGCGTGGGGTGATTGTGTCAATGGTCTGCCCGGTCGGTGAAGCAGTCCCCGTGCCAGAAGAAGTGCGCTTGGAGGTCCAGGGGTGCCTTGGTCTGTCTGGCCCCGACAATGAAGCCGTAGCCGGCTTGGTCAAGCGCCTGCAAGTTAGCGCTGGAGAGCATCCCGGCATCAGCTACGACTACTAGGTGCTCCGCCCCGGCGCGTTGCTTGAAGGCCTCGATGGTAGGGATGAGGGTGTGGGTCTCGGCTTTGTTGCCTTCCCAGCAGGAGACCTCCAACGGGAAACCGTTACGGTCTGCTAGCAGGCCGACCAGGATCTGGGGATCCACGCGGCGTTCTTTGGAGTAGCCGACCTTGCGCAGCGCGTCTTCTTTCTCTGCTTCGAAGTACAAGGTAGTCACGTCGTACAACACCAAGGACACATCCCCACAGGCCAGGCAATGCTCCAAGGCCGCACGAGCCAGAGCAGAGCGGTAATCACGCTCCACGCAACGGGTCAGGGCACGAAAGTGGGTGCGTGAGTCAAAGGACTCCAGCCCCAAGCTGGTCAACATCGCTGCTATAGCGCTCTTGCTAGTGGGTTCGATCAGCCGGGCCAGGACAATCTGCTTGAAGGCCTCATCGTCCACCGCTTGGTCAAAGCCAAGATCCTGCCAAGCATCGCAAAGGACTTGCCACAACAAGCCGCTGCGGTGGGAAACCAGGTGCGCTGCGCCAATGGCCGTCTGCTGGTAGTCCCCATGCACACCCGGCCTGGAGCCTGCCGACCCCGACGGGAGGTCCAGGTCCAGCTGGAGCTGGCCGGGATGGAGCTTTTCTTGCGCGACCTGGACCAAGGCAGCAAGCTCGCCAGGGGTATGAGCAGAACCGATGTGCTCAACAACCTTGTTACGTCGGCCTTCCTTGACCGCGATCTGCACGGCCGTGGCCCCCGAGGCGGTACGCACTTGACGGATGAACGGGCTCACAAACCCCATCATAACCAGCCTCCTTAGTGACCCAACCCGCCCCCTGCAGCCGCACAAAATCAACGAAAACCCAACCAAAACCACCCAGCCCCACACCAAGTGTCAAAAGTCAGGTGATCCGCCAGGCGTCTGAGCCTTCGACGGCGGTGACGAGGAGGTCGTCGCCGCTCGCTTCAACGCGCGCCGGCTCGTTGGTCCACCGACCCTGCTCCCAGGTGATCCGAGTCATGTGTCTAACCTATCGCGCGTAGGGCCGGTCCACGATGCCCCACCTCAGATCCTCAGGAGCCCAGCAGTGCGCCACCCATCCACGCCGACAACGTGCACGCCGCCAGCATCGCCAACGCGAAGACTGCCGCCCTGGCGTAGCGGGCGAGCGTCGCTCCCGGTCGCGTCACACGCTCCTGGGCTCCGCTGCGTGAGCAGCGGACGGTGGCGCCGACCGCCCTGCGTTGACCTCCCCGCGTAGCGGGGGAGAGAGCCAGTTGAGCGGCAATCACGCTGACCGTGGAGAAGGTGGTGAGGCCGCCCAGCATGCCGGTGCCGAGCGCGGCCAGCCACAAGTCGCCCGGCCCCACCGCGAGTAGCGCGCCCAAACCAAAAGAGCCGCACACATTCACCAGGAATGCCGCGCGGACACTCGGTTGGGTGGCGAAGACAAGGTGGCGCAGCAGCGCCCCCAGGGCGCCGCCCATGAACACGGCGACGGCGATCATCGCACCGCCCCGTGCTGCGAAGCGCGGTCTTGCCCCAGGGCGTCGTGCCGTTCGCCGTGTTCTGGCGCGCCAACCTTGCCGCGGCTGTGTTCCGGCGCGCCGACTCCGCCGTTCCTGCCGCCGTTGCGTGCCCGCGCACCCAGCGCCAGTCCGGCGGCCGCCGCCGCAACGCCGACCACCACCGAGGTCAACGCCAAGGACAAGGCCGAGGCCCACACTGAGGCCAGCGCGTTCGCCCCCGCGCTGTCGGCGGTGAACGCGGCCAGGGCGGAGTAGGAGGTGAAGGAGCCCAGCAGTCCCGTGCCCACGGCCAGGCGCGCCCGCCGAGGCAGTGCCGCGCCGGTGACGATGCCCAGCAGCAGCGAGCCGACCACGTTGATGCCCCACAGGGCAATCGGGGCGCTGGGCGCACCGGTCATCATCAGATGCGTGCCAGCGCGCCGACCCCGCCGCCCACCGCAATCTGCGCGGCGTCCACGAGGCGTTCGCGGGCGCTTTGAGGCTGAGGATTCTGGCCGGGGGAGTGCGCGGGGGTCGAGGCATGTGACGAGCCGCCCAGGTGACTGCCACCGTCACCGTCGGGTTGAACGGGACCGGCGACGGCGTGGTCGAGTCGAGAGCGACCGGATTCGCCGCTGTCTCGTTCGGCGGGGTCACCTGGGGCGGGTTGACGCACGGTCGCATTATCGCGGCCCTGCGGTGATGCCTCAGGACATGGGGTAGAGCGCCCGGGAGCGGTGCAGTGGTCTTTCGTTGAGGGGCTTGAGCCGGATGACTGCGGGCTGCAGCAGCCGCAAAGGGTTGATGTAGGTCCTGCGGCCGGTGCGCGCACCCCAGTGGAGGGCGTCCACTCCGTCGGACCGATGCCCGGCTACGAGCACCCCGATGACCTGGCCCGCCGTCACCTGGTCCCCGGCGGCGACCACCGGCTCCACGGGCTCGTAGGTGGTGCGGATGCCGCCGGCGTGGTCGATGGAGATGACCGGGCGCCCCGCGACGCTCCCGGCGAAGACCACCGTCCCGGCCCCCGCGGCCAGGACGGGCGAGCCCGCGGCCAGCGCCAGGTCGACCCCGCGGTGGCCCGCACCCCAGGGCTGGGAGGGCGGGTTGAAGCCCTCCAGCACCGGTGCGGGTGCCCCGGTGGGCCACTGCCAGTCCTGCGACGGCGCGACGCGCTCCATGGCGGGACCGTGTGCCCGGCCGGCGTGGACCCCTGCCAGCGCGGCCGACGGCGGGCTGGCACCGTGCACGAGCGCGACCAGGGCGAGGCAGATCGTGAGCGTGCGCAGCAGGCGGTGCCACCGGGAACGGCGGAAGGTGAACGGGCGTGGCCCGGGGCCGACGACGGCATCTGGGAACCGACGGCGACCGACAGCTGGGTCTCGACGGCGGCTGGTACCTGGGTCCCGACGGCGACCGGCGGCTCGGAGGCGACCGGGGCCACCAGCTGGGTCCCGACGGCGACCGGGCGGCCGAACTCGACGGGGGCCACCAGCTGGGGCCCGGCGTCGGTCAGCCGGTCGGAGCCGACGGCGACCGACATTTGGGACACGACCGGGGCAGGACGCTGGGACACGACCGGGGCAGGCAACTGGGACTCGACGTCGGCCGACCTGCAGGGGACTCGGCGGGGGACTGACGACAGTGGCAGTGGTGCTCATGACCCGAGGTTGCCGCGGCCCGGACGCCCCGTCTCCCCGGGCCGGGTGCTGCTGTGGACAACCCGGGTCGGGGGTGCGGCGGCGCCCGCTTGTGGAGCCCGGTGAGGCCGCGCCGTCCCGAGCGGGCCAGTGCACGCGCGGCGCCAGGGTGACGCGCACAACACCTACGACCAGGACCTTTGCCCGTCTCGGTGCGGAAAGGTCCCGCTGGCCGTGATAGTGTCGCTGACGCAGTCTGTGCGGGTCCGCCCGCAGGTGACTGACTTCGCGTGCCCGCGTCCGCGAACCCTCGATCCCTGCCGGTCCTGCCGGCAGGTGTGAGGAGGGTGAGCGGGATCGTCCTTTCGGGCGCCACGGTCGAGGTCCCGCAGGGTGTCTGCGGGTGGCCGGGCGTCGCGGGCACCAGGCCCCGTCCGCAGCCATCTGGCTGTGGAGCCTGGACCGCCCACGCGGTCCCAGGTCAGCGGGGGACAACTACCACGGGACGCTGTCGGACCGCCACAGGGGCGGGGCCCGGCCCGTCCCCCTCACTCCGTGTGTGGGGCAACCTCCCCGCCCGCAGCGAAAGGACCGTCATGGCCATCGTCACCATGCGTCAGCTCCTGGAGTCCGGCGTCCACTTCGGGCACCAGACCCGCCGCTGGAACCCCAAGATGAAGCGCTTCATCCTCACCGAGCGCAACGGCATCTACGTCATCGACCTCGCCAAGAGCGTCGAGGGCATCAACGTCGCTTACGACTTCGTCAAGGAAACCGTCGCCCGCGGCGGCAACATCCTCTTCGTCGGCACCAAGAAGCAGGCTCAGGCCGCCGTCGCCGAGCAGGCTCTGCGTGTCGGCATGCCCTTCGTCAACCAGCGCTGGCTGGGCGGCATGCTCACCAACTTCTCCACCGTGCGCGCCCGCCTGGACCGCATGAAGGAGCTCGAGCAGATTGACTTCGACGACGTGGCCGGCTCCGGCCGCACGAAGAAGGAGCTGCTCATGATGCGTCGCGAGAAGGACAAGCTCACCAAGACCCTCGGTGGCATCCGCGACATGTCCAAGCTGCCCTCCGCCATCTGGGTGGTGGACACCAAGAAGGAGCACCTGGCGATCGCTGAGGCTCAGAAGCTCAACATCCCGGTCATCGCCATCCTCGACACCAACTGCGACCCCGACGAGGTCACCTACGGCATCCCCGGCAACGACGACGCCATTCGCGCCGTCAGCCTGCTCACCCGCGTCATCGCCGACGGCGTCGCCGACGGTCTCGTGGCCCGCTCCGCCGGCCGTGCCCGCACGGGCGAGGAGGCTGAGGCCGGTACCGCCGACGCCGAGCCGCTGCCCGAGTGGGAGGCCGAGCTCCTCGCCGGCGCCGAGGCTGCTGAGGCCGCCGAGGCCCCTGAGGCCACTGGGGTCGTCGAGGCTGCCGAGGCTGAGCCCACCGAGCCTGCCGAGCCCGCCGAGCAGGCCTGAGCCTTCCACCGACCACCACCGCTAGCACAGCTTCCAAGGAGAACATCCATGGCGAACTACACCACCGCTGACATCAAGGCTCTGCGCGAGCAGACCGGTGCCGGCATGATGGACGTCAAGAAGGCTCTCGACGAGGCCGAGGGCAACCTCGAGAAGGCCGTCGAGATCATCCGTGTCAAGGGCCTCAAGGGCATCGCCAAGCGTGAGGGTCGCGCGACCAGCGCTGGCCTCATCGCCGCCCAGGTCGTCGACACCGCCGAGGGCCAGGTCGGCATCCTGGTCGAGACCAATGCCGAGACCGACTTCGTCGTTAAGAACGAGAAGTTCATCAACTTCTCCAACAAGGTCCTCGCGGCCGCCGTCGCCTCCGGCGCCGAGACCGCTGAGGCTCTGGCCCAGGTCGAGATCGACGGCGAGACCGTCCAGTCCCTGACCGACGGCATGCAGGCCGTCATCGGTGAGAAGATCGTCGTCTCGCGCGTTGCCCGCCTGGCCGCGCCGAAGATCGACCTCTACCTGCACCGCACCAACCCGGACCTGCCCGCCCAGGTGGCCGTCCTCGTTGGCACCGACGCCAAAGCCGCTGAGGTCGCCCACGACGTCGCGATGCACATCGCCGCGTACTCCCCGTCGTACCTCACCCGCGACGAGGTTCCGGCCGATGTCGTGGAGAAGGAGCGCGCCATCGCCGAGGAGACCACCCGCGCCGAGGGCAAGCCCGAGCAGGCCATCGCCAAGATCGTCGAGGGTCGTCTGGGCGGCTTCTTCAAGGAGATCTGCCTGACCGAGCAGGCCTTTGCCAAAGACCCCAAGACCACGGTCGGCAAGGTTGTGGCGGCCACCGGCGGCGAGGTCACCGGCTTCGTGCGCCTGCGCGTGGGCGCCTGAGCTAAAACCAGCACCACTACACCGGGGTCCTTCGCAGCACCCGCTTGCGAAGGACCCCGCGGTGTTTCCCGGTTCGAGGGGGCGGTGGGTGGCACTGCGCCACTTCGGCACCCAGCCACCCCACCCGTAACAGCCAGTTACCCGTGGCCCGCCCCTTCTACTACGCCACTTCGTGTTGGGTACGCCGGTTAGCAGTTGAATAAAGGCCTCCGAGGCCTTCAACCGCCCCCTCACCGGCGTAGTAGACGGCGAACCGGCGTAGTACACCACCCCGCGCGCCTCACTAAGACACCAGGATCTCAACGAGCCGATTCCAGCTGGTGCCGTGGGCCCCGAGGTACTCATTCAGGCGGGCGTCGTCCTGTTCCAGGGCGGCCGCCGCCAGATGACGTGCGGAGACATCGGAGCTGACGGCTAGCGCCACCGCCCGCACTGAGGCCGCCTTGGCGCGGTCGTCGAATCCGACCGGCCGAGGCAGCAGCCCACCCAGACCCCGTCGGGGCGCGTCGGCGGCCGCCTCCTGCGTCAGCTCCTCCCAGTTCAGCTGGTGGGGTTTGCCGACCAGCTCCTCCACCTCCGGGCTGGTGCGGAGCGCGGCGACGAACACGTCCAGGGGTTCGGCGTTGCGTGCTCCCCGTGCTTTCGCCACTGCGCGGGCGTCCTTGAGCACCGTCTTGGCGCTGGCATCCATTCCTGCCATTGATCATTCCTCCGTTCCGGCGGGACTGTTAATGGTGTTACTGAGGTCTGTGAGATCTGCGCCCTGGTTGGTCCGCACCGTGTAACGGGAGGCGGACCAGCTCGCGAGGGCGAGGTGTAACAGCGCCCACGAGGCGAGCGCGGCAGCCACCGCTTGGGCGGCGAATACTGCGTACCCGGGCGCTAGGGCCGCCGTGCCCAGCCCGACGGCGAGTGTGAGCGGCCCGCCCAGGGCGGCGAGCCCGCCGACGCCGCCGCTCAGTCGACTCGGCACACCCCGTATGGACAGGAGTGCGGCGGCCACGGAGCAGGCTGCGGAGATAATGGGCCAGGTGATTGCGCATCCTAGGGTAATAGTGACTGTCTGGCCCGAGAGCCTGGAGTGGGCGCCGCCGAGGACATTCAGCAGACAGATCAGGCACGTTTGTGATGCAGGTAACAGGCAGCTCCAGGCCCCCACGCACAGGGCGTTCCGGCGTGTGCTGCTAGCCGCAGAGAACAGGGGGTAGCGTGCCTCCGCCAGAGCACCGTCCAGTGCGCATGAGGAAGCAGCGAATCCTCCCACGATCAGGAACGCGATTGGCCACCATTCCGGAAGCAACCAACCGATCAAGCGGCCGACCCCATAGGCCGCCAGCGCCTTGAAGACGAGTACTCGCCCAGTATGGCGACGTCCCGCCTCCCACCACTGGCGTACGGAGAATGTGACAGGGCCGTTGACGAAGCCGGGCACACGCCCGCTGTGCGCATATGCTGGGCGCGTAAGCGCCAATGCCGCCGACGGGTCCCTACTGTCAGCCAGGTCCAGTATTGCAGCGATCTGGTATGCAGGCAGCGCCCAAAGCGGAGTGAACCAGGGTGCGCATACAACGATTACCGCGTAGTTGAACGCCGCACCCAAGACAAGCAGCATGGCCGAAAGCCAATGCTCGGTTAGCGTCATGAAGATGTCGCCCAGTAAGTTCAGCGCCCCCGCCCCCTGTTCTGGAACACGGGGGATCACCACGCATAGCACGACGGCGACCGGGAACCACCACGCTAGGATCAGAAGCTGACGTGCGCGGGGAGATACCCATGCAACACAGCTGCCGGCCAAGCGAGCGCTGGCCATCCAAACTCCGAAAGCGCCTAGTGCCGCCCACAAGCAGACGCGTGTATCAAGGGTTGTCCATTGCGTTGGCGCCAGCCCAACGAGCACCGCGGTGAGGTATAGACCTCCGATGACGGGTACCGGCAGGCGGGCTAGAATGGACGCGGTGAGTGATGATCGAATCAGCAGACCTGGATCGGCGATACCGACGTCACCAGTGTTGAGAATAGCTGGAACCCGGGATAGTGAGCGGGAGCCCCAGATCGATGTAACCGACAATAGCAGCGCGCCGAGCACGTCGTGTAGCAACTCCTCGTAATTGGCTAGTGCCGAATCAGGTGGCGGAGCAACCAGTATCCAAAGTAGTCGGGCACTTGCAAGGATCACGCCGATGAAAACAATTCGGCCCGGCCACTGTGCGAGCAAATTGTGCGCTTTGTGCCGAGCACTGCGTAAGCGTGTGCCTAGCAACATCACAACCAGCCGCAGGGAACACGGATGAGCGTAGGTACCGGCCTCGGTAGAAACTGTGGTCGTCATGGGGCCATCCCACCGAACTCGTGCAACCGGGGCCGGGACTCATTGCGGTTGCTGACGGCTGCGAAGGCAGCCTCGAATGCAGTCTGATCGCCTGAGACCTGCCTGCCAGCGGCTTGACCAATCCGTACAAACTGAGCGGGCGTCCCAGAAAAGACTAACGTGCCGTGGTCTAGCACGATCAGTTCATCGGCTACCCGTTCGGCAATGTCCAGGCGATGCGTCGACACCAGCATGCAGCGTCCCTGGTCGCGCAGTTGCTCCACCAATGACATCAGCATTTCCTGACCCGCGGGATCGAGCCCGTCGAAGGGCTCGTCCAGGATCAGGACCCGCGCTCCCTGGCGCACCGCGCAGGCGAGCATCAACCGCTTCTTAAGCCCCTTCGACAACTTACTGGCCAGCACGTCGGCGTGTTCATCCAGGCCCAGCGCCTCCAGGAACCGCTCCTCCCGCGCCCGGCTGAACCGGCCGAGACCGTAAACCGCCTCCACCAGCCGCAGATGCTCGCGCACTGTTAGTAGTGGATAGACCAAGGAGGAATCGGGGATGTAACCAACGGCGCGGTCTGCAAGAGTCTCGGTTCCCGCAAGTGAGATACTCGCCGCTCCTGCGCTCATCGCCTCGTGCCCAACGAGAATACGCATCAGTGTTGTCTTGCCTGCCCCGTTGGGGCCGAGCAGGCAGGTGATAGCTCCATACCCGACGTTCACAGTAATGTCATGTAGTACTTCGTGTCCGTCATAGTTCTTCCTCAGAGCGCGAATTTCGATTGCACGCACTGGTGAGTTTAAAGGTGCTGCAACCGCATTGTCCCGAGACGCAAGTACCTTGCCGCTCCGAGGAATAAGAAGCTTAATAGATTGACCTTGCCTCTTGCCGGTAACACGGATATCGTCGGACCCGCCCGCAAATGGCGCGACGCGCGGGCTGAAGTACACAAAGGCAAATAACGGGATCGCGAACAAAAGAATGAGTGCAACGTGAGGAAACTGGGGTGCCTCCATGGATGTCACCTCTTCTCAGGAATGCTCAGTTATGAGTATATCGCATGTCAGCCGGTGTGTGCAATGCGATAATGGCAGAGATGTGGTATGGAACGGTCCTTTGTGTTGTCTTTGTTTTGTGTGCGCTGGGGTCAGGTTAGGCTGTGCCTTAAGATTGTTGGTCCAGTGCGTAGGCACGGTAGGCTGTGCCGAGCGCCCGGCCGCGAGCCGCCGAACCGTCCGCATCCCAGCCGAGAGGCATCACGCATGAGCGAGTCCCCGGACCGTGACGACCGCATCGCCCACGGCACTCATCCCCGCCGGGTGCTGCTTAAGCTCTCCGGCGAGGTCTTCGGCGGCGGCAACTTCTTCCGCGGTGCCGAGCTGTCCGCCGGCAGGTGACTGACTTCGCGTGCCCGCGTCCGCGAACCCTCGATCCCTGCCGGTCCTGCCGGCAGCCCACGCGGCCCAGGTCAGCGGGGGACAACTACCACGGGACGCTGTCGGACCGCCACAGGGGCGGGGCCCGGCCCGTCCCCCTCACTCCGCGTGTGGGGCAACCTCCCCGCCCGCAGCGAAAGGACCGTCATGGCCATCGTCACCATGCGTCAGCTCCTGGAGTCCGGCGTCCACTTCGGGCACCAGACCCGCCGCTGGAACCCCAAGATGAAGCGCTTCATCCTCGTCGGCGCCTGAGTGCAGCAGTTCCCGGCGGGAGCGGGTGGACACTGCGGTGCTCACCCGCTCCTTGCGTGTGGTGGCCCGATGCAACCAGCCAGTTCCGCGAGAGCGCACCTCGGTCGCGGGTCTGGCCCGTCGGCTCGGCGCGTCGCCCTCCCCGGCGCACGTAGGAAGAGCCACGGCAGTCGGCTTGAGTTCCGACGTCAGATGTATGATGATGTGAGGTATGGCTCAACGACGAACCAAGTCCCTCATAACATTGCTCGCCGCACTGGCGCTGTGCGTTCCCGCAGCGCTCGTGCCCGTCCCCCCTGCCCATGCCGAGACCTTCGACCTGGCAACGGTCGACCTCGCGGTCACCGGTATCCCCGCCAACGGCGCCTCGTGGACCGTCGGTGAGACGGTCCCGATCGACATCTCACTGACCAACACCACGTCCTCGGCCCTCGGTTTCCGCCCGGGCACCTCCAACCTCACCAACTACGAGGGCTGCCGCTGGCACCAGGCGCCGTCCAACGTGCTGCAGGTGTGCAGCGGGCGGGCGCGCTACACGGTCACCGCTGAAGACGTCGCATCCGGCACCCTCCACCCCTCGATCTCCTACAACGCCTACTCGGCACCGGGCTACGGAGGAACTGAGACCTTCGTCGGGACCGTCACCGCCGAGCTGCCGGTCGTCGTCGAGCAGACCCCCGACGACCCCAACAACCCCTCCCTGAGCGCCGAGATCGAGGCCCTGACCCCGCCCCCCGCGGACGGCCGCTACCAGCTCGGACAGGTCATCGACTACCGCCTTCGTGTGACCAACAGGTCGGAGGCCGACCGCTCCGTCCTTGTCAGCGCCTCCGACCTGGACGGCACCGCGCACTGCCGTTGGAAGAGCCTGGCGGCAGGCACGACCCAGGAGTGCCTCTTGCCCTCCTACACCATCACCGCCGCCGACGTCCAGGCGGGAAGCGTCACGCCGAGCGTCACCTTCGCGGTCACCTCCTCCACCGGCTACTCCGGCTCCATCACCCGCGTCGGCCCCCTGCAGGGGGAGACTCTCCAGACCGGTGGTCCCACCACCTTCGACGCCGCGGTCCCCGCCGCCAGCAATGACGCGGACCCGACGCTGGAGGCGGGCATCTCCACGCCGGTCACCCTGGGTACCCATCGCCCTGACGCCTACAACGTCCGCATCCCGTCCATCGCCGTCGCCCCCAACGGCGACATCTTGGCCGCCTACGACCGTCGTCCCACGGACGGCGGTTCGGGCGGAGGCGACTCGCCCAACGCCAACTGGATCGTCCAGCGCCGCTCCACCGACAACGGCGCCACCTGGGGCCCTGAGACCGTCATCGCCCAGGGCAATGTCGTTGACTCGGATCGACTGGGCTTCTCCGACCCCTCGTACGTCGTCGACGCCACCACGGGCACCATCTTCAACTTCCATGTCCAGAGCTTCGACTCCGGCGTCTTCGCCAACAACCCCGCCTACACCCGTGGTGCCGACGGACTCATTGATGAGACCAACAGGCACACGATGAACCTGGGGCTGTCCGTCTCCACGGACAACGGACACACCTGGACCCCGCGGGTTGTCACCGCCCAGGCCCTGGACGACAAGACGGACCTGCGTTCCTGCTTCGCCACCTCCGGCGCCGGTATCCAGAAGAAGCAGGACCCCCACGCGGGACGCCTCGTCCAGCAAATCGCCTGCGTGGCCACTGACGGGCGGGTCGTCGCCATGTCCATGTACTCCGACGACCACGGCGAGACCTGGGCGACCGGGGCCTACGCCTCCACTGAGAGCGGCGGCCAGACACCGTGGAGGTTCGACGAGAACAAGGTCGTCGAGCTCTCCGACGGCCGCCTCATGCTCAACTCGCGCGCCCCGGGAACCGGCTACCGCCTCGTTGCCATCTCCGAGGACGGCGGGGCGACCTGGGGTGAGACTCGGCTCGAGACCCAGATCATGGACCCGGCCAACAACGCCCAGATCATCCGCGCCTACCCCAATGCCACCCCCGGCTCTGCGCGCTCGAAGGTGCTGCTCTACTCCGGCACCGTCAACCAGTCCAACAGGAACAACGGCACCGTGCTCGCCTCCTGCGACGATGGTGTGACCTGGAGCCACAGGAAACAGGTCATCAATGGCAAGACCGGCTACACGACGATGGCCGTCCAGCCGGATGGCTCCATCGGGCTGCTGTTCGAGCCGCAGGGTTTCAACGACATCGGCTACCTCAGGTTCACGCTCAGTGACATCGCCCCGAACCTGTGCGAGGCTCCCGCGCTGACGATCGCTGACATTGCGGCCCAGACTCTGACTGACGGTGAGGAGCTGCCCGCTGTGGCCGTGACCGTCACCGGGGGAGACCCGGCGCTGGAGGACACGGTGTCCGTTACCGGTCTGCCGGAGGGCCTGGCCTACGACGCCGAGTCGGGGACCATCAAGGGCGTTGCCAAGGCGGGTATCACGCAGGAGAAGCAGTACGAGGTGACTGTGACCGTTACTGAGGCGGAGGATGGCACTGGCCAGGCGCCCCGCACGGCCACGACCACCTTCACCCTGACCCTGCAGCCCGCCCCCCAGCCGACGCCGTCCGCCACGCCGACGCCGTCCGTGGTCCCGACTGTCGCTCCCACGGCGGCTGACCCGACGACGACGGCTGACCCGACGGCGACGGCTGACCCGACGGCGACGGCTGACCCGACGACGACGGCTGACCCGACGGCGACGGCTGACCCGACGACGACGGCTGACCCGACGACGACGGCTGACCCGACGACGACGGCTGACCCGACGACGTCTGCTGCCCCGACTGTCGCTCCCACGGGGGACGACACCCCGACGGCGACGATTGACCCGACGGCGGCACCGGTCAAGCCAAGCGCTAAGCCGCAGCCGAGCAAGGGCCCCAGCCTCGCCCGCACGGGCGTCGCCGCCATGACGCTGCTCACCGTCGCCGGAGCTCTGGGCGCAGGAGGCCTCCTGCTGCGCCGCCGGTCTGAGCGCGCCTGAGTGATCCGGCCTCGCACCGAGGCTCACTGAGGGTCGCTGTTGCCAGCCACACCCGTGGCCGGCAACAGCGACCCTCTGACGCCTGTACCCGCACCACCGGGCCTGCATCTCCAGGACCGGTGAGAAGGTAGGCTCGGCCGAGGGCACGCGTGCCCTCCAGCCCGGTACCGGGACCTACGAGCGAGGAGAGCCTTGATGACCGCAGCGGACACACCCAGCACGCACACCCGTTCGCGCCGTGTCCTGCTCAAGGTCTCCGGTGAGGTCTTCGGCGGTGGCAGCGTCGGCCTGGACCCCGACGTCGTCTCCGACGCCGCCCGCCAGATCGCCGATGCCGTGCGCCAGGGCATCCAGGTCGCCGTCGTCGTCGGCGGCGGCAACTTCTTCCGCGGCGCTGAGCTGTCCCAGCGGGGCATCGACCGCGCCCGCGCCGACTACATGGGCATGCTCGGCACCGTGATGAATGCCCTGGCCCTGCAGGACTTCATCGAGCAGGCCGGCGTGCCCGCCCGCGTCCAGTCCGCCATCGCCATGACCCAGGTCGCCGAGCCCTACCTGCCGCTCAGAGCAATCCGCCACATGGAGAAGGGCCGCGTCGTCATCTTCGGTGCAGGAGCCGGACTGCCCTACTTCTCCACGGACACCGTCTCCGCCCAGCGCGCCCTTGAGTCGCACTGCGACGAGCTGCTCGTGGGTAAGAACGGCGTCGACGGCGTCTACACGGCCGATCCGCGCAGGGACCCCAACGCCAAGCTGCTCGAGTCCCTCACCTACGAGCGCGCCCTGGCCGACGGGCTGCAGGTCGTCGACGCCTCCGCCTTCGCCCTGTGCCGGGACAACAACCTCACAATGAGGGTCTTCGGCATGGGGGAGCCCGGCAACATCACCCGCGCCCTGCTCGGAGAGCGGATCGGCACCCTCGTCACCAGCGCCTGAGACGGCGACCACCACTCCACGAACCCCACGAACACCTAAGGAACACCGATGATCGACGACGTCATGCTCGAGGCCGAGGAGAAGATGGAGGCCGCCCTCGAGGCCGCCAAGCGCGAGATGGCCGCCATCCGCACCGGCCGCGCCAACCCCACCATGTTCAACAGCATCATGGTCGACTACTACGGCGCCCCCACACCCCTGCAGCAACTCGCCGGGATCACCATACCCGAGGCCCGCACCGTCATCGTCAGCCCCTTCGACCGCTCTGCGACGAAGGCCATCACCACCGCCATCCGCGAGTCCGACCTTGGCGTCAACCCCACCGACGACGGCACCGTCATCCGCGTGACCCTGCCCGCCCTCACCGAGGAGCGCCGCAAGGACTACGTCAAGCTCGCCCGCACCCGCGCCGAGGACTCCCGTGTCCAGGTCCGGGGCATCCGCGGCAAGTCGAAGAAGGAGCTCGAGGCCATCAAGAAGGCCGGGGAGGCCGGGGAGGACGAGGTCAAGCGCGCCGAGAGCGAGCTCGACGCCCTCACCAAGCGCTTCGTTGACGCCGTCGATGCCGCCCTGGCCGCCAAGGAGTCCGAGCTCCTCGAAGTCTGAGACCCCAAGACCTCAACCCGACAGACCGGACAGTACCGCTCGTGAGCCTGCTGAGCACTGTGCTGACCCCGCCGCCGACGCGCAACCACGCGCCCCTGCCCTCCACCGGGCGTGCCGGGCGCAACCTGCCCGCCGCCGTCGGGGTCGCGGTTGTCCTCATCGCGCTGGTCCTCGCCTCCCTGCTGATCAAGAAGGTCATCTTCGTCGGCCTCGTCGTCGTCGCCGTCTGCGGCGCCCTGTGGGAGCTCGCCGGCGCCTTCGCCCGCAAAGGCATCCGCCTGCCGCTGCCGCCCCTGTGGCTCGGCACGCTCGGGATCGCCGTGTGCGCTTGGACCGTGGGTGCCGAGGGCGCCTTCGGTGCCTACATCGCCACCGCCGGTGCCTGCGTCCTGTGGTGCTTCCTCGACCAGGCGGAGGCGGACTCCGGGACCCCGCTGGAGGCTGCCGGTCACGACGGCGTGCCCCGCACGCACGCCCACGACGACGTGCGCCGCTCGCGCTCGGTCACCGCCGCCGCCTCGGTCCTGGTCGCCAGCTACCTGCCCTTCCTGGCCGGATTCGCCATCCTGCTCGTCTCGCAGGAGCACGGCGTCGGCAAGATCGTCATGCTCTTAGCCCTGCCGATCGCCAATGACACCGGCGGCTGGCTCGCAGGCATCACCTTCGGCAAGCACCCTATGGCGCCGAGCGTGTCACCCAAGAAGTCCTGGGAGGGCTTCGCCGGATCCCTCACCGCGACGGTGCTCGCCGGGGGCCTGAGCGTGTGGGCCCTGGACGGGCCCGTGTGGGCGGGTGCGCTGCTCGGTCTCGTCGTCGTCATTATCTCCACCCTGGGTGATCTGGGGGAGTCCCTGCTCAAGCGGGACCTGGGCCTGAAGGACATGGGCACTCTCCTGCCCGGCCACGGTGGTCTCATGGACCGCCTCGACTCCATTCTCGTGTCCGCGCCCATCGTCTACGTCGCCACCCTCCTCCTGGGCTGAAGAAACTGGGCAGGCAGTGCCGAACCCGCACGTGACGCGGACGAAACCCTTCGACACCGGAGCGCAGCTGGCCTCCCACAGCCGAACCCGCACGTGACGCGGACGAAACGGCGGGTGTGACCCCCGGCGCGGCACCGCGGCCCGCCGACCGGTAACCTCAGCACCCGCGCATCCGCGCCCCGAGCACACGCCGACCCGGTGAGAGGAGCTCCAGTCTCGTGAGCCCCACCCATGACCAGCAGCGCCGCACCGCCACCACTGCGCGCACCTCGACCCGCACCGGGCGGGCCCAGCCGCCCCAGCCCGTCGGCATCCGGCGTCGGCGTCCGGGCGAGACCCAGGTCATGCCCACGGACCAGGCCCCCGAGGGTGCCACCAGCCCGGACGCCAAGCCACGCCTGTCCTTCGCCGTGCCCGTGGCCCGCGGCAAGGCGCCCCGCCACTTGGCCGACCTCGACCTGGCCGCACGCAAGAACGCCCTCGCCGACGTCGGCCTGCCCGCCTTCAGGGCAGACCAGCTCTCACGCCACTACTTCACACACTTCACGCGCGAGGCCGCGGACATGACGGACCTGCCCGCCGCCCAGCGCGAGCAACTGGCCGGCGAGCTCCTACCCGAGCTCATCACCGAAGTGCGTGCCCTGCGCGCCGACGGCGGCCGCACCATCAAGCACCTGTGGGAGCTGCACGACGGCGTGCGCGTGGAGTCCGTCCTCATGCGCTACCGCGAGCGCACCACCCTGTGTGTGTCCTCCCAGGCCGGCTGCGGCATGGCCTGCCCCTTCTGCGCCACCGGCCAGATGGGCCTGACCCGCAACCTGTCGACCGCGGAGATCATCGAGCAGGTGCGCCACGCCGCCCTCGCCTCCCAGCGCGGCGATCTCACCGGGGGCCCCGCCCGCCTGTCCAACGTCGTCTTCATGGGCATGGGCGAGCCGATGGTCAACTATAAGAACGTCGTCGCCGCCCTGCGCCGCATGACCGACCCGGCGCCGGAGGGCTTCGGCCTGTCCGCCCGCTCCATCACCGTCTCCACGGTGGGCCTCGTGCCCCTCATCCGCCGCCTCGCGGGCGAGGGGATCCCGGTGACGCTGGCCGTGTCCCTGCACGCCCCCGACGACGGCCTGCGTGACGAGCTCATCCCCGTCAACTCCAAGTGGAAGGTGGACGAGCTCCTCGACGCCGCCCACGACTACTTCGAGGCGACCGGCCGGCGCGTGTCCATCGAGTACGCCCTCATCAAGGACATGAACGACCACGCCTGGCGGGCCCAGCTGCTCGCGGACGAGCTCAACCGGCGCGGGCGCGGCTGGGCCCACGTCAACCCCATCCCCCTCAATCCCACCCCCGGCTCCATCTGGACCTGCTCGGAGCCGGACGTCCAGGACCGGTTCGTGGATACACTGCGCCAGGCGGGTGTCACCACGACGGTGCGCGACACCCGGGGTAGCGACATCGACGGCGCCTGTGGCCAGCTGGCCGCCGAGGTGCTGGGCCAGGAGAGGTCGAGGACACAGCAATGAGCGGCATGTTTCCCAAGGTGGGTGCCCTGCGTAGGGGCTACCGGACCGAGCAGGTCGACCGCTACTTCACAACCGCGCACGAGATCTACGACGCCGGTGACCTGGAGGAGATGGACTCCGAGGGCGTGCGCACCGTCGCCTTCGACGTCGTCCACGGCGGCTACCGGCCCGATTCCGTTGACGCCGCCCTGGACCGCCTTGAGGCGGCCTTCCTCCAACAGCGGCGCTCCGACATCGTCTCGCGGCTGGGACGTGACGCCTGGATGCGTCAGGTGGCCGATCTCGCCACCAGCCTGTACCCCCGGCTCCTGCGCCCCGCAGGAGAGCGTTTCGCCCCCGCCCGGCGCCGCGGCTACTCCCGCGAGGAGGTCGACGCCCTCATGGACCGCGTCGCCGCCTACTTCGACTCCGCCGCCACCCTGACCTCCGAGCAGGTCCGCGGCGCCATGTTCACCTCCGCGCGCGGGGCCAAGGCCTACGAGGAGCGCAGCGTGGACCGCTACCTCGCCCGCGTCGTCGAGGTGCTGCTGTCCGTCGAGTGAGCGTTCGGGCCGCCCGCACCCGCCGCCCGAGACCACAGGAGACCACTGTATGAGTGCCACCCTCGCCTACGCCCTGGGCGTGCTCGCCCTCGTTGTCGGCATCGCCCTGTCCGTGGCGTTGCACGAGCTGGGGCACATGCTGCCGGCCAAGGCCTTCGGCGTGAAGGTCCCCGAGTACTTCATCGGCTTCGGGCCGCGCCTGTGGTCCTTCCGCCGCGGCGGCACGGAGTACGGCGTCAAGGCGATCTGGCTGGGCGGCTACGTGCGCCTGCTGGGCATGCTCCCGCCCGCGCGCCCCGACCGCCCGGACAAGCCCGGGAGCATGGTCGCTGAGGCCCGCGAGGAGTCCCTGACCGAGCTCGGCCCCGACGAGCAGCACCGGGCCTTCTACCGCCTGAGCGTGCCCCGCAAGCTCATCGTCATGGCCGGGGGCATCCTCACCAACCTCGTTCTGGGGGTGCTGCTGCTGGCCGTGGCCCTCGGCGTCGTCGGGCAGCCCGGCTACACCGCCACCGTCGCCACGGTCACGACCTGCGTGTCCGCCGACGTCGAGTCCGCCGTCGAGTGCACCGACACGGACCCGGTCTCACCCGCCCAGGCCGCCGGTTTTGAACCCGGTGACCGGCTGCTGACCTGGGCGGGGGCCCCGCTTGCGACCTGGGAGGACGTGCAGGCCGCGATCCTCGCCAGCGGCACCGGGCCACGCGAGGTCGTCGTCGAGCGCGACGGCCAGCAACTGACCCTCACCGTCTCCGCCGTCGAGATCGAGCGGACCGTCTACGACGAGGCCGGCCACCCGGTGACCGCTGAGGACGGCACGGTGGTCACCCGCCTGCGCCCCTATGTGGGGCTCAGCCCGACCCTGGGCACGGTGCGCGTGCCCGCCGGCGAGGTCGCGGGACAGGTCGCCCTCGCCGTCAGCAAGACCCTGGGGGCCATCGTCACCATCCCCGCCGGCCTCTACCACGCGGTCCTGGCGGGCGTGGGGGCCGAGGAGCGCAACCCCGAGGGCCTCATCAGTCTCGTCGGCGTGGGGCGTATTGCCGGGGAGGTCTCCGCGGCCGGGGCCGGCACGGGACACATTCCCTTCTCCGTGCGCCTGTTCACGATGCTCAGCCTCCTGGGCTCACTCAACCTTGCTCTGTTCGCCTTCAACCTCGTGCCCCTGCTGCCGCTCGACGGCGGCCACGTGGCCGGGGCCTGCTGGGAGGGGCTGCGGCGCACCTGGGCGCGCGCCTCCGGACGAGCGGACCCCGGCTACGCGGACACCGCCCGCATGCTGCCCGTGGGGCAGGTGGTCTTCGGCCTGCTCATCGTCATGGCGGTACTGCTCATCTGGGTCGATCTCGTCGCCCCCTTGTGAGACGCGCGGTGTGAGAAGAGCGGTGCGGCTCCTGCCCCGCCCCCGGCTCCTGGGGCCCGTGACTCCCGCAACGGCCGGGGGGCTGCTCGACCTGTGCGCCCTCGACCCGGTGGCCGGCGTGGGCCTGGCCGGCCAGCTGCGTCGGTGGCCGACCTGGGGCAGTGGCGACGTCGTCGCCCTGGGGCGTGCCGACAGTCCCGATGGCGGCGCCTGGGCCACCGGTTCGCTCCTACCCTTCGGCCTGGCCGCCCGGCCCGCGCTGGGCCACGCGGGAGCGAGCGACGCGCAGGTGTGGGCGCTGGCCGAGCACGCCCATCGGCGTCTGACCCGCAACGGCTCCGTCTACGGCCCCGCCGAGGATGTCGAGCCCGTCTGGAGCGCGCTGGTGGGCCTGGGCCTGGCCAGCCGTGAGGAGAGGTGGACCCAGCCCATGCTCGTGGCGCCCCACCTGCCCGGGGGGCTGGCCCGCGCCGCGCTCGACCGACGCCCCGCCATGAGGTGGGCGGCCGAGATGCTGCACGCGGCCACGGGCGAGGAGACGCCACTCGTGCTGCCCGCCTCGGTGGCGATGTTTCACGACGAGCTCGGCTACGACCCCACGGCAATCGGTGGCTCGTACGCCCGTCATGTCTCCTGGCTCGTGGACTCGCGGCGCACCTACGTCGTCCTGGACGACGGCGAGGGGCGGGCGCCGCTGCCGGGGGGCCCGCGGCAGGCGGCCTTCAAGGCGGACGTCGGCGCCCTGTGGCCCGCGCCGCGAGGGCACGGCGGCGTCGCCCTGCTCACCGGCGTGTGGACACGTGAGGACCTGCGCGGCCAGGGGCTGGGCAGCGTGGCCCTGGCCGCCGTGGTCGACGCGGTGCGCGCCGAGCATGTGGGCCTGGGCGGCACCGTGAGCCTGTACGTCAACGACTACAACACGGCGGCCCTGGCCCTGTACCGGGGGCTGGGCTTTGAGCGTGTGGGGACCTACTCGACCGTCCTGCTGTGAGGATCTGTGAGGATCTGTGAGGATGCCAGTGAGGGCGCGGGTGCCTCAGGCCTCGGCGCGGGCCTGGGCGAGCAGGGTGCGGGCGGTGTCCTGGTTCATGCGCGGTGCCTGGCGCAGCAGCTCGGCGACTTGCTCGATCTGCTCGCCGCGCGCGCCCACGGTGATCGCCAGGGCGCGCGAGTGCATCGCCATGTGCCCCTTCTGGATCCCGTCGGTCACGAGCGCGCGCAGGGCGGCGAGGTTCTGTGCCAGGCCGACTGCGGCAACCACGCGCGCCAGCTCAGCGGCGTCGCCCACCCCGATGAGCCTGAGCGCGGCCTCGGCCTGGGGCAGGGCGTGGATCGTGCCCCCGACGCTTGCCAGCGGCAGCGGCACACTCATCTGCCCGTGCAGCACCGGGGTCTGGCGCGAGCCCGTGAGCGACCAGCGCGACAGGCCCCGGTAGCGTCCGTCGCGCGCGGCCCAGGCGTGGCAGCCGGCCTCCATCGCGCGCGTGTCGTTGCCGATGGCCAGGGCGGCGGCGTGGATCCCGTTCATCACGCCCTTGTTGTGCGTCACCGCGCGGGCGGTATCCACCTGGGCGAGGTCGGAGGCCAGGGCGATGCGGCGCGCCGTGCGCCCGGCGAGGTCCGCCAGCTCCTCGGGCGCCAGCCCCCGGGCGGCGCGCGCCTGCACGAGCAGGGGCGCCGGCAGGTCGCAGGAGACCTCGACCAGGGCCTCGACGGCGTAGTTGGAGATGATCGCCATGAGCACCTCCTCCTCGGGGAAGCGCTCACGTAGGACGGCGGCGACCGCCTCACCGATGGTGTCGACGATGTTGGCGCCCATGGCGTCGCGCACGTCCACGCTCAGGTCCACGCTCACGAAGCCCCGTGCCCCGGCGGCGTCCGGGCCCGCAGGAGGCAGGGCGCGCACGCGCAGCCCGCGCAGGCCCCCGCCGCGCGCGACGATCGAGGGATGGGCCCGGGCCGCAGCGGCGAAGAGCTCCTCGCGGCACTGCTCGATGCGGGTGACAAGGTCCGGGTCGTGCGGCTCGGCCACCACCACCTGGCCGGTCACCAGGCGCGAGGGCGTCACGGCCGTGAAGCCGCCCGCCTCACGCACGATCCTGGCACCATTGGAGGCGGCCGCCACGACGGAGGCCTCCTCGGTGCACAGCGGCACCGTGTACGTGCGGCCGTTGACCAGCACGCCCGGCACCACCCCGATGGGCAGGTGCAGCTGGCCCACCTGGTTCTCCACGAGCCGCGAGGCGGTGTGCGCCTCCAGCCCTGACGGGCTGGCCAGGGCCTCGGACGCCTCAGGCGTGAGCAGGCCCTGGGCGACCAGTTGCTCGCGCCGCTCGGCGGGGCTGAGCTCGTAGAAGCGGCGGCTCACCGGGCCCCCACGGTCTCGCTGCGGGCCAGGGACTCCACGAGCACGGCGATGCCCATGCCGCCGCCCACGCACAGCGAGGCGACCCCGCGGTGCAGGCCCTCGCGCCGCAACCGGTGCACGAGCGTGACGAGGATGCGGGCGCCGGAGGCACCCAGGGGGTGGCCGAGCGCGATCGACGAGCCCGTCGGGTTGACCGTCTCCGGGTCCAGGTCCAGGTCCTGGCTCACGGCCAGGGAGGTCGCGGCGAAAGCCTCATTGATCTCGTAGGAGTCAACGTCCGCCGTCGTCAGGCCCTGGTGGGACAGCAGGTCACGGATCGCGGTGGTGGGGGAGAAGCCCATGATCTGCGGGTCGATGGCGATCTCCGAGGAGCTGGAGACCACCGCCATCACGTCCAGGCCGTGGCGACGGGCATAGTCCGCGGAGGTCACCACGAGGGCTGCGGCGCCGTCGGCCACGGAGGAGGCGTTGCCGGCGGTGACGGTGCCGTCCTCGGCGAAGACGGGACGCAGCCCTGCCAGACGCTCCTCGTCCGTGTCGGGGCGGATCGGCTCGTCGTGGTCCAGGCGCTCGCCGTCGGACAGGTCCACCGGGGCGATCTCCTGGGCGTACAGGCCGTCGCGGGTGGCGCCGGCGGCCCGCTCGTGCGAGCGCAGCGCCCAGGCGTCCTGGCTCGCCCGGTCGATGGCGTGCTGCTTGGCGACCTCCTCGGCCGTGACCCCCATCGCCTCACCACTGAAGGCGTCCGTCAGCCCGTCGACCATGAGGGAGGGCTGAGGATCAAGGTAGGAGCGGGTGCCCGGGTCGTAGGCGGACACGAGTGCCGCCCGGGTCATCGACTCCGTCCCACCGGCGACGACGACGTCGGCGCGCCGCAGCCGGATGAGCTGCTCGGCGAGGATGACGGACTTCAGGCCGGAACCACAGACCTCGTTGACGGTCATCGCCGGCACCCGCACCGCCAGGCCGGCGCCCAGCGCGACCTGCCGCGCCACGTTCTGCCCGGCACCGCCCTGGTAGACATTGCCGAAGATGACCTGGGCGACGTCGTCGACCACCCTCGGCACCCGTGCCAGCGCCGCCCGCACCGCGTGGGCGCCCAGCTCCGCCGCGGTCATGTGGGACAGGCTGCCGCGGCGGCGACCCGTCGGCGTGCGCATCGCGGAGACGATAACGGTGGCGTTGCCCTCCAGGCGGGCGAGGTCGCTGCGGGTGTGGTGCATGAGGCCCCCAATCATGAGGTGGTGTGTGGGGCGTAGTCTAAACTCTCACGATGTCCCGGGTGTCGCCCGCTCGCCCGCATCAGCGGCGTGCCGACGCCGTCGAGACGGCCTGATCCCTCTCCATCGACCGACCCACCTGGAGGCCCGCGTGCCCATCGGCATCGACGCGCTCGAGATCGCGATCCCGGATCTGTACCTCGACATGACGGACCTGGCGGTGGCCCGCGGCGTGGACCCCGCCAAGTTCCACATCGGGCTCGGCCAGGACCAGATGGCCGTCTCGCCCGCCAGCACCGACGTCGTCACCCTGGCCGCCCGGGCCGCCGCCGCCGTCGTGGAGCGGGCGGACGAGGCCGACATCGCCGCCCTCGGGCTCGTCGTCCTGGGCTCCGAGTCCGCCGTCGACGCCTCCAAGGCCATGGCCGTCATGGTCCACGGGCTGCTCGGACTGCCTGAGGGCGTGCGCGCCTACGACATCCGTGAGGCCTGCTACGCGGGTACCGCCGGGCTGCTGACCGCCGTGGACTACGTGGCCGCGCACCCGGGGCGCACCGCCCTCGTCATCGCCTCGGACCTGGCCCGCTACGGCCTGGGCACTGCCGGCGAGCCCACCCAGGGGGCGGGCGCCGTCGCGATGCTTGTGCGCCAGGACCCGCGCCTGCTCATCATCGACCCGGCCTCCACCGCCCGCACCGAGGACGTCTACGACTTCTGGCGCCCTGAGGGTGAGAGCGTCCCGCGCGTGGACGGGCACCTGTCCAACCGCTGCTACACCGCCATGTTCGCCCGCGTCTTCGCCGCCCACCGCGAGGCCAGCGGCCTGGACGTTGAGGACTACGCGGCCCTGTGCTTCCACCTGCCCTACACCAAGATGGGGCGCAAGGCGCTGGCCGGCGTCCTGACGCCCGAGGAGGCCGAGGCCCGCGGCCTCGACCACCTGCACCGCCGCTACGACGAGTCCCTCATCTACTCGCGGCGCGTGGGCAACTGCTATACCGCCTCACTGTTCCTGGGCCTGCTCTCGCTGCTCGACCACTCGGACCTGCGCCCCGGCGACCGCCTGGGCCTGTTCTCCTACGGCTCGGGCGCGGTGGGCGAGCTCGTCACCGCCACCGTCGTTGAGGGTTTCGACTCGCGCCGGGACCCCGCCGCCACCATGACCGCGCTCGATGCCCGCAGGCGCCTGAGCGTCAAGGAGTACGAGGCGGTACTTACCGAGTCCCTGGAGCCGGTCGGGGCGGACATCTCCTCCACGCTCCTGCCCGATGGCGGCCCCTACGCGCTCATCGGCATGGTCGACGGCGTGCGCCGCTACCGCATGCCCTGAGCCCGCCGTCCTGAGCCCGCCGCTGAGAGACAGTGCCCACACGACTGGGCGGCGTTTCATGGGCTACCTCATAGGAGGCCGAGCCTCACGGCCGGCGCCCGGGTGCGTAGAGTCCGGTCGTGCACCTCAACGCCTCCATGCGCACCGGCGCCCCCCGGGAGCCCCACATCGAGGTCTGGAACGACCTCGTCAGCGCGCGCGACCTCGTTCTGTCCCTGACGGTGTGCGCCGCCTCGGCCGTCGCCGCCCTCGTCGTCGCCACCCTCACCGGCGGCCAGCTGCTCTTCTGGGGCCTGGCAGGCTCCGTCCTCGGCTTCGCCCTGAGCTGCCTGCTCGTGCAGCCCAAGCGCGACGTGAGCATCGTGGACTCCGGTGCTTCCGAGGACGTTGGTACGGCCGCCACCGAGCCCTCTGAGCCTTCGGAGGTCACGCCGTGACCCTCGCCATGCTCGCCGTCATGCTCGTGGCCGTCCTGGCTGCCGTCGTCCTGTACTCCTTCATCGGTTTCATCCCCGGCACGGACGAGACGAGCGTCCTGGCGCCCGTCACCCTTGCCCTCGTGCTCTCCGGCGCCTCCGCCGAGGTGGTCCTGTCCTTCTTCATCTCCGCCATCGTCACCCTCAACCTCATGAACGCCATCCCGACGGCCCTGGTGGGCCTGCCCGGCGGCGTCATGAGCGCCCCGCTCATGGAGCACGCCGTGCTGCTGCGCTCACGGGGCCTGGCCTCGACGACGATCCGTAAAATGGCCGTCGGCTCGGCCATCGGCACGGTCGTGTCCATCCCGCTGGCCTTCCTCCTGGCCGCCGCCGTCGCCCCGCTGGCCGATCCCATCAAGGACCGGGCCCCGCTCATCCTCGCCCTGGGCGCCTGCCTGCTTGCCGTGCTGGGCCAGAACCGACTCCTGGCGCTGATCTCCATCGTGCCCATGGCCTTCCTCTTCAGGGGCCTGCCGGCCGTCTACGAGGCCAACGGCATCATCAGGCCCGGTGAGAGCGTCAACATCTCCTTCTTCCTGGGCATCACCGTCGGCCCGCTGCTCGTGACCCTGCTCGAGCTGCTTAACAAGCGGCGCCGCAATGCCCTGCCGCACGGCACCCTGACCCAGGCGCGCCTGAGCGCGGACGGCTTCCGCTCGCGTGAGCTGCGCCCGAACCGGCTCGTCACCGCCTCGGAGGGCGGCTGGAGCGCCGCGATGGCGGCCGCCTCCACGCCCCTGTTCGTCCTGTCCCCGGTGGGCCTGACCTTCCTGCTGGGTGAGGCCTCCGCCGCCCGGCTCAAGGACCCGGTGGAGCGTGCCAAGCGGGCCGTGACCGTCATGAGTTCACTCACCCACTCGACCTACCTCGCGGGTGTCATCATCCCGCTCGTCGCCCTGGGCATCCCGATCTCCGGTGTGTCCGCGGGCCCGGCCGGCCCCCTCTTTGAGGCCGACGGCGTCTACAGCCTCGAGCACAATATCCACCACCTGCTGAGCCTGCCCCAGGTGGTGATCGCCACCGTCCTGGGTGCGCTGATCGCCGTCGTTGTCACCTACGTGGTGGCGGTGCGCTGGTCCAGCCAGATCACCCACTTCGTCATCAGGCGGGTGCCTCACGAGGCCGTCCTGTCACTGTTCGTGTCCCTCATCGTTGTGCTCGCCTACATCGATGCCGGTGTGGCCAACGTCTTCGGCGTGCTGCTCGTGGGCATCGTGTGCGGCTCCCTCAACCGCCTGGGCGTGTCCTACGGCGTGCAGTTCATGACGCTGTACGCCTCGCCCGGCATCGTGGCCTGGCTCGCCTCCCTCTGACCCCCTCCCTCTGACCCGCGGTTCCCGGCCCCCACCGTCCGGGGCGGGGTAGCGGGGGGAGTGTGGCCCCCTGACCCGCGGCTCCCGGCCCCCACCTCCTCGGCGCGCTCTCGAACGTACGGCGCCGCGTCGGTGTCCACGCGGCGGACATGGGCGGCGCATCCCAATGGCGGGCCCGCCCAGAGCTGCGCAATCTGGCCCTTGCCTCCAGGTGCCCGGCGCCGAGGTGGCAGTCATGTCCGCCGTGTGGGCATCCCTGGCGCCGGGGCACTGTCCCTGTGGGCGCGCCAGCTCGGGTCCACTGGCGCGCGCCCCGGTGGGTCTTGGTGCGCCGCGAGTTCGGGGGTGACGTGTCGAGTTCGAGCCTCTTGACCCTCGAACTTGGCGTTGGTAGGTGACGTGGGGAGGCTGGCCGGTGCCGTGCGGGCTCGTGCCCGGGGTGCTGGGAGGGGTCGTGCACGCTCATGTGACTGGTGTGATCTGGCGGATCTGGGTTTTTCGTTGGTATTGCGCCGTTTTGGTTCTCTTGGTCAAAACGGCTTGTTGGGTCCCATGTGCATGGGCGTGGTCCATGCACATGGGAGCCGAGGCACTCGAGGGCGCCGATCGAGAAAACCGCATGATTCCGCGGCTTGCGACAGAGGTCGACAAGCGTGAGCGTGCAAGCCCCACCGCCGTGGGGGCCGCGACGGCCGCCACCGCCCGATCGTCGGCCCCGCCGCAGCCCAGTCGTCGGCCCCGCCGCCGCGGAAGTCGCGACGCTCGCCTTCCCGACCGAGGGGCATGACTCTGCCGGGACACTACTGTCGACACTGTCGACACTGTCGACCTGTCACCGATGTCCTGCGACATGACAACGGTGTTGTTGCCGTACGTTCGAGCGTAAACCGAGGAGTTCGGCGGGGGTGGTGGGCCGGGCTAGGCCGAGCGGCGGGCCAGGGCCGGCAGGTCCACGCTCAGCAGACGGGCGCGCTCCGCGGTGGCTCCGGTGACCAGCAGGTCTGTGCAGGCCAGGTCCTC
This sequence comes from Actinomyces respiraculi, assembly GCF_014595995.2. NCBI lineage: Bacteria > Bacillati > Actinomycetota > Actinomycetes > Actinomycetales > Actinomycetaceae > Actinomyces > Actinomyces respiraculi. Next base: position 1,166,950 of record NZ_CP063989.1, read on the forward strand.
CACCCGCGAGGCCCCCAGCAGCGCCATGATCCCGCGCACTTGTTCCTTCCAGGAGACAAGCTCGCGGTACAGGGCCTCAGGCCCGGACTCGGTGAGCGTGCGCATGAAGTGCCCCGAGGCACCCACCGCACGCGCTCCCAGGGCCAGGCCCCGCACGACATCCAGGGGGGTGCGCACCGCGCCGGAGGCCAGCAACTCCACCGGGGCGGAGCCCGCAGGCCCGTGCAGGCACTCGAGCAGGCACAGGGCAGCACTCTGCCCCCAGCCGACGAGGTCCCGGTAGGCGCCATCCTCGCGCCTGGCGGTCTCAATGGCCACGAAGTCCGTGCCCCCGTTGCCGGCCACGTCCGCCGCCGCCACGCCCAGGGACGCCAGCAGGTCCACGGTGCGCCGTGACAGGCCGAAGCCGACCTCCTTGACGACCACCGGCACCTGGGCGGCGTCAGCGATCTGCGCGATGCGCCCGGCCCAGCCGGAGAAGTCCCGGTCGCCCTCCGGCATCGGCACCTCCTGGGCGACGTTGACGTGCACCTGCAGGGCGTCGGCCTCAAGCATCTCGACGGCTCGCGCGGCGTCGTCGGGGGCAACCGTGGGCCCCACGTTGGCTAGTACGAAGGCCCCGGGAGCCGTGCGGCGGATGATGCGGAAGGTGTCCTCGCGCGCGCGGTCGCGCAGCGCCACGTGCTGCGAGCCCGAGGCGATGGCCACGCCCGCGGCGGCCGCGGCCTCGGCCAGTGCCGCGTTGAGCCGCCCCGTGGACTCGGTACCCCCCGTCATCGCGTTGACGTAGAAGGGGACCTGCCAGCTGGAGCCCAGGACCCGGGTCGACAGGTCGACGGCGTCGAGAGCGGTGCCCGGTAGGGCATGGTGGAGGAAACTGATATCCGCCCAGGGGGTCGTCTTGCCGGGCGCGTGCAGGCTCATCGCCAGGCGCACGTGCTCGTCCTTGCGCTCGGCGTGCGCGCTCACGGCGACGCCGGGCTGGGCGGTCTCAGCGCCCCCGGATTGGTCGACGGGGCTCATGAGTCCTCCTCGCAACGGGTGAAGACAGCCAGGTCGAGAGGCACGATGCCCGCCTCGGCCCAGGCCGAGCGCAGGGCCGCCGTACTCGTTGCCGGGCCGTGCAGGGCGATTCCGCAGTCCCCACCGCCGGCCCCCGAGCTCTTGGCCGCCGCACCGTGGGAGCTGGCGATCTCGACCAGGCGTGCGAGCTCGGGCGTCTCGATGACGATGCCGCTCATCCGCGCCAGGTCCGCCAGGAGGACGCGGTGCCCGGTCACCTGCCGGCGTACCCCCGCCAGGTCCCCGGACTCCAGGGCCGTCACGAGATCGGCCAGGCAGGCCTCGGAGGCGGCGAGGAACTGCTCGTAGGTCGCCGCGGGCGCGGTGCTCGCCTGAGCCTGGAGACGGGACTGGACATGGGAGACGAGGCTCGCCGTCGAGGCCGGCTCCCCGGTCCAGCCGACCAGCAGGTCGATCCCATCCGCCTGCGGCATCCGGCGCACCGCCAACCCGGGCCAGCGGGCTTCAAGCAGCGCGCCGACACCGCTGGAGCGCCGCTGCTCGCGCAGCCACTGCCGGTCGGGGGAGGAGTACAGCACCCAGCCCGTGAAGGTGCTCGCCGCCAGGTCACCGCCGGAGCCCACGGGCTCGACGGCGTCGGAGGCCAGCAGCGCCATCTTGAGCACGTCCAGGTCGCTCAGGGGCAGGTCGTGGAAGTCCGCCACGGCCCGCACGGTCGCCACGGTCACCGCCGCCGAGGACCCCAGGCCCAGCTTGCGCCCGGAGGCGTCGTCGAGCTCGGACAGGATGTCCAGGTGCACCATGACGGGCTCGCCACCGCGCTCACGCACCAGCTCCTCGACCACCCGCAGCGCGGAGATGACGTAATCGACCTCGCCGGTGCTCGGCACGGCCAAGCCCTGAGCGTCCCGCTCCCAGGTGCGCTCACCGCCGTCGTACAGGGCCGAGGACACTCGGGCGCGCGGCCCCGAGGCCGTGGCCGCCGTGACCGTGATGAAGCGGTCCACGGCCACGAGCAGGGCGGAGTGCCCGCTCTCGACCACCGCGTACTCACCGGCGACGTACAGCTTGCCGGGGGCCTGGCGCGTGACAGACCGACTCATGGATGCAGTCAATCAGGATCCCGGCTGCTCGTAGCGGATCCCCTCGCCGCCGCGCCGCACCGTCACCGACGCCTCGGGGAAGAGCCCGCCCAGGGCTGCGGCCGCCTCAGCGGCGTGAGCCGTGTCCGTCAGGACCTTGACATTGGGGCCCGCGTCCATCGTCGCCCACACCGGCAGGCCCGCCTGCCGCAGCGTCGCGACCTCATGCAGGACCGCCACCGTGCCCGGCCGCCAGTACAGCACCGGCGGGCGCGCCGCCACCATCGTCGCATGCATCCCCAGGGCGTTGGCCTCCGCCACTGCCCCCAGGCGCTCAAGATCGCCCGCCTCAGCCGCCGCCAGGGCCTCGGCCAATTCCGTGGCACTGGCCTCAACCCACGCCGGGTACAGCGGCGAGGTCCGCATCGTGCGACGCATCGCCTCCGTCGAGGACACCGCCTTCGGCCCCGTGTCGAGGGCGACGACGACCATCGCCAGGTCCAGGGCGCAGGGCACCGGCTCGGCGTACGAGGTCTCGTCGTCAGTCCCACGGTTCCAGCGCACCAGGCCCCCGAAGACCGAGCGCGAGGCCGAGCCTGAGCCCCGACGCGCCAGGCGCGAGAGCCCACGGGCGTCCAGGTCCAGGCCCGCGGCACGCGAGGCGGCCCCCGCCAGCGCCGCAAAACCCGCGGCCGAGGAGGCCAGCCCCGCCGCAAGCGGCACCATCGAGGTCGAGGTCACGCTCGCGGCCTCCGCCTCACCCAGACCCGCGCGCTCACGCACGAGGGACAGGAAGCGGTGCACACGCTCGAAGGCGGTGCCCTGGGCCCGCAGGCCGTTGATCGTCACCACGTCCTGGACACCGTCACCGCCGTCGAAGGAGACGGTCGTCGTCGTCCACGTCTCGTCCAGGGTGAGCGACAGGCTCGAGGTGGTCGGCAGGTGCAGACGGGCATCGGTCTTGCCCCAGTACTTGATGAGGGCGATGTTGGCGTTCGCGCTCGCCGTCGCCGTGCGGGCCCTGCCAGCGGCCGCGCTGTCCGTGCTGTCCACGCTGTCCACGTAGTCCACGCTCACTGGGCCGTCCCGCTCGCGCGCAGCTGATAGGTCCAGGTGCGTACCGCGCCGGCCTCAAGCAGGGCGGCGCTGACGTCCTCCGCCGCACCGGGAGAGTCCGTGAGGCTGATGAGGCAGCCGCCCAGACCACCTCCGGTCAGCTTCGCGCCCAGCGCGCCCGCCCGGCGGGCCGCCCGGGCCAGCGAGTCCAGCAGGTCCAGGCTCACCCCGATCTCGGAGAGCACCGTGTGGGCCGCGTTCATCGTCTCACCCAGGATCCGGGCCTTGCCGTGCGCCAACGCCCTGACAGAGCGGTGTGTGAGTTCGCCCAGCTGGTTGATGCGCGGTCCGTAGAAGTCCGGGTCCGCCTCGTAACGACGGCGCAGCCCGCCCACGGCCACACGGGTTGAGCCGTGGACCCCGGAGTCGGCGATGACCAGCTGGGCGCCCTCGATGCGCTGGCTCAGCAGGTGCATCTCGCCGGACTGGAAACGGATGGGGGAGGGGGCCGTCGTCGCCGCCGCGTCCAGCCCGGAGGGACGGTCGTGGGCGATCTGCTCGGCCTGGTGGATGAGCGGCAGCAGCTCCTCGCGGGTGGCTTTGCGCCCGCAGGCGTCCAGGACCGCGAGGATGATGGCGCCCGCGGAGGCCGCCGAGGAGCCCAGGCCCCGCTCGTGAGGGAAGTCGCTGGTAGTGATCACCTCGAAGGACTGGTCCAGGCAGCCCGAGCGCTCGCGGGCCACCTCGAAGGCGCGGGCCACGCAGGCGAAGCGGTGACCGGCCTTGCGCAGGGGGCCCTCGTAGTCCAAGGAGCGCAGCCACGAGGGGCCGTCGATGGGGGTCGCGGTGGCCCGCATCTGCAAGTCGTGCAGCGGCACGGCCACAGCCGGGTGGCCGTAGACCACCGAGTGCTCACCGATGAGGATCGCCTTGGCCCAGGTGCGCCCGTGCCCCACGCGGATGGGCTGTCGATCCATGCTCAGCGTTCCCTTGTCGTCGGTCACCGGTTCGGCCCTGCTGCCGGGGCGGCTCAACGAAGGGCTTAGCCGAGGCTAGTGACCCGCTCGGAGGGCCCGCAAGCCGACGCCTGGTGGCTGCGGCTCGTGGGCCGCGCCACGACGTCGGCCCAGGGGACCGCCCGGGTGGGGCAGGGAGGAGGGGCCGTCACCGGGCCCGGAGGAAGGATACGAGATGAGCGCCCGGCCCGTGCCCGAACGGTGAGGCGACCAGGGCCTCCACGCGGCCGGGACTGCGCATGTCTGGCGAGCACGTAGGATCGTCCCGTGCTTCAGACGATGTCCACCGCCTTCATCCGTACCCTCCGTGAGGACCCGGCCGACGCAGAGGTCGCCAGCCACCGGCTCCTCGTGCGCGCCGCCTACGTGCGCCGCACCGCACCGGGCATCTACACCTGGCTGCCGCTGGGGCTGGCCGTCCTGCGCAAGATCGAGGGCATCATCCGCGACGAGATGAACCGCATCGGCGCCCAGGAGGTCCACTTCGCGGCCCTGCAGCCGGCCGAGCCCTACAAGGACTCCCACCGCTGGGACGAGTACGGCCCCACCCTCTTCCGCCTCAAGGACCGCAAGGACGGCGACTACCTGCTCGCCCCCACCCACGAGGAGATGTTCACCCTCCTCGCCAAGGACCTGCTCAGCTCCTACAAGGACCTGCCGACGGCCCTCTACCAGATCCAGACGAAGTACCGCGACGAGGCCCGCCCTCGGGCCGGCATCATCCGCGGCCGCCAGTTCATCATGAAGGACTCCTACTCCTTCGACATCGACGACGACGGCCTGGAGGCCTCCTACCAGCGCCACCGTGCCGCCTACGAGCGCATCTTCACCCGCCTGGGCCTGGAGTACGTGCCCGTCAACGCCATGGCCGGGGCCATGGGCGGCTCGCGCTCGGAGGAGTTCCTGCACCCCTCCCCGGTCGGGGAGGACACCTTCGTGCGCTCCGTCGGTGGCTATGCCGCCAACGCCGAGGCGGTCATCACCCCCGTGCCCGATCCGGTCGACGCCTCCGAGGTGCCGCCCGCCCTCGTCGTCGACACCCCCGACTGCCCGACCATCGATGCCCTGGTGGACCTGCTCAACACCGAGCACCCGCGCGCCGACCGCCCCTGGAGCGCCGCGGACACGCTGAAGAACATCGTCGTCACGCTCACCTGGCCGGACGGGACCAAGGAGCTGCTCGTCGTCGGCCTGCCCGGTGACCGCGAGGTGGACATCAAGCGCCTGGAGGCCGCCGTCAGCCCCGCCGAGGTCGCCATGGCCGAGGAGGGGGATTTCGCGGGTCACCCCGAGCTCGTGCGCGGCTACATCGGCCCCACCGCCGTCGGTCCCAACGCCCCCTCGCGCCGCGTCGAGACGGGCGAGGACGGCCGTGAGGTCCTCGTGGGCTCCGTGCGCTACCTGCTCGACCCCCGCGTCGTCGACGGCACCAGCTGGGTGGCCGGGGCCAACGCGCCCGGCCAGCACGTCCTGCACCTGGTCAGGGGCCGTGACTTCGAGGCCGACGGCACCATCGAGGCCGCTGAGGTCCGCGCGGGCGACCCCGCCCCCGACGGTTCCGGCCCCCTGGAGATCGCCCGCGGCATCGAGTTGGGCCACATCTTCACCCTGGGGCGCAAGTACTCCGACGCCCTGGGTTTCACCGTCCTGGACGAGAACGGCAAGGCCCGCACCGTGACCATGGGCTCCTATGGCATCGGCGTCTCGCGCGTCATGGCCGCCCTGGCCGAGGTCAACTGCGACGAGCACGGCCTGGCCTGGCCGATCCAGGTCGCTCCCTACCAGGTGCAGGTGCTCGCCACCGGCAAGGACGAGGAGGTCTTCTCCACCGCCGCCTCGCTGGCCGCCGAGCTCGACCTCGCCGGTCTCGAGGTCCTCTACGACGACCGCCGCAAGGTCTCCGCCGGCGTGAAGTTCGCCGACTCCGAGCTTCTGGGCGTCCCCTTCACCGTCATCGTGGGCCGTGATCTCGCCCAGGCGGGCACAGTCGAGATCCGTGACCGCCGCTCGGGTGAGCGCCGCAGCGTGCCCGTCGAGACCGCGGTGGCGGAGATCCGCTCCACCGTGGCAGCCGCCCTGGAGGCCGCGCCCACCGGCGAGGGCCTCTGATCGGGGCCGGGTAGGGCCTGCTCGGCCGCCGACGGCACCGCCGCTCAGTCCTCCGGCAGGGCGTACCCGGGCAGGGCGGTGATCTCAGCGCCCCAGGCGATGGCCGTGAGGGCCGCGTCCAGGGCCGCGTCCAGGGCCTCGGTGCGCGCCTGACCAGTAGTGGTGCCGACGGCGACCACCTCGGCGTCGACCAGCCGCAGCCATACCTGGCGGGCCCAGGTCACCTCCGCGCTCGCGCCGTCCTCGGCGGTCGGCTCGGCATAGGCGGGCAGCCGCGCGTCCTCACCGCCCAGGGCGAGGGAGGCGTTGACGAGGTCGTCGGCGGCGGCCGCCTGCGTCTGGGCGCGTGCGCGGGTCTCCTCGTCGCTGCGCGCCGCGACCTCCTCCAAGGCGTAGCGCGCGCCGTCGTAGGCCTGGAGCAGGTCGCCGGGCAGGGGCTCGGTCAGGAGTGCGTCGCGCCCGACGACGTCGACGGAGCCGGGAACGAGAGCCTCCAGCGCCACGGACCAGGAGACGGCCATGGCGCCGTAGAGCGAGGCCTCATCAGCGTCGGTTGCGGCCAGGGCGGCCTGGCGCGCCTGGGCGGTGCCCTCCTCAAGGGCTTGGACGAGCGCGTCCCGCGAGGCCCCGGCGGCGGCCGTGGCAACGGGGGAGGCCGTCGGATATGTCGTGGGCACCGGCGTCGCGTAGGGCTCCCACACCCCGCCCAGAGCCTCAAGCTGGACGGCTGTGTCCGCCACGAGGGTGGAGGCGACGGCGGTGTCCGGGTCCTCGGGGAAGGCGGTCAGGAAGGAGGAGGCCGTGGAGGACACGAGCACGGTGCGGCGGGCGAGGGCGTCGCGCACAGACTCCTGCTCGGAGGCAGAGGGCAGGGTCAGGGGGACCGACTCGCCGATCCTCAGGTCACAGCCGCTGACTCCAACGGCGAGGGCGCACACCGTCAGGAGGGCGGTCGTGCGGTGCAGGGTCGTGGGGCGGCGGGCAGGAGCGGTGGGCAGAGACGTCACGCGGTGATCCTGCCACGGGCGGGTAGCATGGGCGCGTATGACCACGCCCGCGGGGCACGCCCGCCCCCGTGGACGCCACCGATCCTGGAGGGACACCCATGGCCGACGCTCTCGCCACCCGGCTCACTGAGCTGCTTGCCCCCGTGGTGGAGGGCGCCGGGCTCTTCCTCGAGGGTGTTGAGACCACGAAGGCCGGCCGTTACTCCACCGTCCGCGTCGTCGTCGACCTTCCCGACGGCGAGGGGGACATCGATCTTGACACGGTGGCCGTCGCCACCCGGGCCGTCTCCGAGGCCCTCGACGACGCCGACCCGGTCAAGGGTCAGTACACCCTTGAGGTCCTCAGCCCCGGTGCCGAGCGGCCGCTGACCACCCCACGCCACTTCCGCCGCGCCGTCGGACGTACCGTCGCCGTCACCACGGCCGCGGGCACGCTCACCGGCACCCTGGTCGCCACTGACGAGGACGACCTCACGCTCGACGTCGACGGCGCCGCCATGACACTCGCGCTCGGCGAGGTCACTGAGGCACGTACCCTCGTCGTCCTCTGACGCCCCCGACCACCAGACCAGAGAGGACACCCAGGACACCATGGACATCAACATGCCGGAGCTGCGAGGCGCCGCCGACGAGCTGGGCATTGACCTGGACAACCTCCTGCCCGCCATCGAGGACGCCATCCTCACCGCCTACCTCAAGGTCCCCGGCGCGATCCGCGGCTCCCACGTCGAGATCGACCGCCGCAGCGGGCACATGACGGTCCTGGCCCCGGAGCTGGACGAGGAGGATGAGCCCACCGGCGAGTTCTTCGACGACACCCCGGACGACTTCGGGCGCATCGCCCAGGCCACCGCCCGCTCGGTCATCGTCCAGCGCATCCAGGACCGCCGCGACTTCGAGGTCCTGGGGGCCTTCAAGGACAAGGCGGGAGAGCTCATCTCCGGCACCGTCGAGCAGGGGCGCGACCCCCGCATCGTTTACGTGCGCCTGGGCGAGGAGCACGAGGGGATCATGCCGCCGCACGAGCAGGTGCCCGGCGAGCGCCACCGTCACGGCGACCGTGTGCGCGTCTACGTCACCGAGGTCTCGCGCGGCCTCAAGGGTGCCCAGATCATCCTTTCGCGCTCCCACCCGGGCCTGGTGCGCAAGCTCTTCGAGCGCGAGGTCCCCGAGATCGGCTCCGGCGACGTCGAGATCGTCGCGATTGCCCGAGAGGCCGGCCACCGCACCAAGATGGCGGTGCGCTCACGCGTCAAGGGCGTCAACGCCAAGGGCGCCTGCATCGGCCCGATGGGCCAGCGCGTGCGCGCCGTGACCGCCGAGCTGGGCGGCGAGAAGATCGACATTGTCGACTACTCCGAGGACCCGGCACGCTTCGTCGCCAACGCCCTGTCCCCGGCGCGCGTGTCTGAGGTGCGCATCCTGTCGATGGAGGATAAGACGGCCCGTGCGACCGTCCCGGACTTCCAGCTCTCGCTCGCCATTGGCAAGGAGGGGCAGAACGCCCGCCTCGCCGCGCGCCTGACCGGCTGGAAGATCGACATCCACGCGGACTCCGAGTCCGGGCAGGTTGTGCCCGGCACTGGCTCGCGCGCGGATGACGTGACCGGTCCCTCACGGGTCAGCGACGAGGCCTGAGCGAGCCGCCGGTAGAATCGGGGCGGACCCTGCCAGGGTCGTGCGCGGCCTGCCGGGCACGAGGCACCCGGGCCGGACGAGCGGAAGGACACGCGTGACGGTCACCAGCACCTCACACGTGCCTGTGCGTTCCTGCGTCGGCTGCCGCGGTAAGGGTCCCCGGGCGCAGTTGCTGCGCCTGGTCCTCGACGACGGCGGGCTCGCCGTCGACCCCCGGGCCGTGGCGCCCGGGCGGGGCGCGTGGATCCATCCGGACCTCGCGTGCCTGGAGCTCGCTGAGCGCAGGGGCGCCCTTGGGCGCGCACTGCGCACTCGTGGGCCGTTGGATGCGGCCCCCGTGCGCGACTGGCTCTCCCGGAAGGGCAGCGCCTGAGCGTGCGACACCGGTCCCGCGGGACCGGGAACACCGATTGCAAAGGCGGGTAGAAAGCCGATGGGCACCCGATGAGTACCCAGCGATGAGCTGCCTCTACTAGCGCCTGCTCCTGGTCAGGAGCAGGCAACCTGACAGGAGAAATGTGGCTAAACCACGCGTTCACGAGCTCGCGAAGGAGCTCGACCCCACTGGCAAGACGATCACCTCGAAGGTGATCCTGGCCTGGCTCAAGGACCAGGGCGAGTTCGTCAAGGCGGCGTCCTCCGCCGTCGAGCCCCCGGTTGCGCGTCGCGTGCGCGAGCACTTCGGGCCCAAGGCCGAGGCCGGCGCCAAGCCTGCCGCGCCCAAGCCCGCCGCCAAGCCGGCGGCCCCGCGCCCGGCGACACCTGCTGCCCCGGCCGCGCCCGCCGCTCCCGCGACGCGCCCGGCCCCCACTCCCCGTCCGGCCGCGCCCCAGCGTGACGGGGCCCCCGCCGAGCGTCGCAGTGCTCCGAGGCCGGCCCCGCGCCCGGGTGCACCGCGTCCGGGCAACAACCCCTTCGCCGCCTCGCAGGGCATGCCCCGTCCGGGTGGCTCGCGTGGCCAGGCCGACCAGGGCGGTCCCCGTCCGGGCGCCCCGCGTCCAGGCAACAACCCCTTCGCCGCCTCGCAGGGCATGCCCCGTCCGGGTGGCTCGCGCGGCCAGGGCGGTCCCCGTCCCGGTGCCCCGCGCCGCCAGGGCGCAGGCGCCCCGACCGGCGGTCCTCGCCCGCAGGGAGCCGGCCCCCGCCCGCAGGGCGGTGCGCGTCCGGGACCCCGTCCCGGCGGCGGTCCCCGTCCCAACCCCGGCATGATGCCGGGCACCTCCTCCGTGGGGCGCCCGGGTGCGCCGGCGCGCGGTGCGCAGGGTGCTCGCGGCGGTCGTCCGGGTGGCGGTGGCCGTGGTGGTCAGGGCGCCGGTCGTCCCGGTGGCGCTGGTCGTCCCGGTGGTGGCGGCTTCGGCGGCGGCCCCCGCGGCGGTCGCGGTGGTCGCGGTGCGACGCAGGGCGCCTTCGGGCGCGGTGGCGGCGCCCCCCGCGGACGCAAGTCCAAGCGCGCGAAGCGGCAGGAGTTCGAGCAGCAGAGCGCACCGTCGCTGGGCGGTGTCGTCGTCCCGCGCGGTGATGGCTCCACGCCGGTGCGCATCCGCCAGGGCGCGACCCTGACGGACTTCGCCGAGAAGATCAACGCGAACCCCGCGGCCCTCATCACCGTCCTGTTCCACCTCGGCGAGATGGCCACGGCGACCCAGTCCCTGGACGAGGACACCTTCCAGCTCCTGGGTGTCGAGCTCGGCTACAGCGTCGAGCTCGTCTCCGCCGAGGACGAGGACCGTGAGCTCCTGGAGTCCTTCGACATCGACCTCGAGGCCGAGGAGGCCGCCTGGTCCGATGAGGACCTCGAGGCCCGCCCGCCGGTGGTCACCGTCATGGGTCACGTCGACCACGGTAAGACCAAGCTGCTCGACGCCATCCGCTCCACGGACGTCGTCGCCGGTGAGGCCGGCGGTATCACCCAGTCCATCGGTGCCTACCAGGTGCGGGTGTCCGTGGGTGATGAGCGCCGCCCGATCACCTTCATCGACACCCCTGGTCACGAGGCCTTCACCGCCATGCGTGCCCGTGGTGCCGAGGTCACGGACATCGCGATCCTCGTGGTGGCCGCGGACGACGGCGTCATGCCCCAGACGATCGAGGCGCTCAACCACGCCCAGGCCGCCAACGTGCCGATCGTTGTCGCGGTCAACAAGATCGACAAGGAGGGCGCCAACCCGGACAAGATCCGCGGCCAGCTCACCGAGTACGGTCTGGTGCCCGAGGAGTACGGCGGCGACACGATGTTCGTCGACATCTCCGCCAAGCAGCGCCTCCACATCGACGAGCTCCTCGAGGCCGTCGTGCTCACCGCCGACGCCGCCCTGGACCTGCGGGCCAACCCCCACAGCGACGCCCGCGGTGTCACCATCGAGGCCAAGCTCGACAAGGGGCGCGGCGCCACGACGACCGTCCTCGTCCAGCAGGGAACCCTGCGCGTGGGCGACCCGATCGTCGCCGGCTCCGCCTACGGGCGCGTGCGCGCCATGTTCGACGAGCACGGCCAGGTGCTCGAGGAGGTCGGTCCCGCGCGTCCGGCCCTCGTCCTGGGCCTGACCAGTGTGCCGAGTGCCGGCGACTCCTTCATTGTCGCTCCCGATGACCGCACCGCCCGCCAGATCGCCGACAAGCGTGAGGCTGCTGAGAGGGCTGCGCTGCTGGCCAAGCGTCGCAAGCGCGTGTCCCTGGAGAACCTCACCGACGTCCTCAAGGAGGGCAAGGTCGACACCCTCAACCTCATCCTCAAGGGCGACAGCTCGGGGGCGGTCGAGGCGCTGGAGGACTCGCTGCTCAAGATCGACGTGGGCGACGAGGTGGCGCTGCGCATCATCCACCGTGGCGTGGGTGCGATCACGCAGAACGACGTCAACCTGGCCACGGTCGACTCCGCCGTCATCATCGGCTTCAACGTGCGCCCCGCCGAGCGGGTCGCCGAGATGGCCGACCGCGAGGGCGTCGACATGAAGTTCTACTCGGTCATCTACGCGGCCATTGAGGACGTCGAGGCCTCCATGAAGGGCATGCTCAAGCCCGTCTACGAGGAGGTCGCGCTCGGCACCGCCGAGATCCGCCAGGTCTTCCACTCCTCGAAGTTCGGCTCCATCGCCGGCTCGATCGTGCGCTCGGGCATCATCCGGCGCGGCACGAAGGCGCGCCTGGTGCGCGGCGGCGTCGTCGTGGCCGGCGAGCTCACCATCGAGACGCTGCGCCGGGAGAAGGACGACGTCACCGAGGTCCGCGAGGGCTACGAGTGCGGTATCAACCTGGGCTTCCGTGACATCGCCGAGGGCGACGTCATCGAGACCTGGGAGATGCGCGAGAAGCCGCGCGACTGACGCTCCAACCGGCCTGTGAGGGCCATCACGACGGCGGGGCCGCTCACCCGAGGTGGGCGGCCCCGCCGTGTCAGCGCCCGGCAGGGGGAGGGGGCGGTGCCCGCCCCGGTTGACGACCGTCGGCCTATTGCCCTGCGGGTGCGCTCGCGTGAGCGGATTGACGGGACGCGAGGAACCCGAAGCATAGGGCGACGAGTAGTGTGACGACGAGCGCCGCCGTCACCTCGGGATAGTCGGACAGGATCGTGCGGGCGGGCAGCGCGGTCGTGACGGACACGGCGAACACTGCGCCGAGGACCCAGGCCCCGACCATCGCCAGGGCCAGGCTCCATGTCGTGTACCACCTGCGCTGGGACGATGCGGACAGGTGCGGCACCAGTGTGACCAGGTATGACAGCGCCAGCGCCGACAGGACGAGGCCGAAGGGCCGGCTGAGCCATTGCATCGGGTAGTCCACGGCGATCAGTTGGTCGTAGAACACCGCCAGTGCGACTGCGACGGCGAACACCCTCGTTGCGGCGAAGAGGACGGCTGCGGATGTGGAGGACGCGTTTGAGAACACGGACATAGTGAGTCGCCTCTCTTAGTTGACGTTGCCCTGGCCCCACTCGAGACAGCACGAGTTAGCCAGTGGTCCGCATGTTGCCACCAGGCAGAACAAGTACCCGAAACCGCCGAAGAACCCACAGCCTATCGCCGCGAAACTGCAGCGGCTTTGGACGCAGGACCAATCGAACCTCACGCAGGATGGTTGGTAACCGAGTGTGGAGCTATCGTCGGATGACGGCATGACGGTGAGGATCTCGGACAACTCCGGGCCATCGCTCGCCCGGCCGTTATCGGTCACCTCGAAGGCGGACAGTGCGAGCGTGCTTGACGGATCGTCGGTCTCGTAGGTGCGGCGCATGGCTACAAATGTTCCGTCGTCCAGTCGCCCGAGGGTGACCACGACAGAGATCTCTCCTTGCGACGCCTCGAAACCGGACTGTACGTGAATGCCGGAACCGATGAGGTCGTTTGTCTCAACGGTGTTGGAATTGGAGAGGACCTCTTCGATGGTCTGATCCTCTGCGGTCAGTTCGTCTCGTGTGAGCGCGGTCGGTTCTGCCGTGCAAGACGATGGTTGCGATGAGTCGCTGTCGCTCACCGCAGCGGCATGTGCGGTACTGGTGGGCGAATTTGGTACAAGGAACGAAAGGATGATGGCAAGGATGAGCGGGAGGGAGATACGGCGACCTAGCATGATGGGCTCTGGAGGTGGCGAACTCGTCGGGTGGGTGCACGACCAGGATAATATGGGTGGAACATCACAGTCAACGGTGTTGTGGAGAGGGGGCACAGGTGGTATTGGAGCGGCTGCTCCTTCGTGGCCGAGCGCAGTGGCTGAGCGCACCTGCCGTCCGCCAGGCTCGGGCAGGTTCGCGTGACGGCCTCTCGCCGGCCGGTGCGCGGCGACGTGACGCAGGACGGTGCATAACGGACATGGAATCTGCACCGTTTACGATGGTGGGCAGTGCCGCGGACCGCGGCAGTCCGGGCAGCCGCACCAGCCGGCGCCACCCCCGTCGAAGGAAGAAACCATGGCTGACGCCGCCCGCGCCCGCAAGGTCGCCGACCGCATCCACGAGACCGTCGCCCGCATGCTCCAGGGCCGGATCAAGGATGCGCGCCTCGGCTTCGTCACCGTCACCGACGTGCGTGTCACCGGTGACCTGCAGCAGGCGACCGTCTTCTACACGGTCTACGGCTCCGAGCGCGAGCGGCGCGACACCGCCGCCGCCCTGAGGTCCGCGACCGGCCTCATCCGCTCGGAGGTCGGCAAGGCCCTAGGCATCCGCCTCACCCCCTCGATCACCTTCCAGCTCGACGCCCTGCCCACGCAGGCGCGCACCTTCGAGGACGCTCTCGCCCAGGCGCGGGCCAAGGACGAGGAGATCGCCCGCACCTACGCGGGCGCCTCCTACGCGGGCGAGGCCGATCCCTACCGCCACGACGACGAGGACGACGAGGCCGCCGACGAGGCCGAGGACGAGACGGTCACGGCAGCAGCCGGTGACAGCAGCGCACCCGGTGACGAGGAGTGAGCCGCCCCGGCGGCACCGGCCGTCACCGCCTCGAGGTGCCCCGCGGCGCCGTCACCGCCCCTGACGGCCTGCTCCTCATCGACAAGCCCAGCGGCCTCACGAGCCACGACGTCGTCGCCGCGGCCCGCCGCCTGGGCGCCACCCGCAAGGTCGGTCACGCCGGCACCCTCGACCCCATGGCCACGGGGCTGCTGCTCATCGGCCTGGGCCGGGCCACCCGCCTGCTCACCTACCTCGTGGGCGCGGACAAGACCTACACGGCCACGCTCCGCCTCGGCCAGGAGACGACGACCGAGGACGCTGAGGGCACGGTCACCACCAGCCACGGCTGCGCGCCCACGGGTGACCTGCCGGGCCGTCTCGACGCCGCCCTGGCCGCTCTCACCGGCGAGCTCATGCAGGTGCCCTCCGCCGTCAGCGCGATCAAGGTCGACGGCGTGCGCGCCTACGCCCGCGTGCGCGAGGGCCAGGACGTCGCCCTCGCCGCCCGACCAGTCACCATCCACGTCCTCACCCGCCTTAGCGAGGTGCGAGCCACGACGGCCACGGACGGCACCGCCGTCGTCGACGTCGACCTGCGCGTGTCCTGTTCCTCCGGCACCTACGTGCGCGCCCTGGCCCGCGACCTCGGGCAGGCGCTGGGCTGCGGCGCGCACCTCACCGCCCTGCGGCGCACGAGCGTCGGCCCCTTCGACGTCGAGCAGGCACTCACCCTCGAGGCTGCCGCGGCCCAGGTCGAGGCCGGCGCGGCGAGCGTGCCGCCGTCGGGCCTCACACCCCTGAGCCTGGCCGAGGTGGCCCGGCGCTGCTTCCCGGCCGTCGCCCTGGACGAGGCCCAGGCCCGTGCGATCGCCTACGGCCAGCTCCTGCCCGCCGAGGTCGCCGAGCGGGCGGTCGCCCCCGAGCGCGCCGTCGTCCCCAAGAAGCGGCGAGCCGACGGCGCGGTGAACTCGCGACCCGTCCTGGCGGGGTTCGCTCCGGACGGCGAGGTCGTGGCACTGTTGACCACCGGGAAGGGCCGCACGCGGCCCGTGCTCGTCCTTGCCCCCGCCGCGGGGCCGGGACGCGCTGACACGCAGCCGACCGCCGGTGAGCCCGGCGACCAAGGAGACTCATGAGCGAGCAGACGGGCCAGGACGGCCAGGTGGTGGCGGCGCCGGGTGGGTGCGGCTGCGGCGGGCATGGCCACGCCACGCGCGAGGAGCGGGCGGCGGCCCCGGGCGTCGTCCAGCCCCTCGGCGAGGGTGACCGCGGCGGCGAGCCGCAGGAGGAGCCCGGAGCCGAGGCCGCCCCTGCGGGCGTCGTCCCCGGACGCAAGGCCGGCAACCTCCTGGGCCTGCGTGACGTCTCCGCGCCTGCCCCCTCCCAGGGCGGCGGCTGCGGCTGCGGTGGTCACGGGCACGGTGGCGGTCACGGCCGCTGCGGCTGCGGCTCGCACTGAGCCCCGTGGAGGTCTGGTACGGCGCCGAACAGGTGCCTGAGGAACTGAGGGATCCCGCGGGACCCGGCTCCGTCGTCGCCCTGGGCGTCTTCGACGGTGTCCACCGCGGCCATCGGGCCGTGCTCGCGCGCCTGGTCGCGCGTGCCAATGACATCGCCGCCCGCGAGCCGGCACGGCCCCGCCCCCGGGCGGTCGCGGTCACCTTCGACCCTCACCCGGCCCGGGTCCACCACCCCGGCCAGCACCTGCCGATGGTCGCCTCGCTGGCCGACCGCCTGTCCCTGCTGGCCACCACGGGCCTGGACGCCGTCCTCGTCGTGCACTACACGCTCGACTTCGCCGACCAGAGCGCCGCGGACTTCGTGCGCACCTGGCTTGAGGGCCTGCTCGGAGCCCGGGCGGTCGTCGTCGGCGACGACGTGCGCTTCGGCCGGGGCAACGAGGGCGACGCCCACACCCTGGAGGCCATCGGGGCCCAGGACGGCCTCGAGGTGGAGATCGTGTGCGACGTGCTCGCCCCCTCGGGGCGGCGCTGGTCCTCGACCTGGGTGCGCCAGCTGCTTGAGGAGGGCGACGTCGCCGGTGCCGCCGAGGTGCTCGGCAGGCCCCACCGCCTGCGCGGCACCGTGGTGCACGGCCTCAAGCGGGGCCGGGAGATCGGCTTCCCGACGGCGAACCTCCAGGCCGCGACCGCCGGCGTCGTGCCGCCCGACGGCGTCTACGCCGGCTGGCTCGTACGCTCACCGGGCTCCGGCGAGGAGGGAGGACCGGGGGAGGAGCGGCTGCCCTCCGCCGTGTCCATCGGCACGAACCCCACTTTCGACGACGTGCCCGAGCGAGTCGTCGAGGCACACGTGCTGGGGCGCACGGACCTGGACCTGTATGGCGAGGTCGTGGGCATCGAACTCGTCGAGCGCCTGCGCCCCATGCTGGCCTTCGACTCCCTGGAGCCGCTGCTGGAGCGGATGCGCCAGGACGTCGCCGAGACCGCGGCTGTCCTGGGGGTGCCGGTGCCCGGCCCCCTGCGTCCTGAGGACGTGACAGCCGCGTAGGGCGGGTGCGCCGACGGGTCGTCTGTGCGCGGTCGCACAGTGCGGGCAGTCGGGGCGGGTGCGGGGCGCTGGTAGTGTGGGCACGCCGTCCAAGCCGGCCACGGAGTCTCATGCCCGGGAGAACATGCCCCGGGCTCCGTGCAACGAGAACAAGGAGTCCGCATGTCGATTTCCGCCGAGCGCAAGCAGCAGCTCATCGCCGAGTACGCCACCCACGAGGGTGACACGGGCTCCCCGGAGGTTCAGGTCGCCGTCCTGAGCGAGCGCATCAAGAACCTCACCGAGCACTTCAAGAGCCACACCCACGACCACCACTCGCGTCGTGGCCTCTACCTCCTCATTGGTAAGCGTCGTCGTCTGCTCGACTACCTCATGAAGGAGGACATCGAGCGCTACCGCTCCCTCATCGCTCGCCTCGGTATCCGCCGCTGAGCGCGCTGCCACGCGATGATGTCGCCCCCGCCAGGTTCGTGGCGGGGGCGACGTCGTCCCTGCGTGGGCGACGCGTCCAACCGGCCCCTCAGGCCGGGCCCACAGGCTTGCCCCACAGCCCGGCCCCTCAGGCCGGGCCCGCCACTCTGCCCGGCTCGCTCACACGGCCTGGCGGTGAAGCGCGGCGGCGACCGAGGCGAGCCGCTCGGCGGCGTCTGCCGGCACGTACCGCCCCAGGGTGAGGTCCTCCTCGATGGTGCCGTCGACGTGGCTCGTCCCGGTGGCGGTGAGCATGGCGGCCAGGGCGATGAGGGCGGTGAGGGTGAGGGCGACGACGGCGCTGCGCGCCAGGTCCGCCCTGAGCAGTCGGATCAGCACGTCATCTGCTCCTTGTCCGACTCGGGTCGGCCTCGACGCTCGGCACCGGGGGCGTGATGGCGTCGTCGGAGGTGGCGAGCCGGGACCGGATGACGGCGGCCAGGGCGATGGTCGCCAGGCCGGCGAGGGCGACGACGAGGGCGGCGCCCCGTCCGGGGCCGGTGCCCACGACGGCGCTGAGCGCGGGCGCCAGGGCGCCACCGGGGGCGAGCAGAGCGGTGGCGACGCCGTCGGCCAGGGGGCCTGCGCCGAGGCAGGCGAGGATGTAGCCGGTCTGGGTGACGAGGCTAACCGTGCCCCACATGCGGGCCTGGTGGTCGGCGTCGACCCCGCGGCGCACGAGAGTCTCGGCCCCGGCCTGGCACACGGCGAGGGCGGCGAAGACCCCGAAGCCGCTCAGCGCCACCCACCAGGCCTCCTCGCGCAGCGCCAGCGCGCACATGGCGACGCCCGTGGCGGCGGTGCCGGCCGACAGGAGCCGGGACGGGCTGCGCCCGGCCAGGAGCGTGACGAGGGCGGCCCCGGCGAGGATCCCGGTGGCGGCGAGGGTCTCGACCCGGCCGGTGGCGGCGGTGCCGACCAGGGGCAGGAGGATCGGCTTGAGCAGGACCTGGAGGGTCCCGATCGTCAGGGTCATGACGGTCATGAGGCCGACGACGCGGCGCACGGTCGGTGTGCGGCGGATGAGCCGCCAGCCGGCCAGCAGCTGGTGGACGGTGCCGGTCTCCTCCCATGTGGCGGCGCTCCGGCGGCCGACGGCGCGCATGACCGTCAACGAGCAGGCGACGGTGACGATGCACGTGGCCGCGTCCAGGACGATGAGGGTGCGCAGCCCGACGACGGGCAGCAGCGCGCCGGCGAGGGCGGGTGCCAGGAGGTAGCGGGCGGAGCCGGCGGCTTGGAGCAGCCCGGAGGCGCGCACGTGGTCCTGCGGGTCGACGAGGTCGGTGACGGAGGCGCGCAGGGCCGGCTCGGTGAGGGCCGCCAGGCAGGAGGAGAGGACCACGCCGAAGAGGATGGTCACGAGCTTCGGCTCCCGGGAGGCCAGGGCCGCCCACACGACGGCCAGACCGAGGACGGAGCCGGCGTCGCCCAGGACCATCATGAGGCGGCGGTCGAAGCGGTCGGCCAGTGTCCCGGCGAGAGGGGCGAGCAGGACGATGGGGGCGAAGGCGCACAGCTGGACGAGGGCGACCGCCGAGGCGGTGCCGTAGGCGCTGTAGGCGAAGACCGCCAGGCCGAAGGCGCTCAGGCCGCTGCCGACGGAGGTGATGAGACTGCCCAGGGCGAGGATGTAGAGGCGTGTCATGAGGCGCCCTCGATCAGCGATGACAGGCTGCCGTGCCGACAGCCCAGGAGGACCTCCGCGGCGTCGACGATCCCGGCTGTGCGGCGGGCCAGCTGCTCCGAGTCTCCGGAGAAGATGCCGTCGTCGAGGAGCATGCCGGCGCCGACGAGGAGGAGCTCGACGACCTCGCGCGGGTGCTCGGTGCTGAAGACGCCCTCGGCGACGCCCCGTTCGACGACCTCGGTGAGGATCGGCGTCATGGCGCGCACCATCTCCACGATGGACAGCAGGTGGAGCTCAGTGCTCTCGGGGCCGTGGAAGGCGTGGGCGAGCTCGCGCTCGGACGTCTCGACGCGCATCGTTGCGACAACGCCGAGGAAGGTGTGCGTGGTGTCGCCGGGGTCGTCGATGACCGCGCGGGCGCGGGCGACGGTCTGGTCGATGGTGCGGGCGATGAGGGCGTGGAGGATCTCATCCTTGGAGCGGAAGTGGTAGTAGAGCGTGCCCTTGGCGATGCCGACGGCGCGCATGATGTCCTCCACTGAAGTTGCCTGGACGCCCTTGGTCGTGAAGAGGTGCAGGGCTGCGTCGAGGATCTCGGCGCGGCGCTGGGCTGATGGCTTCGTCGTGCGCGGTGCGGGTGTCGGTGCGGGTGCCATGGTCATCCTTCGGGGTGTGGTGTGTGCCCATGAGTCTCTCGACCGACCGTCGGTCGATAATAGCGTAGGAGCCGTCCGCGGGCGGGTCAAGCACTGTGTGGCCGCGGCCCATCTCACGCCGGTTGCCCGGCGCCCATACGGCGTCGATGCGGGGGTGCAGGATAGGATCAGCAGGTCTACGTCCGTGCCCCTGAGCGGGGCGTGTGCGTCGGGTACCGGAACCAGCCGGTCGCAACGCGCAGGACGGGGCCCATCCGTCCGCGGCTGACTCCCGCGGACGTGACGGGCGGTAGCCGTCGGTTTTCGGTGGTGGCCTCCGGATCCGGGTTGTCCCCGCGCTCCGTGGGCCTCGATCGAAGGCCGCGGAACCGCCCCTCCGATCGACAGAAAGAGATCCATCCCAGATGTTCATTGACGACCCCGAGGTCACCGCTGCTGAAGCCGTGATCGACAACGGCAGCTTCGGCACGCGCGTGGTCCGCTTCGAGACCGGGCGCCTGGCCAAGCAGGCCGCCGGAAGCGCCATGGCCTACCTCGACGGCGAGACCGCCATCCTGTCCGCCACCACCGTGGGCAAGCACCCCAAGGACCAGTTCGACTTCTTCCCGCTCACCGTTGACGTGGAGGAGCGCCAGTACGCCGCGGGCCGCATCCCCGGCTCCTTCTTCCGCCGTGAGGGCCGTGCCGGCACCTCCGCCATCCTCGCCTGCCGCCTCATCGACCGCCCGCTGCGCCCCTCCTTCGTCAAGGGTCTGCGCAACGAGGTCCAGGTCGTTGAGACGGTCCTGGCCATCCACCCCGACGACGCCTACGACGTCCTGGCCATCAACGCGGCCTCCATGTCCACCCAGATCGCGGGCCTGCCCTTCGCCGGCCCCGTCGCCGGCACTCGACTGGCCCTCATCGATGGCCAGTGGGTCGCCTTCCCCCGCTACAGCGAGCTCGAGCGAGCCACCTTCAACATGGTCATCGCCGGCCGTGTCCTCGAGGACGGCGACGTCGCCATCATGATGGTCGAGGCCGGCGCCACCGAGAACGCCTTCGATCTCATCGCCGAGGGCGCCACCGCCCCCACTGAGCCGGTCGTCGCCTCAGCGCTCGAGGCTGCCAAGCCGCACATCAAGGCCCTGTGCGAGGCCCAGATGGAGGTCGCCAAGCACGCCTCCAAGCCCACGGCTGAGTTCCCCCTCTACCTGGACTACTCCGACGAGCAGTACGCCGCCGTCGAGAAGGCCGCCGAGGCCCACGACCTCGCCGCCGCCATCGCCACTGAGGGTAAGCAGGCGCGCGACGCCGCCACCGACGCCGTGCGCGACGCCGTCCTGGCGGACCTCGCCGAGCAGTTCGCCACCGAGGAGGACACCAAGGCCCTCAAGGCGGCCTTCCGCTCCGTGACGAAGAAGTACGTGCGTCACCGCACCCTCACCGAGGGCGTGCGCATGGACGGGCGCGGCCTCAAGGACATCCGCACCCTGGGTGCCGAGGTCGAGGTCCTGCCCCGCGTGCACGGCTCGGCCATCTTCGAGCGCGGCGAGACCCAGATCCTGGGCGTCACCACGCTCAACATGCTGCGCATGGAGCAGCAGATCGATGACCTCTCGCCGGTCACGCACAAGCGCTACATGCACCAGTACGTCTTCCCGCCCTTCTCCACCGGTGAGACCGGCCGCGTCGGCGCCCCCAAGCGCCGCGAGGTCGGCCACGGCGCCCTCGCCGAGCGCGCCCTGACCCCGGTGATCCCCAACCGCGACGACTTCCCCTACGCGATCCGCCAGGTCTCCGAGGCCCTGGGCTCCAACGGCTCAACGTCGATGGGTTCCGTGTGCGCCTCGACCATGTCCCTGCTCAACGCCGGCGTGCCGCTCAAGGCCCCCGTTGCGGGCATCGCCATGGGCCTCATGCACGAGGTCATCGACGGGGAGACCCGCTGGGCCACGCTCACCGACATCCTCGGGTCCGAGGACGCCTTCGGTGACATGGACTTCAAGGTCGCCGGCACCCGTGAGTTCATCACCGCGCTCCAGCTCGACACCAAGCTCGACGGCCTGCCCTCCGAGGTCCTGGCCGGCGCGCTCGGCCAGGCCCGCGACGCCCGCTTCTACATCCTCGATGTCATGGAGCAGGCCATCGACGGCCCCGACGAGATGGCGCCCACGGCCCCGCGCGTGCTCACCGTCCACATCCCGGTCGACAAGATCGGTGAGGTCATCGGCCCCAAGGGCAAGATGATCAACCAGATCCAGGAGGACACCGGCGCGGACCTGACGGTCGAGGACGACGGCACCGTCTACATCGGCGCCTCCGACGGCCCCTCCGCCGAGGCCGCCCGCGACGCCGTCAACGCCATCGCCAACCCGCAGATGCCGGAGATCGGCGAGCGCTTCATCGGCACGGTCGTCAAGACCACCACCTTCGGCGCCTTCGTCTCCCTGACCCCGGGCAAGGACGGCCTGCTGCACATCTCGCAGATCCGTCGCCTCGTGGGCGGCAAGCGCGTGGAGAACGTCGACGACGTCCTCACCGTGGGTGACAAGGTCCAGGTCGAGCTCGCCGAGATCGACCAGCGCGGCAAGCTCAGCCTGCACGCGGTCCTCACCGAGGAGCAGCTGGCGGCTGAGGAGGAGGCCCGCGGCCCGCGTGGGGACGGCGAGGGCTCCGAGCGTCGCGAGCGCCGTCCGCGCCGTGAGCGCGGCGAGTCCGACGGCGAGCGTCGTGAGCGCCGCCCCCGCCGTCGTCGCACCCGCTCCGCCGAGGACTCCTCGGACAGCGAGTGACGCTCATGACACTGACATCGGCGGCCGTGAGGCGCTGAGCAGAGGATCCGGCGGGGCCGGGTGGGGCACCCACCCGGCCCCGCCGCTGCTGCGTGCGGGCACGCGGGGGCGAAGAACACATCTGGGCGGCGCTGTGGCCACCCGGCAACCGTTAGGCTCGCCGGGTGACCGCAGCCTCCGCCCTCACCCCGTCCCCGCGCCCCACTGGCGCCTCCTACACCGAGGTCCCGCTCGAGCGTGGAGCCGCCGGCGAGCCCGGCACCGAGCTCGCCCTCGTCGACGACGGCGCGCTCCTGCGCCGCTCCATCCTGCCCGGCGGCGTGAGGGTCATCACCGAGTCCGTGCCGGGGCTGCGCTCGACCAGCATGGGCATGTGGTTCGGCGTCGGCTCACGCGATGAGGTGGCCGGCCAGGAGGGCTCCACACATTTCCTCGAGCACCTGCTCTTCAAGGGCACCGCCACGCGCGATGCCCGAGCGATTGCCGAGGCCTTCGACATGATCGGCGGCGAGTCCAATGCCGCCACCGCCAAGGAGCACACCTCCTACTACGCACGCGTCCAGGGGCAGGACTCCATGGAGGCCCTGGACGTCATCACCGACATGGTGACCTCCTCCCTGCTGGACCCCAAGGAGGTCGAGACCGAGCGCAGCGTCATCGTCTCCGAGCTCGCCGACGCCGCAGACGATCCGCAGGACGTCGCTCACGAGGCCTTCGCCCGCGCAGCCTTCGGCGAGGGCACGCCGCTTGGTCGCCCCATCGGCGGTACCCCCGAGACCGTGACCGCCGTGCCGCGCGACGCCGTGTGGGAGCACTACCGGCGCACCTACGCCTCCGACACACTCGTCGTCGCCGTGGCGGGCGCCGTGGACCACGATGAGGTGTGCGAGCGCGTCGCGGCAGACCTCGCGGCGGCGGGCTGGGACGCCTCCTCCGAGGCGGTGCCGCGCGAGCGCCGTTTCGAGACCGAGCCCTTGACGGCGCTGAGTGTCCAGGACGTCACGATCGAGCGCGATTCGGAGCAGTCGCACGTCTACCTCACCTGCCAGGGCATCGCCGTGCGCGACGAGCGTCGCATGCCCATGAGCGTGCTGACGACGATCCTTGGCGGGGGGATGTCCTCGCGCCTGTTCCAGGAGGTGCGTGAGAAGCGCGGCCTGGCCTACACCACCTATGCCTTCGACGCCTCCTACGCCGGCGCGGGTGCCTTCGGCCTGTACGCAGGCTGCGCACCGGGCGACGTCGAGGAGGTCTGTGCCGTCATGGTCGGCGAGTTTGAGGCCCTGGCGGCGGACGGCCCCACCGAGCGGGAGATGGCCCGCGCCCGGGGTCAGATTCGTGGCGCCATGGTCCTTGGGGGAGAGGACTCACTCGCCCGCATGGGGCGCCTGGGACGCGGCGAGGTGGTCACCGGCCGTCTACGTTCGATGGACGAGAACATACGTCGGCTCGAGGCTGTCACCGCCGAGGACGTGCGCGAGCTGTGTGCCTGGCTCGCGGGCCAGGCCCGGGCCCGGGTACTCGTCGGCCCGAGGCCCTGAGCGGCCGCGGGCCGGGGCGCTCACGGGGTGGCGCCGGTCTGGGCGATGATGGTGCGCATCTCCTCGGTGGTGTGTTCGATCTGGGCGAGGTGGGCGTCGACGGGTGGGCGGTGAGGAAGGCGGCTTGCTGGTTCCAGGAGTCGCAGCCCGCTGGTGTCCCCGCGCCTGCGCCCACCAACAAGCCCAAGAATTCACGCCACCAGCCCAGGACGGGCTACGTCGTACAGGCGCGTTTAGGCTAGGGCTCATGACCATCCGTGTTGCAGTGACAGGCGCCGCCGGGCGCATGGGATCGACCGTCTGCCAGGCCGTTCAGGAGGCCGATGGCCTTGAACTCGTCGCCCGCCTCGACGCGGGCGACACCATCAGCACCGAGACCCTGGGCGGGGCCGACGTCGCCGTCGACTTCACCGTGCCCACCGTCACCGAGGCCAACGTCCACGCCCTCATCGACGCCGGTGTCGACGTCGTCGTCGGCACCACCGGCTGGAACGAGGAGTCCTACGGGCGCGTGCGCGAGCACCTGGCCCGCCCCGAGGCCGCCGGACGCAGCGTCCTCATCGCCCCCAACTTCGCCCTCTCCGCGGTGCTGTCCATGCGCTTCGCCGCCCTGGCCGCCCCCTACTTCGAGTCCGTCGAGGTCATCGAGCTGCACCACCCGAACAAGGTTGACGCCCCCTCCGGCACGGCCGTCGCCACCGCGCAAGGTATCGCCGCTGCTCGGGCCGCCGCGGGCGTTGCCCCCTCGCCGGACGCCACCGAGTCCGACCCGCTGGGCGCGCGCGGCGGCGTCGTCGACGGCGTCCACGTCCACGCGGTGCGCCTGCGGGGCCTGACCGCCCACGAGGAGGTCGTGCTCGGCAACCCCGGTGAGCAGCTGACCCTGCGCACCGACTCCTTCGACCGCTCCAGCTTCATGCCCGGCGTGGTCCTGGCCGTGCGGGAGATCGGCTCCCGCGAGGGCCTCACGATCGGCCTGGGGCCCCTCATCAACCTCTGAGACTCCCGCGCCCCGCCTCGGTCGGCTCGGTGTCGTCCTCGCGGGTGACCGGACAATGAGCGTCAGTCGCCGAGCGCCGCGATCGCGCGAGCGCAGGCGGCGGTCGCCTCGTCGACCCAGTCGGGGATCTCTCCGCCCAGGTAGGGGCGAACCAGGCCGTAGGGGCACTGCCTGGTGGCAGCATGGAGCAGAGTGATCCTGGGTGCGTCAGCCGCTTCGTACCGCCTGCGTGCCAGCTCCTGCGAGACGGCGTTGACCTCGTCATTGATGGCGGAGACCTCTGCTCGCAGCACCTCGCGCGAGTGATAGGCCGAGCCGATGGGCGCGCCCGCCTCGTGAGCGATCTCGGCGATCGTCGCGCTTGTGCCGCGGGTGAGGACGACCCGGGCAGCGGCGTCGAGGATCGCGCCGGGGCGGTTTCCGTCCTGGCGACCGCCTACGCGCCCATGCTCATCTGGCCCGTCGCACTGACCGTCGCACTGGTCGGCTACTGGAAGCGGCGCGCTGGATGAGGAGAGGGGGCATCCGCGGGCTTGCAGCAGTGCGAGCAGGGTCCGTCCCGGCCCAGCGTGCTCGCCACGCCACGGGGCGCACGCCTACGGTGGGGCGATCCAGCGGTCCTCTGGTGACTCCTGCGCCCACGAGCAGCTCATGGTGGGACTCGATGAGTTTCAGGTCTGCTGATCCGGCCGCTACAGCTCGGCCAGCCACAGCTCCTCGACCACGCCCTGGCCCACCGGCAGCAGCCGGTGGGAGGCGGTGCGCTCCAGCCCCGCAGCGGACAGGAAGGCGGCCAGGGACTCGTCGCCGCGCAGCGCCCAGGCGAGCAGGACCCGTGCCCCGTCCTGGCGTGCCAGGTCGCCGGCTGCCGCCAGCAGCCGTGAGCCGTGGCCCTGGCGCTGGTGGGCCGGTGCCACCCCCAGCGCCGTGACCTCCGCAGCCCGCTGGGGCTCGCCGGAGGTCGGCGCGCCTTCGCCGTTGACGGCGACGCCCTCGGTGGGAGCCACACCGGCCAGGCCCACGACCTCCTCGCCGAGCGTGGCCACGAGCACGTGGTGGGCGGGCGAGGGGGGCTTGGTCACCGCCTGCTCCCACCCGGCCGCCAGCACCGGGGGCGCGATCATCGCCGCGATCCCCTCCGGCAGGGCGGCGCCGTCGTGCCCGGCAGCGTGCGCCGCACCAAGCGAGGCCAGCATCGTCTGCGCCTGCACCCGCCCCATGACCTCAAGATCAGCCTGCGTCGCCGGGCGTACGAAGCCGCCGGCCTCAGCCGGGTGAGCGTGCGCCTCCTGCAGGCCGCCGCGCGCCGGGGCGCTCAGACCCGCGTCCGCAGCCGTGGAGAAGACCGAGGGCAGGGATGGTACGGACACGGATGGAAGCCCGCCCGCGGTGGGGGAGGCGCCGGTGTCTGCGGGGGAGCCGGAGGTCGTCATGCCCGCAGCCTATGCGCACCCGCGCGGCCCCCGATCCGGACTCTCGCACCCCTCCTGCGGCCCGGGGGCTGGACGGTAGGCTGCCGCCATGAGCGCACTTCCTTCCCGGTCCTTCGGTTCCGTCGGCGTCGCCATGGTCACGCCCTTCCACACTGACGGCTCCATCGACGTCGAGGCCGCCCAGGCGCTGGCCGTCAGCCTCGTCGACGATGGCGCCGACCTCATTCTCCTGGCCGGCACCACCGGCGAGGCCCCCACCACCCACCTGCCCGAGAAGCAGACGCTCCTGCGCGAGGTCAAGGACGCCCTTGCCGGACGCGCCATGCTCATGGCCGGCGTCGGCTCCAACGACACCGCCCACGCCGTGCGCATCGGCATCGGCTCCCAGGAGGCGGGCGCCGAGGCCCTGCTCATCAACGCCCCCTACTACAACCGCCCCAGCCAGGAAGGCGTTTACCAGCACATCATGTCCGTGGTCGAGACCACGGACCTGCCGGTCATGCTCTACGACATCCCTGGGCGCACCGGGGTCAAGATCCTCGATGACACCCTCTCCCGCCTCGCCGAACACCCCCGGATCAAGGCCGTCAAGGACGCCACCGGGGACGTCGAGCAGGGCTTCGAGCGCATGGAGGCCACCGGCCTGGAGTACTACTCCGGGGATGACGGCCTCAACTTCGCCTGGCTCGCTCACGGCGCCTCCGGCGTCGTCTCTGTGGTGGCCCACGCCGACGCCCGCTCCTGGCGCGAGATGATCACCGAGGTCGACGCCGGTGACCTCGGCGGCGCCCGCAAGGTCGCCCAGCGCATCCGCCCGCTCGTGCGCGCCATCATGAGCGGCGGCCAGGGCGCTGTCATGGCCAAGGAGGCGCTGCTGCTCCAGGGGCGCCTGCCCGAGGCCACTGTGCGCCTGCCCCTCGTGCGTGCTGAGGTCGGCGAGGTCGCCGCCCTGCGTGAGGTGCTCCAGGCCCAGGGCCTGCTCTGAGCCCCGTCCCAGCAAGGACCTGCGCCAGCAAGGCCCGGCGCGGGCGCCCGCTCAGCCGCGTGAGGCGATCTCCTCGCGCACGAGTCGGCGCATGAGCTTGCCGATCATCGAGCGCGGCATCTCATCGAGCACCTCCAGGCGGCGTGGCAGCGCGTAACGCGGCAACTGCGCCGCCGCGTGCTCGCGCACGGCCTGAAGCGTCACCGCACGCGCGGCCTCGGTGAGATCGCCGTCCTCACCCCGCTCAAGCACGACGGCGGCGACGACCTCCTCACCCGTGGTCCCCTTCTCGATCCCGACGACGGCGACCTGCGCCACCCCCGGCATTGAGCTGATCGCCGCCTCAACCTGAGTGGGGTAGACGTTGAAACCACCGGTGAGGATGAGCTCGCGCTTGCGGTCCGCCATCCACAGGAAGGACTCCTCGCGGCGCACCATGTCCCCCGTGCGCAGCCAGCCCCCGGGCAGGAGCACCGCGGCCGTCGCCTCGGGATCGTCCCAGTAGCCGGCAAAGACCTGCGGGCCGCGCACGAGCAGCTCACCCGGTTCGCCGTCGGGCACCTCCTCGCCCACATCCACCGGTGTGCCCTGGGCCAGGGCGGCCTCCAGCGCCTCGGGGTCCACCACGCGCACGTCCGTCGAGGGGAAGGGCAGGCCGAGGGCTCCCAGGCGGCGCGTGGGGCCCATGGGGGTGCCGGCCACCACCGGGCTCGTCTCAGTCATGCCGTAGCCCTCGACGAAGAACCCGCCGGTGGCCTGCTCCCACTCGGCGCCCACCGACGGTGGCATGGGGGCCGCACCGCACACGCCGTAGCGCAGGCTCGTGAGGTCCGCACCCGCCTGCTGGGCCGCCCGCAGGATCCTCTCGAACATCACCGGCACGCCCACGAAGAAGGTCAGGCGCCGCCGCCGGTGCGCACGCAGCGTCTGGGCGGGGTCGAAGGTCGGCATCATCACCTGGGTGGCTGCCTTCTGCACGGCGCAGAACAGGTTGAAGGTGAGCCCGAAGGCGTGGAAGAAGGGCAGCAGGGACAGGAAGTTCTCGCCGCCCTCGTGCAGCATCGGCACCCAGGCAGTGGACTGGTTGGTGTTGGCCCGCAGGTTGCGGTGCGTGAGCATGGCGGCCTTGGGGGTGCCGGTGGTGCCGCCCGTATGCAGCAGGACGGCGAGGTCCGCCCCCGTGGGCTGTGGCCAGGAGGCCGGGATTGGCGTGGCGCGGGCGACCTCCCGGTCCCAGGAGCGCACCCCGGCGGGCAGGCGCTCAGCCTTCATGGAGGCGCGCACGGTGCGCGTGCGCGCCAGCGGCAGCCTCAGCGCCGCGCGCAGGTGTGCGGGCAGCGCCTGGGACAGGTCCACGCTGAGGACGGTCAGGCCCTCCAGGTCGGCGACGTGCTCGACGCCCTTCTCCCACACGACGGCGACGCGGGCCCCGTGGTGGGCGATCTGGGCACGCAGCTGCTCGGCGGGAGCCAGGGGGTTGTGCTCGGCGACGACGGCGCCGATGCGCAGTGCCCCGTAGACGGCGACGACGTGCTGGGGGCAGTTCGGCATGATGAGCGCCACCCGGTCGCCCTTGCGCACGCCCACCTCGAGCAGGAGCGTGGCGGCGCGCTCGCTGGCGGCCAGCAGCTCGCTGTAGGTGGTGGTCCAGCCCATGAAGTCGATGGCGACGCGCTCGGGGTAGAAGCGGGTCGCCTGCTCCAGCAGCTCGCCCAGCGGTCCGTCGGGAACCTCGACGGTGGCGGGGATGCCCGGCTGGTAGTGCGGGCGGTGAAAGAGCGCGGAGTCCTCGCTGCCCGGGCGCCCGGCGGGCTCAGTGGGCTCTGCGGGTACGGCATCCGGCCCCGGCTGCGCGCTCACGAGGCCGGCTCCTCGCCGCCTCCGTTCTCGGGTCTGCCCTTGCCGTCCCTCACGTCCCTGCCGCCCCGGGCGCCCTCACCGAGCCTTTCAACGATGGTGGAGGCGACGGCGTCGGAGGCGGCGGAGGCGGCCTCACGGGCGGCCAGCAGCTCCTCACGCACCACCCGGCGCAGGATCTTGCCGATCTGCGAGCGCGGCATCTCCTTGAGGATCGCCACCTGCTTGGGCAGGGCGTAGTGGGACAGGGTGCGCTCGGCCCAGGTGCGCACCTGCTCCAGGCTCACCGTCTGGCCCTCCTTGGGCACGATCGCAGCCACAACGTGCTCATTGCCGGCGTCCCCGGGCAGGCCGACGACGGCGACCTCCTCAACCTCGGGCATGGAGCGCACGGCGGCCTCGACCTCGGTGGGGTAGATGTTGAAGCCGCCGGAGATGATGAGCTCCTTGCGGCGGTCGGCGATGACGTAGAAGCCATCGGCCTCCTGGCGCACGAGGTCGCCGGTGCGCAGCCAACCCCCGGGCAGGAGCACGGCGTCGGTCTCCTCCGGGTTCTCCCAGTAACCGACGAAGACCTGCGGGCCGCGCGCCAGCAGCTCGCCGACCTCACCGGGGGCGACCTCGGTGTCGGGGTCCTCCGGATCGACGATCCTCACATCCGTCGAGGGGTAGGGCACGCCTAGGGCTCCGGGGCGCCGCTCGGGGGAGATGGGGTTGCCCAGGATGATGGGGGAGGACTCGGTCATGCCGTAGCCCTCGATGATGACGCCCCCCGTGGCCTCCTCCCAGGCCTCGGCGACGGCCCGCGGGTTCGCGGCCGCGCCGCACACGGCGATCGTGCAGGAGGACAGGTCGGCACCGGTGGCGTTGGCGCGCGTGACGATCCGGTCGAACATCACCGGCACGCCCGGGAAGAAGGTGGCCGGGTGGCGCTTCCAGGCGGCCAGGACCATGTCCGCGCTGAACTTGGGCAGGATCACCTGGGTGGCGGCCAGGCCGACGGCGCACAGCAGTGACAGGCTCATGCCGAAGGCGTGGAAGAAGGGCAGCACCGAGTAGAAGGTCTCCTGGCCGGGCTCGCAGGCCTGGGACGCCCAGGTCAGGCTCATCTCGGCGTTGGAGCGCAGGTTGCGGTGGGTGAGCTTGACGGCCTTGGGGGTGCCGGTGGTGCCGCCCGTGTGCAGCAGGACGGCGACGTCGTCGACGTCGGGCAGCCGGTGGCCGGCGGGCAGCGGGGCGCAGGCGGATATGAGGTCGTCCCAGGAGCGCACCCCGGAGGGGACCTTGCCGCGCAGCTCGGAGCGCTGGGCCCGGGCTGCGGCGACGGGCAGGCTCAGTGCCAGGCGGCTGGTCCAGGGCAGGCCGCGCGAGAGATCCACGGACAGCACGCGGCGGCCGGTCAGGCCCGCCGCGCCGAGCGAGCCGGAGGCCTGCACGAGGCGGGCGAGGGTCTTCTCCCAGGCGATGATGACCGTTCCCCGGTGGCTCTCGATCTGCTCGCGCAGCTGGGCTGCGGGGGCGAGCGGGTTGTGCTCGGCCAGGATGGCGCCCAGGCGCCAGACGGCGTAGGCGATGACGACGTGCTGGGGGCAGTTGGGCAGGATGACGCCGACGACGTCGCCCGGGCGGACCCCCAGGGCCCGCAGCGCCTCAGCCGCCTGGGCGACCTGGCGGCTGAGCTGGGCGTAGGTGGTGGAGGCGCCCAGGAAGTCGAGGGCGAGGCGGTCGGGGTAGCGTCGGGTGGCGTCGTCGAGCATGCGTGAGAGGGGCTCGGTGACGGGGGCGATGACTCCGGGGACCCCGGGGGCGTAGTGGGGGCGCAGGTAGCGCTCGGAGGTGTCGCCGACGTGCTCGCTCATGAGGCTTCCTTCCCGGGAGGCGGGCTGGGGCGGTGCGCCCCCTACGTAACCGTAACCTACGGTTGCGTAACCATGCTCGGTCCGGCCTCAGGGCGTGGCACGCGCTCCGACGTCACCGGGCGGATGGAAACGCGGGCCCGGCGGGCAGCCCCTGGGGCAGGGCGTGGCGCGAGACCAGGTGCAGGCGGCGCGTCGGGCGCGTCATCGCCACGTAGAGGTCGCCCGGGCTGCGCCGGCCCACCTCGGCGGCCTCGACGAGCACCACCGTGTCGAACTCCAGACCCTTGCTCGTCACCGGCGACATGACCGCCAGGCGTGCACGCAACACGTCACCACCGGGCGCCTGCATCGCGGCCTCCAGCACCGGGTCCTGACCCAGCAGACGGGCCACCGAGGCCGGGTCCGGCGCGATGACGGCCATCCGCCCACCCCCGGCACCGACCCTGTCATCCAGGGCCTGGGACTCGGCCAGCACCGTCTCGCGCAGCACCCGCGCCCACGCCTCGTCATCCGCATCCCGCCCCGACAGACTCGTGGCCGCCAGGCAGTTCTCAAGGTCACGCACCGAACTCACCGGGTACACCGGCGGGTGGTCTAGCGCCGTCGCCACCGACTCCGCGGCCGCCATGATCGTGGTCGGCGTGCGGTAGCAGACCGTGAGGACCTCCTCGCGCAGCGGCGTCGAACCGCCCCGGCGGGGCCCACGCCCCCGACGCCGCCCGCCGGAACGAGGGGCGCTGGGCGCCGCGGACGCCGTCGGAACAGTGCCCGCAGAGCCGACAGTGCCTTCAGGGGCATCGGTACCCAGGGCGGACAGCACCTCGGCCCAGGAGGAGGGCGCGTGCGGCCCCGAGTACTGGGCCAGGTCCCCGACGACGGTGAAGGAGCGCACCGGGCAACGCCGGGCCAGCGCCCGCCACGCCATCGCCCCCAGCTCCTGGGCCTCGTCGACGACGACGTGCCCGTAGGTCCACGTCCGGTCCGAGCGCGCCCGCTCGGCCAGCGTGAGCGAAGGACCCGTGTCCGCCATCCGGTCCGCCAGCATCTCGGCGGTCACCATGCCGTCACCCAGGTCCTGCGAGGCGATGGCCTGGGCGGCGTAGGAGACCAGCTCCTCACGACGCCGCGCCTCCAGTCGCGCCCGCTGCGCCTGGGCGTCCTCGCTCGGGCCCAGCAGCTCGCTCAGCTCGTCGATGAGCGGCACGTCCGCGCTGGTGAGCGCCGAGCCCGCCGGGCGCTCGAGCAGGACGCGCTCGGCGGCCGTGAGCTCGGGCGCCAGACGCTCCAGCAGCGCCGGACGCGCCCACAGGCGCTCGAGGAGACCCACCGGCGTCGTCGGCATCCAGCACAGATTGATCTCCCGGCGGGCGTCGCGCGCGGTGCGGATATCCTCACGGATCCACGCGCGCGTGTCCGCGTCCGAGGCGTCCTGGCGGGTGGCGCGCGCGTACTGGTCCGTCAGGCGCTCGAGCAGCCACAGCACGAAGGTCTCGCGGGCGAGGTTGTGGGGCCGCCCGGAGCGGCGCGCCCGGCTCATCGCCTCCGTCACGTCCGCGGGCCGCAAGGTCAGGCGCACGCCTTGGACGACGATCTCGCGCGGCTCTGCGGGCACGCGCTGCAGGTCACGCACCGCGCGCCTGAGGACCTCGGTCCACAGGGCACGGCCCTTGAGCTCATGGACCGCCGGGTCCTCGGTGCCACGTGCCCTCACGCCCGGCACGAGATCGCCGATGGTCGTGGCCACCACGCCCGTCTCACCCAGGGAGGGCAGCACCTGCTCGACGTAGCGCAGGAAGGTCCGCGACGGGCCCACGAGCAGCACCCCCGAGCGCTCCAGGCGCGCACGCTCGGAGTAGAACAGGTAGGCGACGCGGTGCAGGGCCACGGCCGTCTTGCCCGTGCCCGGACCCCCCTGGACGACGAGGATCCCCTTGCCGTCACTGGTGACAATGCGGTCCTGCTCGGCCTGGATCGTGGCGACGATGTCACCCATGCGCCCATCGCGCGCAGCGCTCATGGCCGCGATGAGCGCGCCCTCGCCCTGCAACCCGTCCACTGCGGCCCGCGACCCGGCGGCGTCGCCGAGCGCCTGGACGTCGATGACCTCGTCCTCCAGGCCGATGACGCGGCGCTGGCGGGTGTCGATGTGGCGCCGACGCACCAGGCCCATCGGGTCGCGGGCCGTGGCCTGGTAGAAGGCCCGGGCCAGGGGCGCGCGCCAGTCGAGGACGACCTCGCGACGACGCTCGTCCTGCAGCCCGGCCCTGCCGACGTAGTGGCGCCGCCCGCCGTCGGTCACCGGTCCGTTCGAGGCCGCGCCGCCCGCCTCGACCGCCTCGGGGGACAGGTCCATGCGGCCGAAGACGAGCCGGTCCTCGACGCCTTCCAGTGAGGAGACCAGGCTCGCGTAGTGAGCGGCGTAGGCGTCGCGCTCGCCCCGGGACTGGTGGGTGCCGCTCGCGCCCGCCGCCTCCGTGCGCGCCAGCGCCCGGCGGGCGGCCTCAAGCTGGCGGTCGAGCTCGCCGTAGGCCGTGTCCACGATCGCCTGCTCGGCCTGCACCTGCCGCGCGCGCTCCGACTCAACAGACTCCGACTCAGCAGACTCTGCGCTCGTGCGCTCGTCGTCGAAGGCGGGGGAGGTATCGGGGTGCTGGGTCACGTGGTCTCGCAGACTGGGGCTCGCGGACGGGCACCTGGGGTGCTCGGGGACAGTACGCGCACGCGCGCGTGGCCGTACATTATTGTCCCAACCAGGGACGCAATGCCGACTCCAACGGCGAGACCCGCCTGTGCTCCTGAGCACCCATCCCGGGCGCGGGCTGCGGGAACAGGTGGCGCCTCGCCCGCGTTGCACCACAATGACCCCTGCCGAAGGGGCCCGTCAACTGAGCGCTACCCGGAAGGAGGGCGGGATGAGACCCCTGTACAGCGTGGAGCACTCCTGGGACGAGCCGCTCGCCCCGCGTGTCCTGCTCTACCAGCTCGACGGCGCCATGGATGCCGGCCACGCGGGCCGCCTCGCCGTCGAACAGCTGCTCATGACCCTGCCCTCTGAGCGGCTGGCCACCTTCGACACCGACGCTCTCGTCGACTACCGGGCCCGCCGCCCGATGATGGTCTTCGACACCCACTCCTACACGGGTGTCGAGATGCCCGAGCTCGTCCTCGACCTGCTCCAGGACGACGAGGGCAACGACCTGCTGCTCCTGCACGGTGCCGAGCCCGACTACCGGTGGGAGGAGGTGGTCGGCGCCGTCACTCACCTGGCCCTGACCATGGGGGTGACGCAGGCGGTCGCCATGGCCGGCATGCCCATGGCCGTGCCTCACACGCGCCCCACCTACATCCACCACCACGGCAACCGCCCCGAACTCCTGCCCAAGCAGCCTGACTTCTTCGGCCGGGTCGAGTTCCCCGGCTCCATGAGCGGCCTCATCGAGCTGCGCCTGGGCCAGTCGGGCTTGGACTCGCGTGGCCTGACGGTCTCGATCCCGCACTACGTGTCCCGTGACGACTACCCGGCCGGTGCCGCTGCGCTGCTGTCGGCCGTGGCTGAGACCACCGGCCTGGCTCTGCCCCTGGGCGACCTCGAGGCCGCGGCTGCCGTCAACCGTGCCGAGATCGACGCCGAGGCCTCCTCCCAGCCCGAGGTCGCCGCCATCGTCGCCGCCCTCGAGGCCCAGTACGACACCTACGCGCCGCCTCGCGCCGACGCCGATGAGATCTCGCGTCTGCTCGACGTGCCGACCGCCGATGAGATCGGTGCCCGCCTCGAGGCCTTCCTTGAGGCCAACGACTCCGCCGAGGACGGCCCCCAGGGGCGGTAGGGGCCCAGGACCTCTACACCAACCCCGACGACGCGGTGCGACGGTTCCGGCTCCCAGGGGCGGTAGGGGCCCAGGGTGGTAGGGCTGCCGCCCCGGTGCCCCGGACGGCAGTAGCCTGCGGGGGTGAGAGCCCAGTCCCCATCTGTCGAGCAGCCCGGGCACGGTGAAGCCTCACCGGTGTTCCGGCCCGGCGGGGCCCGCGCCTGGATCGTGTTCCTGGCCGCTGCGTTCATCTACGTCCTGGCCGTGGCCGCCCGCACCTCCTTCGCCGTTGCCGTGCCGCAGGCGGGCGACCGCTTCCCGGGCGGCTCAGGCGTCCTGGCCTTCTTCGTTGTCCTCCAGCTCGCCGTCTACGCCACCGCCCAGGTCCCCGTCGGGCTCCTGCTCGACCGTTACGGCGCCCGCCGCGTGCTCATCTCCGGGGCGGTCATCGTCGCGCTCGGCCAGGCGCTGCTCGCGCTCGCGGACACTGTCGGCCTGGCCGTGGCCGCCCGCGTGCTGGTGGGTGCCGGTGACGCCACGGCCTTCATCGGCACCCTGCGCCTGATACCGGCATGGTTCCCCCTCGGACGCGTGCCGCTCATGAGTCAGATGGTCTCCGTCTTCGGGCAGGTCGGGCAGGTCATCTCCGCCGTCCCCTTCCTCCTGGTGCTGCATGCGCGGGGGTGGGCCCCCGCCTTCCTTGCGCTGTCCGGCCTCGGCCTGGGCGTCGCCCTCGTGGCTCTGGCCGTCCTGCGTGACGCCCCCGCGGGCGGGTCCTTCGCCGTCGGCACCCCCGACCGTATGCAGGAGGGACACCCGGCCACCACCAGCGCACGACAGCGCGAGAGCGTGGGACGCACCATCGCCGTTCTCCTGAGCCGGCCGGGCACCTGGCTCGGCTTCTTCACCCACTGGGTGGGAATGATGCCCGCCGCGGTCCTGACTCTCATGTGGGGACTGTCGTGGATGACCCAGGGCCTGGGCGTGAGTGCGACGACGGCCTCGGCCGCCCTGAGTGCCAGCACACTCGCCGGGGTGGTCGGCTCCCTCGTGGCCGGGGTCCTGTCCGGGCGCCTGCCGCGACGGCGCTCGGCCAGCGCCGTCGGCGCGATGGTGCTGGCCCTGCTCGCCTGGACGGCCGGACTGCTCCTGCCGTGGCCGACGACGGCAGCGCTAGCCGCCTGCACGATGCTCGGCTTCACCGGGCCCTTCTCAGGCATCGGCTTCGACACGGCCCGCTCCTTCAACGAGCCCTCGCGCTGGGGCACCTGCACGGGGCTGGTCAATATGGGCGGCTTCCTGTCGACGATCCTCGCCGTCCAGGTCGTGGGCCTGGTCCTCGACCACCTCGGGGGCGAGCGCTCCACCTCCGACTTCCGCACCGCCTTCGCCTGTGCCGCTCTTGTGTGGCTCACGGGCCTCGTGGGTTTGCTCGTGTCCTGGGCGGTCACACGCCGCCAGGTGCGTCAGGGGCGCGCCACCGCCAGTTTCTGAGCCCGAGTGCGGGTGCCGCTCAAGCGTGCGGCAGGGCCGGGTCATCCAGCGACCAGGTGCGCACGGGCAGCGGCAGGCGCCGCACAGCCCGGTCGATCTCCTGCATCTGCTCAGGCGTCAGCGGCTCCGCTCGGGCCACCACCACGAGGTTGCCGCGCCGCCTGCCGCGCACGCAGGCGGCGTCCGCCACCACGAGCCCGCCGCCGAAGACCCGCCGCACCGCCGCCAACTCCGCCGCCACTTCCTCGCGGGGCGCCGACACGGTGTTCGCCAGGTACACCCCGCCCGGGGCCAGCGCCCGTCGGCAGGCCTGCAGCATCTCCCGCGTCCGGCAGGAGGCCGGCACCCGCCCGGCCGCGAAGACGTCGCGCACCACCACGTCCCACTCGCCCTCGCGCAGGGTCGGGGCCACCTCGGCGGCGTCGCCCACCCGGATGCGCAGCCTGGGGGCGCGCGGCAGGTCGAACCACTCGCGCACCCGCTGGGCCAGCACGGCGTCGATCTCGACCGCCAGCTGGGTCGAGCCCGGGCGCAGCGCCTCCCAGGCGCGGGCCAGCGCGCATCCGGCGCCGCCCAGGTGCACCGCCCGCACCGGCACGGCGGGCAGCAGCACGTCCAGGACCGCGTTCATCTGCTGCTGGTACTCGAAGTCCAGGTGCGTGGGGTCCACCATGTCGATCCAGGAGGACTCCGTGCCGTCCAGCAGCAGGAGGATCCCGCTCTCGCGCCGCTCCAGCCGCGCCACGCCCGTTGAGGTCACCACCTCGCCCACGGGCAGCGCCGCCAGGGACGGCGCATCGCCCGGTCGCACGGCGGTGCCGCGTGCGCGTCTGCTGCTCCTGCGTGCCACGGCAGGCACGTTAGCGGCTCTTCCCACATGGAGTGTGTCACCGACTCGACGGTGAGGTTACCAACCCGCTCACCCCCCGGCCGGGACACGTGCCTGGAGCGCCCACACGGCCAAGCCCTTTGCTTTCGCAATGGCCGACGGCACTACCCGCAGCCGCCTCGAACCGGGTGGGTCCAGACTCCAGCTGCACCCTGAATTCGGAAGAGCCTGAACTACATCATCATGAATATGATGGCAAAAACGATAATGGCGACCGCGAAGGTTGCCGCGTACATGAACAATCCGCGAGACCTTTTCTGCTGCCCTCCGTCGGCGCCGTCCGCCATTATTCTCGAGAACAACTCGGAAAAGGTCAGTATCACCAAAAAGGAGAGAATCCATGCCCACCATGGAATGTCGCGATTGAAGAGTATTGCAACCATGGTGATAATTGCACTTACAAGTACATTATATCCATGGTTTACGCGAGCGTGAGACATATTACGCCCTCAACAAGAAATTGCGGTGACGAGGGCGCCCCCTGCGGCTTCGCAGGCGGTAGCCGTGACAATACCTGCAATTGGGGTGGCGACTCCGCTGGCCCCCAGTGAAGCGGGTACGCAGACGAGCGTTCCCCACGCGATATTGTAGGCCCATGCAACCCACTTCGGCATGCAGTGTCTTGCCGAACTAATAACTGCACCTCTCAGGGCGAGGCCACCCCCCATCGCACCACTATTTCTTGACGCTTTAATTGTATGGCTGTATTCGTCAAAGTGGAAGGTGGTCCCGGGTGTTTCTGCCTGGAGGTTAATCCTCGCAATTAAACCTCCATTCCTGTCCGTCCAGGTGGCAACACCCCCCCGCGACAGTCACAGAGTCGCCGTCCTGAATGCTGAGGTACAAACCGTCCCTTGTTGGAGCAGCGTACCTCTCTGTGCCAGTTGCTTCATCGACAGCAATCTGAGTGTCTGAAGTGCTTGACGAGCCGTCACGATCTTCAGCGTTAGCGACTCCACCTAAAGACACGCAAAGGGCGGCTGAAACCAGGATGGAGAGCAGTGACTTGGTAAACATGAGTCCTCCAGGGGAACGGGAAACGGCGCTGCGCCGCCTATGCCTCAATATGATCTCGGTCACTGTTGCCTGTCAAGGGCCGTCACGTCGTGGGGGGTCGCGATCCACCTGTGGGGGACGCGGGGCTGGTCAGGCCCGTAGCGTGGTCGTAGTTCCTGCGGCAGCCTGTGCTGTCGAGGTTGTATGCTCACGCACCCGGCTAGATGTACTGACCGGGGAGGTTGTGAACGCTGCTGGCGGGGTCTGGCCGTCCAGGATCTCGGCGCAGGCCAGGCGCGAGTGGTCGTCGATGATGTGGTCCAGGTACCGATAGCCGCCAGCGGCCCGTAGCTTGCGGCGGGCCTTGGTCTTTGCCCGCTGCGCGCTGAGCGCGGCCGGGCTGGTGGTGGCCTGGGGTGGGTCGTCGTGGGACCTGTACTGCCGTCGATCTCGTTCCTCAGGATCTGATCTCGTTCGTCGGGTTCTGATCTCGTTCCCCGGAAGTCGATCTCGCTCCTTAACCGAACGAGATGGAGCGCTGGGGAACGAGATGGACGGACGAGGGACGAGATGGACGAGCGGGGACCGGCCCCGTCTCCCGTGCCTACCACGACCGCAAGCCCATCCAGGTGAGCTCTCGGCTTTCGCGCCCTCGCCAACGACGTCACCCGCAGCCTCCTCGAAGCAGGCGGGTTCAGGCCCCTACCACACCCTTGCATCGAAAGAGCCGCGTTAGCCTGAGTCGCATGAGCAGGGCACCCAGGAACGAGGCCGCGCGCCGCTCCTGGGGCGACGACGACTCCGCCACCAACATCCTGCACGTCGACATGGACGCGTTCTTCGCCGCCGTCGAGCTTCTGGAGCACCCCGAGCTGCGCGGACGTCCCGTCATCGTCGGCGGGGCGGACGGGCGCGGCGTGGTCTCAGCCGCCACCTACGAGGCGCGCGCCTGGGGCGTGAGCTCAGCCATGAGCATGGCCGAGGCGATGCGCCGCTGCCCCCAGGCCGTTGTCCTGCCCGTGCGCCACGGCGTCTACAGCCGCGTCTCCGCCCAGGTGATGGAGGTCCTGGGGGAGGTCACGCCCGTGCTCGAGCGGGTGAGCATCGACGAGGCCTTCCTTGATGTCTCGGGCTCCCGACGGCGCATGGGCAGCCCGGTGCAGATCGCCCACTGGGTGCGCACCCAGGTGCGTGGGCGTCTGGGCCTGCCCGCCAGTGTCGGCATCGCCTCGACCAAGTTCGTCGCCAAGCTCGCCTCCTCCCACGCCAAGCCCGACGGCCTGCTGCTCGTGCCCGCCGCCGCCACCCAGGACTTCCTCGACGTGCTGCCGGTGGGAGCCATGTGGGGGGTGGGGGACAAGAGCGCCCGGGAACTGGCCCGCTGGGGTATCACCGACGTGCGCACCCTGGCCGCCACGGACGTGCGCCGCCTCGAGCGAATTCTTGGGACCGCGGCCGCACACCACCTGCACGACCTGGCCCACGGCATCGACCCGCGCCCGGTCACCGTGAGCCGGGAGGAGAAGAGCGTGGGCACCGAGTCCACCTTCTTCGACACGATCACCGACCGCGAGGACGCCCGCCGGGTCCTGCTCGACCAGTGCCACCAGTGTGCGGCCCGCCTGCGCCAGGTCGGTACCCGTGGGCGCACCGTGGTCCTCAAGGCCCGTGGTGCGGACTTCGTGACGGTGACGCGATCGCGGACCCTGAGTGCCCCGACGGATCTGGCCCGTGACATCTTCGCGGTCATCGAGGCGCTCTTCGACGCACTGCCGCAGCCCCCGGGCGGCTTCCGCCTGCTGGGGGTGCGCGTCGAGGGCCTGTCGAGGGCCGACGACGGCGTCCAGCTCCTCCTCGACGAGGACCCGCGTCGCGGCGCCCCGGAACGGGCAGCCGACGCCGTGCGTGCCCGGTGGGGCCGGGGGGCGGTGGCCCCCGCGAGCCTTCTGCGCTCCCCGCAGCCCCCCGAGGACTGACCGGGGGCTGACCGGCGCTGATCGGGGCCGACGGCGAGGGGCACGTTCTCCGCCGCGTTTTCCTCTGGCGCACGCCTGCGCCTATCCTGTGGCAGAAGCGTGTCCGCCTGCGTCCGCAACGCCGCCCCGGCGTTGAGCGGGCCCGTCGCGGGTCCTGGTCCTCAGGAGCGCCGAGCGTGGGGGAGCCCGCAGAAGGAGGGAAGCCATGGCACTGTCGGAACGTGAGCAACGGGTGCTGCGCGACCTCGAGCAGCAGCTCCACGAGGATGACCCCGGCCTCGCCAGCTCGATTGAGCAGGTGGGCAGCACGATGGGGCGTCCGTCGCCCCGCCATGTGGGAGCCGGTGTCGCGCTCGTGCTCACCGGGCTCGCCGTCGTCATCGGCGGGGTCGCCGTAGGACGCGGCCTCGTGTCCATGCTCATCGGCGTGGTCGGCTTCTCCCTGGCGGTGTGGGGCGTGACGCTCATGCTCACCCGCACGCAGGTCTCCCCGGCCGAGGGTGCGCAGCCAGGCGGCCGGAAGGGCTCGGACTTCATGGAGCGCCAGTCCGAGCGGTGGGAGCGTCGCCGCGAGGACAACCGCTGAGCCTGCCCGGGAGCAGGGTGCGTGTCACGCACCCCTAGTCAGAACGCTTCTCATTATTGCGATTCCGTGGAACTCCACGGTTTCTGTGGTGCCCGGGCCGGCCGGAACAGGCTCTGACTAGGGCTGAGTGACACGACCTCGTTCCCTCCACTCTGAGCGGCACCACCTCGTCCTGACCGTCCCCGTCATCCTCTGGATGGCGGGGACGTCGTCGTTCGACACGCCCGGCCCGCCGTGTCGACGGCCTTCCACGCGCCGAGCCCTCCACTGTCCTCCACTCGCACAAACGTTGCAATGGTGCGGTTCGTGATCCAGACGTGACCACCTGCTACTCGCTCAGTGGGTGAAAGTGGAGGGAAGTGGGGTACTGTGGGGCGCACTGGGTCGTCGAAGGGAAGGAGCGGCCCGTTGTTTCTGGGTACGCACGCCCCCCGCCTGGACGACAAGGGGCGCCTCATCCTGCCGGCCAAGTTCCGCGAGGAGCTGGCCGGAGGGGTCGTGCTGACCCGCGGCCAGGAGCACTGCGTCTACGCCTTCTCCACCGCGGAGTTCGAGCGCATGTACGCCCAGCTGCGCGAGGCCCCCCTCGCGCAGAAGCAGGCGCGCGACTACGTGCGCGTCATGCTCTCCGGCGCCGACTCCCAGATCCCGGACAAGCAGGGCCGCATCACCCTGCCCGCCCCGCTGCGCTCCTACGCCGGCCTCGGCCGCGACCTCGCCGTCATCGGCGCGGGTGCCCGCGTCGAGATCTGGGACGCGAGTGCGTGGGAGACCTACCTCGCTGCCCAGGAGCAGGTCTTCGCCGACACCGCGGAAGAAATCATCCCCGGCTTCTTCTGACCCCACCCGGAGGGGCGCCACCGCACCCGCCGGACCCACAACTCCATACCGGGACCGCCCAGACGGCGCTCGCCGAGTGAGGTCCCCTCCCGCCAAGCGTCCGACGCCTCTTCCCCGGCGCCGGAACCCGCGGGAGGAGTCCTGGCCCGACGAGCCCGCGGCGGTCCCCACCGCACCCCACGACACAGGACCAGCACAGGAAAGGAGGAAGACATGCCCCGCCGCCACGAGAGCGACGCCGCCCAGCGGCACACCCCCGTCCTCCTCCAGCGCTGCCTCGACCTGCTCGCCCCCGCACTCGAGAGCGACCACCCCGTCCTCATTGACTGCACGCTCGGCATGGGTGGGCACAGCGAGGGTGCCCTCACCCGCTTCGAGACCCTCACCGTCATCGGCATCGACCGCGACCCCGAGGCCATCGCCCTGGCCAGTGCCCGCCTGGCCCCCTTCGGGGACCGCTTCCGCGCCGTGCACACCACCTACGACCACGTCGACGAGGTCGCCCGCGATGCCTCCCCCTACGGCGATGGCACCGTTGACGCCATCCTCATGGACCTGGGTGTCTCCTCCCTCCAGCTCGACGACGCCGGGCGCGGCTTCTCATACTCCCGGCCCGCCCCGCTGGACATGCGCATGGACCAGTCCGTCGGCACCACCGCCCAGCAGCTGCTCGACACCGCCGACGAGCGCGAGATCACCCGGATCCTGCGCACCTACGGCGAGGAGCGCTTCGCCCCGCGCATCGCCGCCGCCCTCGTACGCCGCCGCGAGGCCGGCAGACCCGTGCGCGAGACCGCCGACCTCGCCGAGCTCGTGCGCGAGAGCGTCCCCGCCGCGGCCCGGCGCACCGGTGGACACCCCGCCAAGCGGACCTTCCAGGCCCTGCGCATCGCCGTCAACGCCGAGCTCGAGGTCCTGGGGCGGGCCGTGCCGCGCGCCCTCAACTCCATCCGCGTCGGCGGTCGCCTCGTCGTCGAGTCCTACCAGAGCCTCGAGGACCGCATCGTCAAGCAGGCGATCGCCGTCGGCACCACCACCCGCGCCCCCGAGGGCCTGCCCTT
Organism: Actinomyces respiraculi; assembly: GCF_014595995.2. Taxonomy (NCBI): domain Bacteria; kingdom Bacillati; phylum Actinomycetota; class Actinomycetes; order Actinomycetales; family Actinomycetaceae; genus Actinomyces; species Actinomyces respiraculi. Next base: position 1,209,638 of record NZ_CP063989.1, read on the forward strand.
CGTGCCCGACGACGCCGCCCCCTACCTCGCCGCCGTCACCCACGGCGCCGAGAAGGCCGACGACGACGAGCTCGCCAGCAACCCCCGGTCCGCCCCCGTACGGCTGCGCGCCGCCATCCGCCTGCGACCAGCCGCCGACGCGCCGGCCCCGGAGCCGGAACGCGCCGCCGACCCCGGCCCGCGCCGCTCACGCCCCACCGGCACTGACCGCACCAGCAAGACCACCCGAGGAAGGAGGAAGCGATGAGCGCCGCCCACGCATACGCCACCGAGACAGCCGGCTATGCAGACACCCGCACCGAGCGGGCCCCGCGCCCCACGCTCTACGTCGTGCGCGGCATCGCCCCCGCACGCGCGAGCCTGCCCTTCCTCCTCGTCGTCGTCCTCATCCTCCTCGGCGCACTGGCGTCCTCCATGATCCTCAACGCCACCATGGCCGACACCGCCTTCAGGATGCACGAGGCCCAGATCCGGCTCAACATCCTCAACGACCACATCGACACCGTCCGCAGCCAGGTGCAGGACGTCTCCGCCGCCGACTCCCTCGCCCAGCGCGCCACCGCGCTCGGCATGGTCCCCGCCGGCGCCCCCGGCGTCGTCGACCTCACCACCGGCACCGTCTCCGGCGGTACGGCGGCCACACAGGGGTAGGGGAGCATGAACCCCAGCCGACGTCGGGTCCTGCAGGCCATGGGTCTGGCAGGCTTCGTCGCGCTGACCGGGCGCACCGCCTGGCTGCAGCTCGTCGAGGGCCCCGACCTGGCTGAGCGCGCCCAGGCCGAGCGCACCGTCACCTGGGCCAACCGCGCCCCCCGTGGGCAGATCCTCGCGGCCGACGACAGCGTCCTGGCCTCCTCCTCCGTCTCCTACGACATTGGCGTCAACCAGCAGCGTGTGTCCCAGTACGAGCACTATGTCGAGCATGAGGACCCCGAGACGGGCAAGAAGACCTACGAGCTCGTCGGCCACGGCGCCGTCGAGGCGGCGGCTCGAATCGCCCCGCTGCTCGGCGTGGACCCCCAGGAGCTCGGCGCCCGGATGGTCGGCTCCGAGCCCTACGTCGTCATCGCCGAGGCCGTCAGCCCCGACACCTGGCGGCAGGTCAACGCCCTGGGCATCCCCGGCATCGAGCCCGACCAGCGCGCCCGCCGGTTCTACCCGGCGGGCCATCTTGCCGGCACCGTCATCGGTTTCGTCTACGAGGGGCAGGGGCGCGAGCTCATCGGGGGTAACGGGCTCGAGTCCACCCAGAACGCGCTGCTCACCGGCACCAACGGCCAGGGCAGCGTCGAGATCGGTAAGTCGGGCGCCATCATCCCCACGGGCAAGTACGAGGAGGTCGAGGCCGTGGCCGGCACCAGCGTGCGCACCACCCTCGACCCCGACCTCCAGGTCATCGCGCAGCAGGCGATCGACGAGGTCGTCAAGGCCCAGGGGGCGGACTGGGGCTGCGCCGTCGTCATGGAGCCGGCCACCGGCAAGGTCCTCGTCCTGGCGGACTCCGGCGCCATGGACCCCGCCGACCCCCTCGCCTCGGAGGCGGGCGACCGCGAGCCCCGCTGCGTTCAAGCGATCTTCGAGCCCGGAAGTGTCGGCAAGGTCATCACCTTCGCGACCGCCCTCGAGGAGGGGGGCGTCACCCCTGAGGACGCCTTCACCGTGCCCTACACGTGGACCGCCCCCAACGGCCAGGTCTTCGAGGACTCCCACTGGCACGAGGTGCAGAACCTCACGGCGGCCCAGGTCCTGGCCGAGTCCTCCAACGTCGGCACCGTCCAGATCGGTGACCGCGTCTCCGACGAGGTCCGCCACGGCTATATCGAGGCCTTCGGCTACAACCACCTCACCGGCATCGAGCTGCCCGGGGAGTCGCCCGGGCTGCTGTCCGACTGGGCCCAGTGGGATGACCGCACCCGCTACACGACGATGTTCGGCCAGGGTGTGGCCGGCACCGCCCTGCAGGCGGCCCAGGTGCTCGCCACCGTCGCCAACAAGGGTGTGCGCGTGGCCCCGCGCGTCATCGACGCCTGGATCGCCCCCGACGGCACCGAGACTGCCCAGCCCAGCGTCGAGGGTGTGCGCGTCATCTCCGAGCAGACCGCCGCCACTCTGACCGAGATGCTCATCGGCGTCACCCAGGAGGGGGGCACCGCCGAGTCCGCCTCCATCGACGGCTACCTCGTCGCCGGCAAGACCGGCACCACCGAGATCCTCACCGAGTCCGGCACGGTCGCCTCCTTCGTCGGCTTCACCCCCGCCCGCGACCCCGCCATCGCCGTCGCCGTCATCGTCTACCGCCCCAGCGGCACCTATGGTGGCACCGTCGCGGCACCGGTTTTCCGCAAGATCGCGCTGGCCGCCATGCACTCCCTGGGCATCGCTCCGGACCCGCTCGTCATCGCCGCCCAGGCCGCGGCCGAGGCCGACGCGCAGGCGGGCGCAGGCTGACCCGGCCGTCCGCAGACGGCGCGCGCACCGGCGCCTCGCCATCGCCCCACCTCCAGTCACGCTAGATTGAGGAGCCATGAGCAACCACGCCTACGAGTCAGCCGCGGCTCTGCGCCCGCACGGCTGCGCCCCCACGGAGCTCGCCGTCCTCGCCGAGCGCTTCTCGCTCACCCCCGCCCCCGGGGACGAGCAGGCCGCCTCATCCCTGAGCGTGCACGGTGTGAGCGTGGACTCCTCGGACACCGCCCCCGGCGAGCTTTTCGTTGCCCTGCCGGGATTCCGCCGCCACGGTGCCGAGTTCACCGCCGAGGCCGTCGCCGCCGGAGCCGTGGCCGTGCTCACCGACGCCGACGGCGTGGCCACCGTTGGCCGTCAGGCCCCCGGCACCCCGGTGCTCACCCACCCCGACCCGCGCGCCGTCGTCGGCCCCCTGGCCGCCGAGGTCTACCACCACCCCTCCCGCCAGTTGGTCACCACCGCCGTCACCGGCACCAACGGCAAGACCACCACCTCCTACTTCCTCGACGCGATCCTCACCGCCCACCTGGGCGGCTGCATCGTGGCAGGCACCGTCGAGCTGCGCGTGGGCGCGCTGTCCGTCGAGTCCCCGCGTACCACCGTCGAAGCGCCCGTCCTGCAGCGCATGATGGCCCTGGCCGTCGAGGAGGGCGTCGGCGCGGCCAGCCTCGAGGCCTCCAGCCACGCCATCGTCCTGCACCGCCTGGACGGCACCGTCTTCGACGTCGTCGGCTTCACCAACCTCCAGCGCGACCACCTCGACTTCCACGAGACGATGCAGGGCTACCTCGACGCCAAGGCCCAGCTCTTCACCCCCGAGCACACGCGCCACGCCGTCATCTGTGTCGACGACGAGTGGGGCGCCCAGCTCGCCCACCGCACCCGCGAGGCGGGGCTCGTGCCCGTTGACCGCGTGCGCGCCTACCCGGTCGAGGGCGACCTGGCCGAGGGCACCGACTGGTGGGTCACCGACGCCACCGTCTCCATGACCGACGCCGCCACCACCTTCGTCCTGCACGGTCCCGGCGGCGAGCACATCGAGGCCTCCTGCCCGCTGCCCGGCCTCGTCAACGTCCAGAACGCCGCCCTCGCCCTCGTCATGGCCCGCCGCGCCGGGGTCGGCGCCGACACCGCCGTCGAGGCCCTGGCCCACGCCCACAACGTCCCCGGCCGCATGCAGCGCATCAGCCAGCGCGATGGCGTGCGCGGCACCTGCATCGTCGACTTCGCCCACACGCCCGACGCCATGGATCTGACCCTGCGGGCCGTGCGCCAGATCACCCCGGGTCGCCTCATCGTCGTCTTCGGTTCCGACGGCGACCGCGACCAGGGCAAGCGGCCCATGCTCGGTGAGGTCACGGCCCGCCTGGCCGACCTGCTCGTCGTCACCGACGAGAACCCGCGCAGCGAGGATCCCCAGCTCATCCGCAACGCCGTCCTGGAGGGCGTGCGCCGCGTGCGCCCCGACCTTGACGGCGTCGAGGAGATCACCACCTGGCGCGGTGACGCCGTGCGCCGGGGCGTCGAGCTGTGCGGCCCCGAGGACACCGTCATCGTCACCGGCAAGGGCCACGAGCCCTTCCTTGAGATGGCCGACGAGTTCATCCGCTACAACGACGCCCCCGTCATGCGCGAGGCCGTCGAGGCCAAGTGGGGGCCGTTGGCATGATGACACGCACCCTGTGCGAGCTCGCCGCCATGGCCGGCGGCACCCTCATCGCACCCCCCGAGGTCCTGGAAGAGGTCGAGGGGCGTGTAGTGACCGCCCTCGTCACCGACTCCCGTCAGGCCGGCCCCGGCGCCCTGTTCGTCGCCATTGCCGGTGAGCGCACCGACGGCCACGCCCACGTGGCCGGCGTCGTCACCCAGGACGGTGTGGCCGCGCTCGTGTCCGACCTCGCCGCCGCCCGCCAGGCACTGGCTGAGGCCGGCATCGCCCCCGAGGCCCTGCCCCTCATCCTCGTGGCGGACACGGTTGAGGCCCTGGGCGCCATTGCCCGCGCCCATCTGGCAGACCTGCGCGAGCGCGCCGCGGCACGCGGCGAGGCCCTCACCGTCGTCGGTATCACCGGCAGCGTCGGCAAGACCACGACGAAGGACCTCACCCGCCAGCTCCTCGCCGCCCAGGCGCCCACCGTGGCACCGGTGGCCTCCTTCAACAACGAGATCGGCCTGCCGCTGACGGTGCTGGCCGCCGATGAGTCCACCCGCTACCTCGTCCTCGAGATGGGCTCCTCGGGCCCCGGGCACATCGACTACCTCACTGCCCTGGCCCCGCTGGACGCCGCCGCCGTCCTCACGGTTGGCCACGCCCACATGGGTGGCTTCGGCACCGTCGACGGCGTCGCCACAGCCAAGGCCGAGATCATCCGCGGGCTGCTGCCCACCGGCACCGCCGTGCTCAACCTCGACGACCCGCGCGCCGCCGCCATGGCCGAGCTCGCCCCCGCCGAGGTCCTCACCTTCTCCGCCACCGGCGACGAGGCGGCCGACCTGCGCGCCACCGACGTCGAGCTCGACGCCCAGGCCCACGCCGTGCTCGACCTGCACCTGCCGGGGCTCACGGCGCCCCGCCGAGTGCGCCTGGCCCTGCCCGGCGCCCACAACGTCGTCAACGCCCTCGCCGCCGCCGGCCTGGCCCTGGCGGCCGGGGTGGAGGCCGACGCCGTCGCCGAGTCCCTGGGCAGTGCCCGCCTGGAGAGCCCCCACCGCATGGACGTCCACGAGGCCCACCTCGAGGCCATCGGCGGCGCCCCCGCCATGGACCTGCTCGTCATCGACGATGCCTACAACGCCAACATCGACTCCATGACCGCCTCCCTGGCCGCCCTGCCGGCGCTGGCCGGTGAGCGGCGGCGCGTCGTCGTCGTCTCCGAGATGCTCGAGCTGGGCGCCTCCTGCGAGGCCGATCACGCCCGCACCGGCGAGCTCGCAGCCGAGGCCGGTGCGGCCCTGCTCCTGACCATCGGCCCGGGCGCCGCCCCCGCCGCGGACGCCGCCCGCTCCCGTGGGATCCAGACGGTCGAGATGCCCGACGCCGACGCCGCCATCGCGCTCATCGGCTCAGCGGACACGCCCCTGCGCGACGGCGACGCCGTCCTGGTCAAGGGGTCGAACGGCTCAGGCGCCTGGCGTCTGGCCGACTACCTGAGCGCCAGTGCGAAGGAGGCGTCCTCCCGATGACCGCGATCCTCGTGTCGGCCCTTGTCGGCCTTGTCGGCACTTTGCTGGGCACACCCCTGCTCATCCGCTTCCTTCAGCAGCGTCAGTACGGCCAGTTCATCCGCCAGGACGGACCCGAGGGGCACATCACCAAGCGCGGCACGCCCACCATGGGCGGCCTCATCATCATCATCTCCACCGTGCTCGGCTACGCGGTCGCCAACCTCATCGAGACACGCGTACCCCGGGCCTCGGGCGTGCTCCTGCTCTTCCTCATCGTCGGACTGGGTCTCATCGGCTTCATGGACGACTTCGCCAAGATCGCCCGACAGCGCTCCCTCGGTCTCAAGGCCTGGCAGAAGGTTGTCGGGCAGGCCGTCATCGGCATCGTTTTTGCCGTGGCCGGGCTGAGCTTCGCCGACCGCAACGGACTCACCCCCGCCTCGACCGCCATCTCCTTCGCCCGCGACTCCAACCTCGACCTGGCCGCCGGCGGGATGGTCCTCGGGGTCATCCTCTTCGTCATCTGGGCGAACTTCCTCATCACCGCCTGGTCCAACGCGGTCAACCTCGCCGACGGCCTCGACGGCCTCGCGGCCGGCAGCTCCGCCATGGTCTTCGCCGCTTACACGCTCATCGGCGTGTGGCAGTCCAACCAGTCCTGCCTGCACGCCCACCCCGACGTCGTGGCCACCATGTGCTATGAGACCCGCGACCCGCGCGATCTGGCGATGATCGCCGCCGGCCTCATGGGCGCCTGCTTCGGCTTCCTGTGGTGGAACGCCTCCCCGGCGAAGATCTTCATGGGCGACACCGGCTCCCTCGCGCTGGGCGGGGCCTTCGCCGGACTGTCGATCCTCACCCGCACCGAGTTCCTGGCCGTCGTCATCGGCGGTCTCTTCCTCGCCGAGGTCCTGTCCGATGTCATCCAGGTGCTCTCCTTCAAGACCACCGGCAAACGGGTCTTCCGCATGGCGCCCTTCCACCACCACTTCGAGCTCGGCGGCTGGAGTGAGGTCAACGTCGTCATCCGCTTCTGGATCATCTGCGGGGTGTGCGTCGTGGCAGGCCTGGGCCTGTTCTACGCCGAGTACCTCGTGTCCTGAGCACGAGTGCGACCTACCACCGATCGTGAGCGAGGACACGTGAGCAGCACCAACCTCATCCGCGACCTCAGGGACGCGCGGGTCGGCATCGTCGGGCTCGGGCGCACGGGCCTGGCCGTCATCGACGTCCTGGCCACCTACGGCGCCCGCGTGAGCGCCTTCGACGCGCGCGAGGAGGCCCTGGAGGCGCTCGACGTGCGCCGCAGCGGACCGGTCGTTGAGGCCAGGGCCGGCAACGACGAGCAGGTCGCCCGGGCCGTCACCGAGGCGGACCTCCGCCTGCTCATCGTCTCCCCGGGCGTGGCCGCCACCGGCCCCGTCATGGCGGCCGCGGCCGCCGTCGGCATCGAGACCTGGAGCGAGATCGAACTCGCCTGGCGCCTGCAGCAGGCCACCCGGCCGCAGGCGCCCTGGATCACCGTCACCGGCACCGACGGCAAGACCACCACCGTCGGCATGCTCTCCTCGATGCTGGGCGCCGCAGGCCTTGAGGCCCCGGCGGTGGGCAACATCGGCCTCCCGGCCATCAGCGTGGTGGCCGAGGGCCGCAGCGACGTCCTGGCCGTCGAGCTGTCCAGCTTCCAGCTGCACACGACCCGCACACTCAGCCCTCTGGCCGCCTCCTGCCTCAACGTTGCCGCCGACCACCTCGACTGGCACGGCGGCCAGGACGCCTACACCGCGGACAAGGCCCGCGTCTACGCCCGCGCCCGCCGCGCCGCCGTCTACAACCTCGCCGACGCCGCCACCCTGGCGATGGTCGAGCAGGCCGACGTCGTCGAGGGCTGCCGGGCCATCGGCTTCGGCCTGGCGGTCCCGGGCCTGGGCCAGCTCGGTCTTGTCGAGGACGTCCTCATCGACCGCGGCTGGCACGACGACCGCCGCAGCCACGGGCTCGAGCTCGCCACCCTGACCGACCTCGCCCACCTGGCCCCGGGCGGTGACGTCGGCCGACTGCCCGCCCACGTCGTGGCCGACGCCCTGGCGGCCGCGGCCCTGGCCATGAGCCACGACGCCGTCCAGGCCGACCCGGAGGCGGTCGCCCGAGGGCTGCGCGCCTACACCCCGGGGGCCCACCGTCTCGTCACCGTCGCCCAGGCCGACGGCGTGACCTGGGTGGATGACTCCAAGGCCACGAACACCCACTCCGCCCGGGCTGCGCTCACCGGGCTGCCCGAGGGCAGTGCCGTGTGGCTCGTCGGCGGGGACACCAAGGGCGCCGACCTGCACGAGCTGGTCACGCGGGTCCGTTCTCGCCTGCGTGCCGCGGTCGTGCTGGGGCGCGAGCAGGAGGCCGTCGTCGCCGCCCTGCGGGACGGGGCCCCCGACCTGCCCCTGGTCCAGGTGCCCGACGGCGAGGGTGCGGCCGTCATGGACGCCGCCGTGCGCGCCGCCGCGAGTCTGGCCCACCCCGGCGACACGGTCATCCTCGCCCCCGCCGCCGCCTCCTGGGACCAGTTCCGCTCCTACGCCGAGCGCGGTGACCTCTTCGCCGCGGCCGCTCAGCGCCTGGCTGACGAGGGGACACGGCAGTGAGTGCGTCTCCCGCCCGGAACACGGCCCGGAACTCAGCCCGGATGGCCGCTGGCAGGCCTCGCGTCTCCGAGGGGCCACTCACCTGGCTGCGTCGGCGCCTGAACGCCTCCGATGGGCCCCTCGAGGGCGAGAGGACGACGCTGTCCTACTACGCGCTGCTTATCACCACGCTCTCCCTGCTCACCCTCGGACTCATCATGGTCTTCTCCGTGCAGTCGGTGACCGTGGCGGCCGATGCCGCCGCGCAGGCCGCGGCCTCCGGGGCCGACGCCGCCGTGCAGGAGGGGAGCCCCTTCATCTTCTTCTGGCGCTACCTCGCCATCGCGGTGGCCGCACTGGTGGCCATGACCCTGGTCTCGAAGACCCCGATCCGCTGGATCAAGCGCCTGTCCATCGCAATGCTGGGGCTTGCCGCGATCGCCCAGATCTTCGTCTTCGTGCCCGCCACCCGCTACTGCGCCGGAGGCAACTGCAACTGGGTGAGGATCCCCATCATCGGCACCTTCCAGCCCTCCGAGCTCGTCAAGCTCGGGGTCTCCCTCTACATCGGGTGGGTCGCCGCCGCCAAACCCCACTGGCTTAAGGGGGTGCGCTCTGTCGCGCTGCGCGTGCTGCTGCCCGTGGGCATCGCCGTTGGGCTCGTCCTGGGAGGCGGAGACCTCGGCACCGTCGTCATTCTCGTGTTCGTCACCGCCGCCTGCCTGTGGCTCGCCGGGCTTGGGTGGGGATGGTTCGTCAGCCTCGGCACTGTGGGTGCCCTCGGCTTCAGCGTGGGCACGATGCTCTCTGCCAACCGGCGCGCCCGTATCCACGCCTGGCTCAACCCCGACGGCGCGGACCCCCTCGACATCGGCTACCAGCCGACCCATGGCCGCTACGCCCTGGGCACCGGGGGCCTGACCGGCGTGGGGCCGGGCTCCTCGCGCCAGAAGTGGGGGTACCTCACTCAGGCGGACTCCGACTACATCTTCGCGGTGCTCGGCGAGGAGTTCGGGTTCGCCGGCACCCTGCTGACGATCACCCTGTACCTCATCGTCGGCTGGTGCTGCCTGCGGCTCATGCGCCGCTCGAATGACCTCTACGTCAAGGTCGTCACCGGCGGCATCATGATGTGGATCGTCGGCCAGGCCCTGGTCAATATGAGCGTCGTCGTCGGCCTGCTGCCCGTCCTTGGCGTGCCGCTGCCCCTCATCAGCGCCGGCGGCTCCTCCCTCGTCCTCGTCATGGTCGCCGTCGGCGTGCTGCTCGCCTTCGCCCGCCACGAGCCGGGGGCCGAGGAGGCCTTCGCCGCCAGGGCGGGCGCGGTGCGCCGTACTCTTGCGGTCATCGCACCGCGTAGGAGGAACCGTGCCTCATGACACCACCGCCGGCCCGGCGTCTGCGGCCGACGCACCCGCCCCGCTGCGGGTCCTGCTCGCCGGAGGTGGCACGGCCGGCCACGTCAACCCGCTGCTCGCCACCGCCGCAGCCCTGCGTGACCCCGCCACCGGAGGCGATGCGCGCACCGAGATCCTCGTGCTGGGCACCGACCAGGGCCTGGAGGCGCGCCTCGTGCCCGAGGCCGGCTACGAGCTCGCCCGCGTGCCCCGTGTCCCCATGCCGCGCCGCCCCGGTGCCGACATGCTGCGCCTGCCCGGGCGGATGACGACCGCCGTGCGCGCCGCCTTGGCCGCCATCGAGCAGGTGGGGGCGGACGTCGTCGTCGGCTTTGGCGGCTACGTGTCCACCCCCGCCTACCTGGCGGCCCGACGCGCCGGGATCCCCGTCGTCATCCACGAGCAGAACGCCCGCCCCGGCCTGGCCAACCGGCTCGGGGCCCGCTGGGCGCAGGCCGTCGCCCGCACCTTCGCCTCCACCCCGCTGGCCGCCTCACCGCGCCGCGGCGGACGCACGGTGACCACGGGACTGCCCCTGCGCCCGGCCATCGCCGGGCTCGTTGAGCGCCGCACCACCGAGGAGGGCGCGCGCGCCGCCCGGGCCGAGGGCGCCGCCGTCCTCGGGCTGGACCCCGGCAGGCCCACGCTGCTCGTCACCGGCGGCTCGCTCGGCGCCCTGCACCTCAATGAGGTCATGGCCCAGGCGATGGGCGGGCTGCCCGGCGATGTCCAGGTCCTGCACCTGACCGGCCGGGACAAGGACGCGCCCGTGCGCGCCGCCCTTGAGAAGGCTGTTGCCTCAGGGCGGGCGGCCGCAGACCTCGCCGAGCGCTACCACGTGATGGACTACCTCAACGCCATGGAGCAGGCCTACGCCTGCGCCGACGGCGTCATCTGCCGCTCCGGCGCCGGCACGGTCGCCGAGCTCACGGCCCTGGGCCTGCCCGCCCTGTACGTGCCCCTGCCCGTGGGCAACGGCGAGCAGCGCCTCAACGCCGCCGACTGCGTGGCCGCCGGGGGAGGGCTCCTCGTTGCCGACGCCGACCTGACGGACAACGACGTCACCGGCTTCACGACGCTGCTGACCGACCCGGCCCGACGCGCCGATATGTCCGCGGCCGCCGCCTCCACCGGAGTGCGCGACGGCGCCGCGCGCCTGGCCGACCTCATCCGTACCATCGCCGCCCGCCGCGGCTGAAGGAGACCGAGCATGACCGCAGCCCACGTGGAGGACCGGCCTCTGGCCGGCCGCGCCTTCCACCTCATCGGGGTGGGCGGCGCCGGCATGAGCGTGGTCGCCGAGCTCCTGGCCGAGCAGGGCGCCCGCGTGACGGGCTCGGACGCCAACGGCGGGACGGCCTTCGAGCGGCTGGCGGACATGGGCCTGGGAGTCGTCCTTGGCCACGCAGCCGCGAACGTGCCCGAGGACGCCGTCGTTGTCGTCTCGACCGCCATCAAGGACTCGAACCCGGAGCTGGCCACCGCTCGTGAGCGGGGCCAGGAGGTGCTGCACCGCTCCCAGGCCCTCGCCCTGGCTGCCATCGGCCGCCGATTCGTCGCGGTCGCCGGTGCTCACGGCAAGACGACGACCTCCGGGATGCTCGCCGAGGCCCTGACCCAGACGGGCGAGGACCCGTCCTTCGCGGTCGGGGGAGTGGTGAGTGCGCTCGGCAGCGGCGCGCACGTGGGCACCGGCGAGGCCTTCGTCGCAGAGGCCGACGAGTCCGACGCCTCCTTCCTCAGCTACACGCCCGCAATCGAGGTTGTCACCAACGTCGAGCCGGACCACCTCGACCGGTACGGCACCACCGAGGCCTTCGAGCAGGCCTTCGTGGACTTCGCCCACCGTCTCGTGCCCGGCGGGCTGCTCATCGCCTGCTCGGATGACCTCGGAGCCCTGCGCCTGGCCATGAGCACCGCGCTCCAAGGTCTGCGCGTGGTCACCTTCGGTGCCGGCGCGCCCTCCAGCCTGCCCGGCGGGGAGCTTGTGGGCGAGGGACACATCCAGCTCTCCATCCTCGGGCGCACCGGAGGCTCGACCCGCTCGCGCCTGACCCGTTGGGTCGCCGGGGCTGATGGCTCGGCCGTGGCCGACGTGAGCGCCGAGGTGCGCCTCGCCGTTCCGGGCGACCACGTGGCCCTCGATGCGGCGGGTGCCTGGGCGGCAGGCCTCGAGCTCGGCGTCGACGCCGAGGCCATGGCCGCCGGGCTGGGCATCTTCAGGGGCACAGGACGGCGCTTCGAGGACCGTGGCGAGGTCGCCGGGGTCCGGGTGGTGGACGACTACGCCCACCACCCGACAGAGATCACCGCGCTGCTCACCGCGGCGCGCGCCGTGGCCCAGGAGCGTGGCGGGCGGGTGCTCGTGCTCTTCCAGCCCCACCTGTTCTCCCGCACCCTCACCTTCGCCGACCGCTTTGGCGAAGCTCTGGGCCTGGCGGACGACGTGGTCGTCACGGCGGTGTACCCGGCGCGCGAGACCCAGGAGCAGTACCCGCACGTGTCCGGGCAGACCGTCTCCTCGCGTGTGCCCGGCGGGGCCCGCTACGTGGCGGACCGCGTCGAGGCCGCCCGGACGCTGGCCGACGGGGCCCGCAGCGGTGACCTCGTGCTCACTGTCGGCGCGGGCGACATCACGCAGATGGCGGATGTCGTCCTGGCGCACCTGGCGGACAGGAGCAGGTCATGAGGAGGCCGGGGGTGCCGCGACCGGAGCTGCCGGTCAGTACCGACAAGGCAGGAGGCTTTGACGAGCCATTCGGGCACGCTGAGCCCTCCGGGTCCGACGCCGTCGCCGTGCCTGAGGAGACCCACGTGGGATCCGGCAGCCACCGCGTGTGCACGGGGACGCGCCTGCGGGACTCCATCCGCAGCCGCCCGGGTGCCGGGACCCGTCGGGGGGCCGATGCGCCGGAGGGTCACCGGAGCGGTGCGCCGGGCAGGGCCCTGAGCCTCTTTGGACGTCGACGCCGTGAGCTGGTGCAGGACTCGGCGGGCGATGCGCGCAGGGGCCGGGACCGTGTGGTGTCCACGGGCCTGGAGGAGCGGCGTCGTGAGCGTGAGCATGCCAAGCGTCGGCTGAGGCTGCACCGGCTGGGCAGGGTGCTGGCCGTGCTGGTGACGGCCGCGGCCCTCGTGTGGGGGATCGGCTTCTCCCCGCTGCTGGCACTGCGCAGCGAGGAGGTGCGGATCACCGGCTCGGATGGGACGGTGGAGGTCTCCCAGGTGCGTGAGGCGCTCGCCGGGTACGACGGCACCTCACTTGTGCGCCTGGACCTGTCCGGCATGGGCCAGCAGGTGGCGCAGGAGCTCGTGCGGGTGCGCTCGGCCCGGGTGACGCGCTCATGGCCGCACGGTGTGGAGGTCGCGCTGACGATGCGTGTGCCGGTGGCGGCACGTCAGACGGAGGCCGGTTACGAGGTGCTCGACGGCGAGGCCGTTGTCCTCGAGGTCGTCGACGCCGTTCCCTCGGGCACCGCCCTCATCACTCAGGAGGGGGATGAGCCCCTGGGTGAGGACCAGGTGACGGCGGTGGCGCTCGTCGTCGGCAGCCTGGACGCCACGACACGGGCGCAGGTGACCGGCGCCTCGGCCTCCGCCACGGGGCAGGTGACGCTCGTGCTCGCCAACGGGGCGACGGTGTTCTGGGGCGACACCTCCCAGTCGACGCTCAAGGCGGAGGTGCTGCTCTCACTGCTCACGCGTGAGGCACGCACCTATGACGTCTCGAGCCCGCACAGCCCGACGACGGCCTGAGGGCCACCCGCGGGACGCCTGAGGGATCGGGTTGCGAGGGGACGGCGACAGGAGGGCGACGCAAAGGTCAGGCGGGACTCGCGAACACGCCGAGGCAAATCCGCGGGCAGGGCGCCGGTGCCCCCTAGCGTTGGTCCCGTCATCGGAAGAATGACATAAGTATAAACCTTCACCTGAGGTTGAGGGTTGAGGGGAGCCCACCGGGCTCGCGGACGCGGAGGCAGCAGTGGCGGAGACCCAGCACTACCAGGCAGTCATCAAGGTCGTCGGTGTCGGTGGCGGCGGTGTCAACGCCGTCAACCGCATGATCGAGGCGGGCCTGCGTGGCGTGGAGTTCATCGCCGTCAACACCGACGCCCAGGCGCTGCTCATGTCCGACGCCGACACCAAGCTCGACGTCGGCCGCGACCTCACCCGCGGTCTCGGCGCCGGAGCCGACCCCTCCATCGGCAAGAAGGCGGCCGAGGACCACGAGGACGACATCCGCGAGGCCCTCGAGGGCGCCGACATGGTCTTCGTCACCGCCGGTGAGGGCGGTGGCACCGGCACCGGCGCCGCCCCCGTCGTCGCCCAGGTCGCCCGCACCATCGGAGCCCTGACCATCGGCGTCGTCACCCGCCCCTTCGCCTTCGAGGGACGTCGCCGCGCCACCCAGGCCGAGGACGGCGTCGCCAACCTGCGCGCCGAGGTCGACACCCTCATCGTCATCCCCAACGACCGCCTCCTGCAGATCGCCGACCGCAACATCAGCGTCGTCGAGGCCTTCAAGCAGGCCGACAAGGTCCTGCTCCAGGGCGTGCAGGGCATCACCGAGCTCATCACCACCCCCGGACTCATCAACGTCGACTTCAACGACGTCAAGTCCGTCATGCAGGATGCCGGCAGCGCCCTCATGGGCATCGGCTCCGCCACCGGCGAGGGCCGCGCGCTGGCCGCCACCGAGCAGGCCATCTCCTCCCCGCTGCTCGAGTCCTCCATCGACGGCGCCCACGGCGTGCTGCTCTTCTTCCAGGGCGGCAGCGACCTCGGCCTCTTCGAGATCTCCGAGGCCGCCAATCTCGTGCGCGAGTCCGTCCATCCCGAGGCCAACATCATCTTCGGCAACGTTGTGGACGGTGCCCTCGGCGATGAGGTCCGCGTCACCGTCATCGCCGCCGGCTTCGACTCCGAGCCCGTGCCCTCCGCCTCCACAGGTCACGTCGAGACCACGGCCTCGGCGCCGCGCTCCCCGGTGCCCGCCCCCGGGCGCTCGACGTCCCGCTCCGGTGTCCACGCCGCTGAGCACACCGTGACCCGGCCGGTGGCGCAGGTGCCCGCTCCGGCGGTGCCCGTGGCTGCCGAGCCCGCCGTCCCGGTCACCAGCGAGGTCCCCGCCTACGTTGACGAGTCCCTGCCCGAGGCGTCGCCCGAGCTTGAGGTCCCCCGCGTCCTGGGGGCTGACGCCGAGGTCGACGAGATCGACCTGCCGGACTTCCTGCGCTGAGCAGGCCCAGCCATTGACGGCCACCGCCGCCATCGAGCTGCTCAAGGTCGGGCTGGGCCCCGGCGCCCGCGGGTTCTTCACCACCCGTGGCGCGGGGGCCCCGCCCGTCAGTGGGACCGACCCCTACGCCGGCACCAACCTCGCCCTGCACGTCGGCGACGACGAGAACCGGGTCCTGGCCCACCGGCGCGCTCTCGCCCACGCCATCGCAGGGGCCACCGGGGCCGGGGCTCCCACCATCGCCTGGATGAACCAGGTCCATTCCACCGTTGTCGCAACCGTCGCTGCAGACGCCTCTGTCACCTCCCTCGCCACAGCTAACGAGGTGCCCACCGCTGATGCCCTCGTGCTCGACCTCAAGCACGGCCGCGCGCCCGCCGCCCACGCCGCCGCCGTCATGGTCGCCGACTGCGTGCCCCTCCTGCTCGCCACCGGTGATGGGACGCTCACCGCCGCCGTCCACGCCGGACGCCGCGGCATGCTCGACGGCGTCGTGCCCGCTGCCATCGACACCCTCACCCGCCGCGGCGCCGACCCGGCGGACCTGTGGGCCGCCGTCGGACCGTGTGTCTGTGGCTCGTGCTACGAGGTCCCCGAGCAGCTGCGCGACGACGGTGCCGCGATCGAACCGGCCTGTGCGACCACGACCCGCTGGGGCACCCCCGGCCTCGACGTCGCCGCCGGAGTCATCGCCCAGCTCACCCGGCTCGGCGTGCGCCGCATCGAGCACCCCGGCTGGTGCACGTTGGAGGAGGAGCGCTTCTACTCCTACCGCCGCGACGGCAGGACGGGACGCCTCGCCGGCGTCGTCGTCGGGCGACAACCCCCGCCACACCAGCGCCAGCACAGTGACACGCCGACGGCAATCGCCGCCGCGCCCACTGGTGCCCGATAACGTCAGCACGTCCGGGCCGCGAGGGGACCGGCAAGCACACAGGAGCCCACGACATGAGCGCGCTGCACAAGATGACCAATTTCCTCGGCTACTCCCAGCCCGTCGAGGAGGACTACGACGAGGCCTATGAGGCGCCCTACGCCGACAACGGCTACGAGGCCGGACCTGCCTACGCCGCCTTCGAGGACGAGGCGCCCGTTGCGGTGCCCGACCTGCGTCGTATCGTCACCGTGCACCCCACCACCTACAACGAGGCGCGCGTCATCGGCGAGGCCTTCCGCGACGGCGTGCCCGTCATCATCAACCTCACCCACATGGGTGAGGCGGATGCGCGCCGCATGGTTGACTTCTCCGCCGGTCTCGTCTTCGGGCTCAACGGCGCCATCGAGCGCGTCACCCCCCGGGTCTTTCTCCTGACTCCCGCCACCGTTGAGATCGACGGCGGGGAGCAGGCCGAGGAGAGCAGCAGATTCTTCAACCAGAGCTGAGCCCCGTGAGCGCTCTCGCTGCCATCATCCTCATCCTGCGCAGTCTCCTGAGCCTCTACCTCCTGGTGCTGCTCGGACGGGTCGTCCTCGACTGGGTGCAGATGCTCGCCCGCCAGTGGCGTCCTACCGGCGTCGTTCTCATCTTGGCGAATCTCGTCTACGCGCTGACGGATCCTCCCCTGAGAGCGTTGCGTCGGGTGGTGCCCGCCGTGCACCTGGGCGGGGTGGGTATCGACATGAGTTTCCTCGCTCTCTATGTCGGTATCATCCTGTTCCAGGGCTTGCTGGGCCTTGTCGCCCGGCTTGGTTAGAGCTCCGTGACTCTCATCCGCGGACGCCGTTCATCAGCGGCTTCCTGGTGAGAAGGCGCACTAGGTTGACGTTGTCGGTACGCCTGAACCTTGAGTTCAGGTAACCTGTCAGCATGAGTACCTGGATTGCTGGTGCTCGCGACATGTCCGCAACGACACCGAGGTGACGACAATGACGCTGCTGTCCGCAGACGACGTCCTCAACAAGAAGTTCCAGGCGACCAAATTCCGCGAGGGTTACGAGCAGGACGAGGTCGATGAATTCCTCGATGAGGTCGTGGAGGCGATGCGTCAGCTTGAGGCGGAGAATGCCGACCTCAAGGCCCGCCTCGAGGCCGCCAACGCTCGCATCACCGAGCTCGGCCAGGGCGAGCCCATCTCCGCCCCTGTCCCCGTGCAGGTTCCCGCCGCCCCGCAGGCCCCCGTGGCCGCGCTCGGCTCCGCCGATGGCGCCGAGGACCCCAACGCGGTCTCCGGCATGCTCGAGCTGGCCCAGCGCCTGCACGACGAGCACGTCTCCAACGGCCGGGCCGAGGGTGAGCGCATCATCTCCGAGGCCCGCACCACCGGAGAGTCGATTATTCGCGAGGCCGAGGACCAGCGCAACCGCACCCTCGCCCAGCTCGAGAAGGAGCGCTCCGGCCTCGAGCACAAGATCGACGAGCTGCGCCGCTTCGAGTCCGACTACCGCACTCGCCTCAAGAGCTACCTGCAGAACCTCCTCACCACCGTCGAGGACGGCCCGGACGGCGGCACCGGGCCTCTGTGACCCCGCGTTGCTCTACTATCACCTGTCACCGCCACGACGGCGGCCATGACCAACCCGCGAGGGCGGTGACCCCAGCATGGGGCCGCCGCCCTCGCGGTGTGAGACACCCGAGAGGACCCATGACACCGTCAGCCCAGGACACGCCCCGTTCCGCCGCACCTACCGACCGGACCCGTCGCACCGACCACGTCCGCCTCCTGTGGGTGCTCGCCGTCGTCGTCGTCCTCATTGACCAGGGCACCAAGGCCTGGGCCGTCAGCGCTCTGGCCGACGGGCGGCGCGTCGCGGTGCTTGGAGACCTACTCGGACTCGTCCTGCTGCGCAACCCCGGTGCCGCCTTCTCCTTCGCCACCGGGCAGACCTGGTTCTTTACCCTCATCGCGACCGCCGTCACCGTCGTCGTCCTGCGGGTCTCCAGGCGCCTGGGCTCTCGGTGGTGGGCCATCGCGCTCGGTCTCGTGCTCGGCGGCGCCGTCGGAAACCTCATCGACCGCCTCCTCAGGTCCCCCGGGGCGTTGCGCGGCCACGTCGTCGACTTCATCGACTACGGGGGCCTGTTCGTCGGCAACGTCGCCGACATCGCCATCGTGGCCGCGGCCGGCGTCATCATGGTGCTGAGCCTGTACGGTCTTGAGATCGACGGCAGCCGCGCCGGGCGCAGCAAGGAGTCTGAGAAGCCCGAAGAGTCTGTGGAGCTCGAGGGGGCCGAGGAGTCCGAGGAGCCGGAGGATACGGCTGAGGAGCTCGCGGTATCCTCTCAGGAGGTCGCGGACGGGACGCAGCAGGCATGAGCCTGCGCCTGATGCCCGTGCCCGACGGGCTCACCGGCGAGCGCGTCGACGCCGCCCTGGCCCGTATGACCGGACTGTCTCGCACCAGGGCCGGGGAGATCTGCGCCGAGGGCGGCGTGCGCCTGGACGGTGCCGCACTCAGCAAATCCGACCGCCTGCGCGCCGGCGCCCTCCTCGAGGTCGACATGCCGGACCCGCGCCCCGTTGAGCCCGTCGCCACCCCCGTCGAGGGCATGGGGATCCTCTATGAGGACGAGGACATCATCGTCGTCGACAAGCCGGCGGGCGTGGCCGCGCACCCCTCGATGGGCTGGGACGGCCCCGACGTGCTCGGCGCCCTCAAGGCCATGCACGTGCGTGTGGCGACCTCGGGCGCTGCCGAGCGTCAGGGCATCGTCTCACGTCTGGACGTGGGCACCTCGGGCGTCATGGTCGTAGCCAAGGGAGAGCGCGCCTACTCCGTGCTCAAGCGGGCCTTCCGCGAGCACACGGTCGACAAGATCTACCACGCCCTCGTTCAGGGCCACCTCGACCCCTCCTCCGGCACGATCGAGGCGCCGATCGGACGTCACCCCGGCCGTGAGTGGAGGATGGCGATCATCGACGGCGGGCGCGAGTCCGTTACCCACTACGACGTCATCGAGTCCATGCCGACGGCGGACCTGGTTGAGGTGCACCTCGAGACCGGCCGCACGCACCAGATCCGCGTCCACATGGCCGCCGTCGGCCACCCCTGCGTGGGCGACGCGACCTACGGCGCCGACCCCAAGCTCAGCGAGCGCACCGGGATCGTGCGCCAGTGGCTTCACGCCTGCGCGCTTGGTCTCGCCCACCCGGTCACGGGGCAGTGGATGACCTTCCGCTCCGAGTATCCCGAGGACCTGGTCCACGCCCTCGACGTCCTGCGCGACATCTCCGTCCTGCGCTGACCCGCCTGCGGGGCGCAGCCGGAAAGCAGCACCGATGATCCCTCGGGACCTCGACCACCTCAGCATCCCACTGCGGGCGCCATCTCGACGCCGGGATCCGGCACCGCGACATGGCACGCACCGTCATCGATGACGAGACGGTCTCCGCCCAATCCGGCCCTCGCCGTCGGACGTGACCGACTGGGCATCGAGCGTCTCGGTGACCGCACCTAGGATGAGTTCCATGACGGACATGAGCACCGAGGCCCCCATGGACGACTTCGTCCACCTGCACGTGCACACGGACTACTCGATGCTCGACGGCGCGGGGAAGATCAAGGACTACATCGCCGAGGCCAAGCGTCTGGGGCAGCGCGCTCTGGCCATCACCGACCACGGCTACATGTTCGGCGCCTACGAGTTCTACGCGGCGGCAAAGAAGGCCGGTATCAAGCCGATCATCGGCGTCGAGGCCTACATGACCCCGGGCACGAGCCGCTTCGACAAGACCCGCGTCTTCTGGGGCGATGAGTCCCAACGTTCAGACGACGTCTCCGCCCGCGGCTCCTACACGCACCTGACGCTGCTGGCCCGCAATGATGAGGGCCTGCACAACCTCATGCGCATGGACTCCTACGCCTCCCTCGAGGGCCAGTGGGGCAAGGCCCCGCGCATGGACCGCGAGCTCCTGTCGCGCCACGCCGCCGGTCTCATCGGTTCCACCGGCTGCCCCTCGAGCGAGATCCAGACCCGCCTGCGCCTGGGGCAGTGGGACGAGGCCCGCCGCTGCGCCGGCGAGCTGCAGGACATCTTCGGCAAGGACTACTTCTACGTCGAGCTCATGGACCACGGGCTCGAGATCGAGACCCGGGTCACCACAGACCTGCTGCGTCTGTCGAAGGAGCTCGGCGCCCCGCTCATCGCCACCAACGACTCCCACTACGTGCGTCCCGAGGACGCCACGATCCAGGACGCGATGCTGTGCATCAACTCCGGCTCCGTCCTGAGCGACCCGGACCGCTTCAAGTTCGACGGCGGTCCCACCTACTACCTGCGCCCCGGCCGGGAGATGAGAGAGCTCTTCAAGGAGATGCCTGAGGCCTGCGACAACACGCTCCTGGTCGCAGAGCAGTGCGACGTCTCCTTCCGCACCGTCGACGAGGGCGCCTCCTTCATGCCCGTCTTCCCCGTCCCCGAGGGTGAGACCATGGACTCGTGGTTCGTCAAGGAGTGCTGGCGCGGCATGGAGCGCCGCTACCACGGCGCCATCCCCGAGGACCGGCGCCGCCAGGCCGAGTACGAGATCAGTGTCATCGTCCAGATGGGCTTCCCCGGCTACTTCCTCGTCGTCGCCGACTACATCAACTGGGCCAAGGACCACGGCATCCGCGTCGGGCCCGGCCGCGGCTCCGGCGCGGGCTCCATCGTTGCCTACGCCATGGGCATCACCGAGCTCGACCCCATCGAGCACGGCCTGATCTTTGAGCGCTTCCTCAACCCTGAGCGCATCTCCATGCCTGATATCGACGTCGACTTCGACGAGCGCAGGCGTGAGGAAGTCATCGAGTACGTCAAGAACACGTACGGCTCGGACAAGGTCAGCCAGGTCGTCACCTACGGCGTCATCAAGGCCAAGCAGTCCCTCAAGGACGCCAGCCGCGTCATGGGCTACCCCTACGCCGTCGGCGACAAGCTCACCAAGGCGATGCCGCCCACCATCATGGGCAAGGACATCACCCTCAAGGGCATCTTCGACACCAAGGACGAGCGCTACGGCGAGGCCCAGGAGTTCCGCGAGCTGCACGCCGGGGACCCGGACGCCCAGAAGATCGTCGAGCTCGCCATGGGCCTGGAGGGTGTCACCCGCCAGTGGGGCGTGCACGCCTGCGCCGTCATCATGTCCTCCCAGACGCTGACCGACGTCATCCCCATGATGCAGCGCCTCCAGGACGGTGCCTACATCACCCAGTTCGACTACCCGACCTGTGAGCACCTGGGCCTGCTCAAGATGGACTTCCTGGGCCTGCGCAACCTCACGGTCATCTCCGACGCTTTGGACAACATCGTCGCCAACGGCAAGGAGCCGCTGGACATCGACCACGTCGGCCTCGACGACCCCGAGACCTACCAGCTGCTCGCGCGCGGTGAGACCCTGGGCGTTTTCCAGCTCGATGGCGGCGGCATGCGCACGCTCCTGCGCCTCATGCGCCCCGACAACTTCGAGGACATCTCCGCCGTCGGCGCCCTCTACCGGCCCGGCCCCATGGGCGCGGAGTCCCACACGAACTACGCGCTGCGCAAGAACGGCCAGCAGGAGATCGTTCCCATCCACCCCGAGCTCAAGGACGCCCTCGACCCAATCCTGGGTAACACCTACGGCCTCATCGTCTACCAGGAGCAGGTGATGAAGATCGCCACCGACCTGGCGGGCTTCACGATGGGCAAGGCCGACGCCCTGCGCAAGGCCATGGGCAAGAAGAAGATGGACATCCTGGAGAAGATGTACGTCGAGTTTGAGGCAGGCATGGTCGCCAACGGCTTCTCCAAGGAGTCGGTCAAGGCCTTGTGGGACGTCGTGGTGCCCTTCGCCAAGTACGCCTTCAACAAGGCGCACTCGGCCGCCTACGGCGTCGTCACCTACTGGACCGCCTACCTCAAGGCCCACTACCCGACCGAGTACATGGCGGCCCTGCTCACCAGCGCGAAGGACAACAAGGACAAGCTCGCTGTCTACCTGGGCGAGTGCCGGCACATGAATATCCGCGTGCTTCCCCCGGACGTCAACGCCTCACGTGCCCAGTTCTCCGCCGTCGGGGAGGACATCCGCTTCGGCATGGGGGCGGTGCGCAACGTCGGCGCGAACGTCGTCGCCGGGATCGTCGAGGCGCGCACGGACAAGGGACTGTACACCTCGTTTGAGGACTTCCTCGACAAGGTCCCTGCCGTGGTGTGCAACAAACGCACCATTGACTCGCTCATCAAGGCCGGCGCCTTCGACTCGCTCGGCAAGTCGCGCCGGGCCCTGCAGGCCTGCCACGAGGACTTCGTCGACGAGATCATCGGCGTCAAGCGCAACGAGGCGGCCGGGCAGTTCGACCTCTTCGCCTCCCTCATGGGGGAGGGGGACGGCGGTGGGCAGGACCCCTTCTCCTCGGGGCCGGTCTTCTCCTCGGAGGTTCCGGACCTGCCCGAGTGGGACAAGAAGGACAAGCTCGCCTACGAGCGCGACATGCTGGGCCTGTACGTCTCCGACCACCCGTTGCTGGGTCTGGAGGGGCTGCTGGGCAAGCTCGCAGACACCGAGATCGCCGACCTGCTGTCCAACGATGAGAGGCCCGACGGCGCGATGGTCACGGTCGCCGGGCTCATCACCTCCCTGCAGCGCAAGACGACCAAGCAGGGCAACCTCTGGGCGATCGTCCAGGTGGAGGATCTGGGCGGAAGCGTGGAGTGCCTCTTCTTCCCGGCCACCTACCAAACGGTCTCGACCATGCTCGCGCCGGATACCGTCGTGACGATCCGCGGCAAGCTCAACCGGCGCGACGGCCAGGTGGCCCTGTACGCGCAGGAGCTGACGATCCCGGACGTCTCCAGCGCCTCGCGCGCGGCCGTGACGATCACGCTGCCGACCAACCGCTGCACGGGGCCGCTGGTGGAGAAGTTCCGCACGGTGCTGGAGAAGCACCCGGGGGAGAGCCCGGTGCGGCTGACGCTCACGAGCCCGGGGCGCGAGGTGCGCACGCAGCTGGACTCGTCCCTGCGGGTGGAGGCCAGCCAGGCCTTCTACTCAGACATCAAGGCGCTGCTCGGCCCGGCCTGCCTGTCGCGCTGAGGCCCGGGAGGGGGCAGCGGCCGCGGGTCTGTGAGGTCTCAGGCTTGTGACGTCTCAGGTCTCGACGGCGACGACGGCGCCGGCTTCGCCGGTTGGCAGGTCCACGACGACGACGTCGCCGTCGGCCAGACGGTGACCACGGCGGGTCTCGGTCTCGCCGTTGACGAGGACATCGCCCGACTGGACGGCGATGCGCGCCTCGGCGCCGTCCTCCGCCAGGCCCGCGAGCTTGAGGAACTGGCCGAGCGTGATCTCGCCGCGCACGGGCACGGTGGGCAAGGACTGCGCGCTGGGGGAGGCACTGCTCATGGGGCTAGTGTGCCAGGGGTCGGGCGGCTCCCAGGACGCAGGTCCGCCCCTGCGTAGGCTGCGACCATGACAGGGCAGGACGCGCACCCGGCAGGGGCGGGCGAGGAGTACCTGGAGGGTCTCGAGCTCGCGATCGTCGTCGGCGAGAGGTACCAGGTGGGCCGGCGGCAGCACACGCTCACGCCCAGGCTCGCACTCGCCACTGCGCGTGCGCGCTCAGCGCTGATCGAGGCGGCACGGGAGAGGGACGTGCTCACCTACGGCGAGCTGTCGGAGGCCATCGGAGGGCTGGTCCTGCCCCGGCACATGGGGCCGCTGCTGCACATGCTCGCTCATGACTGCGCCGCGCGCGGCGAGCCGGGGCTGGCGGCGCTCGTCGTCAGCGCCGCCACGGGGGAGGTCGGCACCCCCGATGCCGGGTGGGCGCCGCCGCAACGACAGACCGTCTGGGCGCACTGGGCCGGCTGAGGGCGGGGCTCAGCGAGGAGGGCGCGGCCTCAGCACACCTCGACGGCCGTCCTCTGCAGCGGCAGGCCGCCAACGAAACGGTCGAGGTAGCGGGCGTACTCGGCGACCTCCTCGGGCGTGGCCTCGATGGTGACCTCCTGGGCGCCCGCGAAGACAGCCTCGTCCAGGTAGTCCTCCAGACTGCGCCCCTGGGACCACAGGCGGTAGCCGGCGAGCAGCGCCATGCCCCAGGCGCCGCCCTCGGAAGCCGTGGCGGCCACGGACACGGGGGTATCGAAGGCCGCGGCGAGGGTGCGCTGGGGGATCCCGGGGGTGGTGAAGATGCCGCCGTGCGCGTGCATGGAGTCGATGCGCACGTTGGTGGCGCCGCGCAGGATGCGCACGCCGTGCGCCATCGCCGCGAAGAGGGCGAACAGGTGCGAGCGCATGAGGCCGGCGAGGCTGAAGCGGGCCTCCGGGCGGCGCACGGTGAGCGGACGTCCCTCGCTGAGCCCGACGAGCGCGTCACCGGAGAGGAAGTTGTAGCTCATGACACCGGCCTCATCCATCGAGCCCTCGGCTGCGGCGCCGAGCAGGATGTCGAAGAGCGCCCCGCGCTCAACCGGGGCCCCGATGACCTGGGCGAACTGGGAGAAGACCTCCACCCAGGCGTTGAGGTCCGAGGTGCAGGTGTTGGCGTGGGCCATGGCGACGGGGGCGCCCGAGGGCGTGGCGACGAGGTCGATCTCCTCGATGAGGGTGCGCAGGGGCTCCTCGAGGACGATCATCGCGAAGGCGCTGGTGCCGGCTGAGACGTTGCCGGTGCGCGGTCGTACGGCGTTGGTGGCGACCATGCCGGTGCCGGCGTCGCCCTCCGGCGGGCACAGCGGGACGCCGGGGTGCAGGACGCCGGTGGGGTCGAGCAGGGCGGCGCCCTCAGCGGTGAGGGTGCCGGCCTCCTGCCCGGCGAGGGCGACGTCGGGCAGAACGTCTCTCAGGGACCACGTGACGGCGGGCTCGGCGGCGATGAGGTCGTCGAAGGCCTCAAGCATGGTGGTGTCGAAGGAGCGGTTGTCGGGGCCGATGGGGAAGACGCCGGAGGCCTCGCCGACGCCCAGGACGTGGCGGCCGGTCAACCGCCAGTGGACGTAGCCGGCGAGCGTGGTGACGCGGTCGATGGAGGGCACGTGGGCCTCGTGGCCGGTGACGGCGTGGTGGAGGTGGGAGACGGTCCAGCGCTGGGGGATGTTGAGCCCGAAGCGCTGGGAGAGCGTGCGCGAGGAGCTGGCGGTCATGGTGTTGCGCCACGTGCGGAAGCGGGTGAGGAGGTTGCCATCGGCGTCGAGGGGGATGTAGCCGTGCATCATCGCGGAGACGCCGATGGCTCCGGTACTCGTGAGCTCGACGCCGTGGCGGGCGCGCAGGTCGGTGGCGAGGGCGGCGTAGGCGCCCTGGAGGCCGGCGACGATCTCCTCAAGGGAGTAAGTCCAGATGCCCTCGACGAGGGAGTTCTCCCAGTCGTGGCCGCCGGTGGCCAGGACGGTGCCGGAGGGGTTGGTCAGGACGGCCTTGATGCGGGTCGAGCCGAGCTCGATGCCGAGGGCGGTGCGGGTCAGGTCGAGGGTGGGGGTGCTCATCCGTGGGTGCTCCGTGGGTGGTCGTGCTGCTCGGCCGCGGGTGGTCGGGGCCGACGGCGATCGGCGCCGGGCGGCATCGTCCGGGCCTGGTCTCGGGGCCGAGTGTAGTGAGACAGAGCATGAAATGTGAACGTTCACCCCGGGGTGGTCCACGCTGCGCTCAGACCGTCTCGCGGTCCTTGAGCTCGGTGGGCAGGATGATCGTGCGGGCGGGAGCGCCCTCGACCATGTCCTGCGCGAGCCGGCACGCGGCCTCGCCCTGCGCGTGCATGGGTTGGGCGATTGTGGTGAGCGCGGGGGAGCGGTCCATCGCCGTCGGGTGGTCGTCGTAGCCGATGACCGACACGTGAGCGGGCACGTTCCGCCCGGCTCGGCGCAGCACCTCAATGGCGCCCCTGGCGATACGGTCCGACCCGGCGAGGACTGCGTCCAGGTCCAGGCCGGCATCGAGGATGCTGCGCATCGCGTCCGCACCCGCCCGTTCCGACCAGTCGCCCCACCGGATGCGCTCGTCGCTCAGGCAGTCGAAGACCTCCTGGTATCCCTTGAGGCGGTCAGTGGCTGCGGGTTGGTCCTGCTTGCCGAGGATTGCGACGGGGTTTGTGCGGCCGGCCGCCTGGACGCGCTCGGCCGCCTGGACGGCGCCGAGGCGGTCGTCGGAGTACACGAAGGAGAAGGGGGAATCCTTCTCAAGGCCTTCGTCCTGGCCGCACACGACCGTCGGTACGTGCTCGGAGGCCAGCGAGTCGAGCAGGCCCTGGTCCGACCAGGGTGACAGGTGGATGACCGCGTCTACCGTTTGGTTCGTGATGAGGCGATAGGCCTTGCCCTGCTCCTGCGGCGTCGCCGTCGGCAGGAGGATGGGAACGACTCTCGTGTCGCTCAGGGCGTCGGTGATGCCCTGGACGATGCGCGCAAAGGTCGGGTCCGCGAAGAAGACGTCGAGCGGCTCGGAGATGATGACGGCGAAGGCGTCCGATCGGCCGGTGGCCAGGGACCTCGCCCGGCTGGAGGCTGTGTAGCCGAGCTCCTCAACCGCCTCCCGTACGCGCTGGGCCGTCGGCTTGGCAACGGGATAGTCGCCCGCGAGGACACGCGAGACGGTCGCCTTCGACACCCCTGCCGCCTTGGCGACGTCGAGGATCGTGGCGCGCTTGGGCACGGTCGTCATCTCCTGTGGATGCTGGGGTTGGTCACGAGGATGGGGCCCATTGTCGCCGGTCTGCGACGTTCGGGCCACGTGAGGCGAAGGACGCATTGACAACCGGTTTCTGTCGGGTTCATCATGTGTCGTGCAGCATAGAGAGCGGTTTCTATGCGTCGAGTCGCCGCCGAACAGGACCATCCATGACCAGCCAGCACCCCTGGGAGAACCAGGCCGACCTCTCATGGGGCCGCCTGCCCGCCCACGCCCACGTCATCCCCTACCCAAGCCACGCCGAGGCCCTTGAGGCGGCCGCAGTCCCCGGCCTCGGCATCGGCCGTCACCGCACCAGCGGCTACCTCGACCTCACCGGAGCGTGGCACTTCCGCCTCTACAGCGCCCGCCAGCGAGTGCCCCAGGACCTCACCCGCCGTCTGGGCGCCGGCCTCGACACCGTCACCGTCCCCCACATGTGGCAGTTCGACGGCTACGGCAGGCTCCAGTACACCGACGAGGGATACCCCTTCCCCGTCGACCCGCCCTATGTCCCCACCGGGAACCCCACGGGCCTCTACCAGCGCACCATCCACCTCGACTCCGTGGACGATGCACGAGTGCGCGTCCTGCGCTTCGAGGGCGTCGAGTCCTACTTCGAGGTCTACGTCAACGGCGTGTACCAGGGCTTCTCCAAGGGATCGCGACTGACCGCCGAGTTCGATGTCACCGACGCCCTCGTCCCCGGGGACAACCTCCTCGTCGTCATCGTCTGCCAGTACAGCGACGCCACCTACATCGAGGACCAGGACATGTGGTGGGCCTGCGGCATCTTCCGCGACGTCGCCCTGCTCGATCGTCCCGCCACGCACCTACGCGACTTCCATCTCACCACGCACATGCGCCCCGACCGGAGCACCGCCGACCTCGCCGTCGACGTCGAACTCAGTACGCCGGTCCCCGGCACCGCCGTTCGCTGCGAGGTCCTCGACCCCGTCGACGGCACCGTCCTCCTGGCGCGCACCCTCGGCACACAGGACGGCCGAGCGCGCCTCGACGAGGCCCTGACCGGCATTACCTGGTGGAACCCCGAAGCCCCCCGCCTCTACGCGCTCGTCCTGTCCGTCATCGACGCCGACGACTCCGTCACCGAGGCGATCGCCCACCCGCTGGGCTTCCGAGACGTGCGCATTGAGAACGGCCGACTCCTCCTCAACCGCCGCTACCTCAAGATGCACGGCGTCAACCGCCACGACCACGACCCCGACCGCGGACGCGCCATCTCGATCGACCTCGTGCGCCGCGATCTGGAGCTCATGAAGGCGCACAACATCAACGCCGTGCGCACCTCGCACTACCCCAACGACCCCCGCTTCTACGCCATGTGCGACGAGATCGGCCTCATGGTCATGGCTGAGACCGACCTCGAGAGCCACGGGTTCGAGAACGTCGGCGACCTCTCGCGCCTGACCGACGACCCCGTCTGGCAGGACGCCTACGTCGAGCGCATCGAGCGCCACGTCCTGGCCCAGCGCAACCACGCGAGCATCGTCATGTGGTCCCTCGGCAACGAGTCCGGCTACGGCTGCAACATCGCCGCGATGTACGAGCGCTGCAAGCAGCTCGACCCGACCCGCCCCGTGCACTACGAGGAGGACCGCAACGCCGACGTCGTCGACGTCATCTCGACCATGTACTCCCGCGTCTCCCAGATGAACGACTTCGGCGAGTACCCCCACCCCAAGCCCCGCATCCTGTGCGAGTACGGCCACGCCATGGGCAACGGCCCCGGTGGCCTGAGTGAGTACCAGGAGGTTGTCGACCGCTGGGACCACATCCAGGGCCACTTCATCTGGGAGTGGATCGACCACGGGGTGCGCGTCGACGTCGATGGCAGGCAGTCCTACCGTTACGGCGGCGACTTCGGCGACGTGCCCAACAACGCCAACTTCTGCATCGACGGCCTCGTCTTCCCATGGCGCGAGCCCAGCCCCGGACTCACCGAGTACGGCTTCGTCATCGCACCCCTGCGCTTCGCCCTCGACGGCGACGCCCTGACGGTCACCTCACGGTACTGGTTCGAGCCGGTGCACGACACCGACATCCTCGTCCAGGCAAGTGCCGACGGCGTCGTCGTCGCCGAGCACACGATCACCTGCCCCGCCCTCGAGCCGGGGCAGAGCACGACTCTGGCCGTCAACGACCTCATCTCCCGCGCCCGCACCGCGGCCTGCGAGCAGGTTGGCGGGCGCAGCGTCCCGGTCCACCTCACCGCCCGCGCTCTGCGCACGCGCGCCGGCGTCGGCACTGAGGTGGGTCACGTCCTCGCCCAGTCGCAGTTCCTTGTCGAGGAAGTTGCCTCTCCCGCCGCCGTACTCGGCGCGCCCGGCGAGCACGCCCCGCTGCGCGCCGAGGACGTGGGGAGCGAGTTGCGCATCACCACCACGGCCGCAGAGGTCATCTTCGACCTCGTCGACGGCTCGCTCACCGGGCTCGTCGTCGACGGTGACAACCTCGTCGAGAGCCCGCCCAGGCTGGCCTTCTGGCACGCCCTCATCGACAACCACGCACAGGAGTCCACGGACCTGTGGGAGCCCCGCTTCCTCCACCTCCTCCAGGAGTCCACCCGCAGTGTCGAGTGGAGGCAGGAGGCCGACCACGTGTGCGTCGACGTCCGCTCCACCATCGCTCCGCCCGCCCTCGGGTTCGGCATGCGCTGCCGCTACCTGTGGCAGGTGCGTCCCAACGGGCGCATCGCGCTGACCGTCTCCGGTGAGCCCTACGGCGACTACGACGACATCATCCCCAGGATCGGTCTGCGCATGGCCGTCCCCGACCGGATCCACCGGGTCACCTACCGCGGCCTCGGGCCCGGTGAGAACTACCCCGACTCCCGCAGGGCCGCCCTCTACGGGGTGTGGACGACGACGCCCGCCGACATGGTCACGCCCTACGTCGTCCCGCAGGACATGGGCTGCCGCACCGGCGTGCGCACCCTCGAGCTGACGGATGAGCAGGGGATGGGCCTCGGCGTCATCGCCGGCGACACCGACCTGTGCGCAAGGGTCCTGCCCTACTCCGACGCCCAGCTCGACCGCGCCCGCCATCTCGACGAGCTCACCCCCGAGCCCACCACCGAGGTCAACCTCGACTTCGAGCTCCTCGGACTCGGCTCCAACTCCTGGGGCTCCGAGGTACTCGACAGCTACCGCGTGCGCTGGCGGGCCTTCGAGCACCACCTCACCTTCTGCGCCGTCACGAGGGGGCACTGACATGAGGGTCTTCACCGACCTCGGGCAGGTGCGCACCCTCCTGGCCGGCACCAAGAAGTGGGACCGGGCCCTCCAGGCCATTGAGGCCGCCACCCGCGCCCCGACGGGGATCGCGTTCTCCGTCGGCGACTCCCTCACCTGGCGCCGCATCGACGCCGGCGAGCGCGAGACGGACCTCGTCCTGCGCCGCCGCTACCAGCGGGTCGTCCACTGCCTCGCCGGCAGCGTCTCCATCGACGTCAGCCGCTGCACGAGGCCCGTCGGCCCGTACAGCGACCTCAACGACCGGCAGGCGGTCAGCGCCGTCGAGGGCACGCGGACAACGTGCGTCATCACGGCCGGGCAGACGGTGCGCGTCGACATCGACGAGGCCACCCGCCTCGTTCCCTCCGACGACTTCGACGGAGTGCTGCTCCACCTCACGGTCGAGGGCCGCAGCCTGCCCAACAAGTAACCCCAACCCGACACCTAGGACGTCACCATGGCAACCTCAACTCGCGCGAGGGTCGGAACCTACGCGCTCCTGACGATGACGGTCGCGGCCGTCTTCAACTTCCGCAACGTCATCAACAACTCCGTGTCGATCGGCCTGGCGTCGGCGCCGTCGTTCTTCTTCGCGACGCTGCTGTACTTCCTGCCCTACACGCTCATCATCGCGGAGTTCGTCGTCCTCAACAAGGACTCCGAGTCCGGCGACTACCGCTGGATCAAGACCTCCCTCGGAGGCCGCTGGGCCTTCCTCGGGGCCTTCTCCTACTGGTTCGTCAACCTCTTCTACTTCGCCTCGCTCCTGCCCATCATCCTCGTGTACGCCTCCTACGCCTTCTGGGGCCAGGAGAGGGTCTTCTCCCAGACGGCCATCACGATCATCTCCATCGCCGTCTTCGCCGTCGCCACCTGGGTCTCCACCAAGGGTGCCACCTGGATCGGCAAGGTCACGAACGTCGGTGCGACCCTCATGATGGCCATGTCTTTCGCCTTCGTCATCCTCACCGGCGGCGCGCTGCTCGGCGGCCTCGAGCCGGCGACCCCCATTACCGTCGGAGCCATGGCGCCCGACACAAGCACCTTCGCCACGACGTGGGCCTTCCTGGGGACCCTCGCCTGGATCATCCAGGGCGTGGGCGGCGCCGAGTCCGTCGGCGTCTACATCAACGACCTGCGCGGCGGCGTCAAGGCCTTCATCCGCACCATCATCTTCGCCGGCCTCATGATCGGCCTCCTCTACGCCGTCGCCTCCCTGCTCATGACCGTGTTCGTCCCCGCAGGCGAGCTCACCTACTCCGACGGCATCTTCCAGACCATGGGCGGACTGGGCGCCCACCTAGGCCTGGGCAGCGGGCTCGTCAACCGCGTCGTCGGCCTCGTCATGCTGGCCGCCACGCTCGGCTCCCTGCTCATGTGGACGGCCACCCCCGTCAAGATCTTCTTCTCCGAGATCCCCGGAGGCATCTTCGGCAAGAGGCTCGTCGAACTCAATGAGAACGGCGTGCCGTGGCGTGCCGCGTGGCTGCAGTTCCTCATCGTCGTGCCGATCCTCATCATCCCGGCCCTCGGCTCCGACTCCATCGACGGCCTGCTCCAGATCGTCATCAACATGACCGCGGCGACGGCGCTCATCCCGCCCCTGTTCATCTACCTGGCCTACTTCTTCTTCCGCAAGAACTACGACGCGGTGCCCCGCGACTTCCGTGTCGGTTCGCGCTCCTTCGGCATGGGCATGGCGGCCTTCATGATGGTGGTCTTCTCCTTCGTGTTCGTCACCGGCACACTGCCCTACGGCCAGGAGGCCTGGCTCACGCTCGTCTACAACATCGGTGGCGTCGTCATCTTCATCGGCGGCGCGTACATCGTCTACGCCCGCTACATCCGTCGCTTGCGGGCCCGGGACCCGCAGGGCGCAGCCGCCGAGCTGACGGCGACGGCGGCCGCACTCGTCGAGGCTGACGACCAGGACTGAGCCCGTCGCGCCTGTAAGCCCCCTCGTCGGGGCCCGTCCCTCACGGTCGGCGGGCCCCGACGACGCCGCCCGACGGTCTTTGCGACGGTAAGCGGCTCGACGTGAGTGCGTCCCGTCCCGAACGGCCGCC
Source organism: Actinomyces respiraculi (assembly GCF_014595995.2). Classification (NCBI taxonomy): domain Bacteria; kingdom Bacillati; phylum Actinomycetota; class Actinomycetes; order Actinomycetales; family Actinomycetaceae; genus Actinomyces; species Actinomyces respiraculi. The sequence goes on from NZ_CP063989.1 coordinate 1,241,410, forward strand.
CGTGCCGCCCGGTTCCCGATAGCCTGGCGCCCCCGCCCCCACCTGACAGAGAGGTCAGCACATGGCTCTGTACGAGGTCCCCTTCGCCTCCGCCAACGGCCGCGACGAGATCAAGGCCTGGATCTACACCCCCGCCACCATCCGCCCGCGCGGCATCGTCCAGCTCGTCCATGGGCTCGGCGAGCACTCGCGCCGCTACCTCCACCTCATCGCCACGCTCCTCGAGCACGGCTACGTCGTCGCCGCCGACGACCACGCAGGCCACGGCGCGACCGCCATGGCGTCGGGCATCTGGCAGGACGCCGGCGAGCACGGTGACAAGGTGGTCGTCGAGGACGAGCGGCGCCTGCGCGAGATCGTCACCGAGCGCTTCCCCGACCTGCCCTACATCCTCTTCGGCCACTCCTGGGGATCCATGATCGCCCGGGCCCTGAGCGCCACCCATCCCGAGGGCCTCGCGGGCGCCATCTACTGTGGCCCCGTCGCCCACATGCGTGGCCTCGAGGACCCTGCCGTGGAGCAGGCCCTCGACACCGCCATCGCCGAGCGCGGCGGGGAGGCCCTCGACACCGACGGCCTGTCCGCCCTCATGTTCGTCGGCGTCAACGAGCGCTACGGCGACGGCGTGCCCCCGACCGCCTGGGTCGCCCTGGACGAGGGCGTAGTCGCCGACCACGCGATCGACCCGTACAACAACTTCGGGGCGCCCATGACGCTGCGCTTCGCCAAGTCCTTCTGCACCCTGTACCGCCGCTGCAACGGCACCGCGTGGGCCGAGTCGATGCCCACCGACCTGCCGGTGCTCATCCTCGCCGGGGACCAGGACCCCGTCGGCAACTACGGCGAAGGTGCCTACGCACTGGCCAACGATCTGTGGGCGGCAGGCCTGCGCGACGTGCGCACGCGCGTGTGGACCGGGGTGCGCCACGAGGTGCACAACGAGCCGACGACGCGCGCCGAGGTCGAGACCGAGGTACTCGCCTTCGTCGGCCGCTTCGCGCGCGAGGGCTGACAGCGTTCCCCCGTTTGGACCGTGTTCCCCCGTTTGGACCACCCCAGACGCGTCCGTAGGTGGTCCGCAATGACGGCTGCTGGTCCAGATCGCAGGACGTGGTCCGAACTCACCCCCCACAGGCCCCTGATGGATCGGTAGCCTGACCCGGTCACTGCCGACAGGCGACGCGTGAACGAAGGAGCCCTCCGTGATGGGCCACACGACCCGGCCGGACCGCCGGCCCCGGCGTCGAGGCCTACCGCCTCATCATCGCGCCCGACGGCGAGTCCCTCCTGCCGCTGACCGGTGAGGGACTGCGGGCCTGGGTGCCCACCTGCCACATCGACGCCTCCCTCGGCTTCATGCGCCTGCCCGAGCCCTCCCGCGACATCGACTCCTACCGGCCCGGCGAGGCCGCCCTAGAATGGGCCGCGGACCCCGACGACGCCGACCTCGCCGCCATCGTCGACCTGGGGCCCAGCAGGAGCACGTGTGGGAGCTGCTGCGCGGCCGCTTCAAGCCCAGCGGGCTGCTACCGGCCTCCATGACGGCGGTCGAGCGCCATTGCGGGGACCTGCCCTTCGATGACGAGGCCTACACCGACGTCGTCGGCAACCGCTACGCCTTCGGCTTCGGTCTGGGCTGGGACGGCGTTATCGACGACGAGCGCACGCACCGCTACCGCGCCGGCAGCTGAGCGTGGGCCGGGCTCGGGTGAGCCGGCAGGGGCCCCGTCCTGAGGGCGGATCAGCCAGTCGGGGAGGACGTGGCCGTCGGCCGGACGCCCGGGTTGTCGGCGGGACGCCCGGGTCATCGGCCGGTACGCCCCGCTACCCTGACGCCATGCTCACTCGCATCGACCTGCGCGACACCGATCTCACCGCCCGCGAGCTCGCCGAGGCCCTGCCCCGCGCCACCCTCGACGTCGCGGCCGCCCTCGAGGCCGTGACCCCCACCATCGAGGACGTGCGCGAGCGTGGCGCTGCGGCCCTGCGCGACGCGGCTGAGCGCTTCGACCACGTGCGCCCCGAGCACCTGCGGGTGCCCGCCGTCGCCATCGCCGAGGCGCTGGGGTCCCTCGATGCGCCGGTGCGCGAGGCCCTGGAGCTGTCTATCGCCCACAACCGTGCCGGCCACCGCGCCCAGCTGCCCACCGAGCGCGTCACCGAGATCGTTCCCGGTGGCACCGTCACCCAGCGGTGGGTCCCCGTGCGCCGCGTGGGGCTGTACGTGCCCGGCGGGCTCGCCGTCTACCCCAGCTCGGTCGTCATGAACGTCGTCGCCGCCCAGGTTGCCGGCGTGGCGCAGGTGGCTCTGGCCTCCCCGCCGCAGAAGGAGCACGGCGGCCTGCCCCACCCGACGATCCTCGCGGCCTGTGCCCTGCTGGGCGTCGACGAGGTCTACGCCGTGGGCGGCGCTCAGGCAGTCGCCATGCTCGCCTACGGCGCCCGCGCCGAGACCGAGACCGACCGGGCCGACATCTCCGCGGCGGGCGGCAGCTCCGACCAGCTGTGCGAGAGCGTCGATGTCGTTACCGGCCCGGGCAACATCTTCGTCGCCGCTGCCAAGCGCGCGGTGCGCGGCGTCGTCGGCATCGACGCCGAGGCCGGGCCCACCGAGATCGCGATCCTCGCCGACGCCACCGCCGACCCCGAACTGGTGGCCGCCGACCTGCTCTCCCAGGCCGAGCACGACCCGAACGCCGGCAGTGTCCTCATCACCGACTCTCCCGCCCTGGCGGAGGCCACCGACGCCGCCCTGGAGCGGCGCACCGCCGCGACCAAGCACGCCGAGCGGGCCAGGACGGCCCTGACCGGCCCGCAGTCCGCCGTCGTGCTCGTGCGCGACCTCGAGCAGGGCCTCGCCGTCACCGACGCCTACGCGGCCGAGCACCTGGAGATCCACACGGCCGACGCCGCGCAGGTGGCCCGCCGTGTCCACAACGCCGGCGCGATCTTCGTCGGCCCCTACTCGCCGGTGCCGCTGGGCGACTACCTCGCCGGCTCCAACCACGTGCTGCCCACCGGTGGCACCGCCCGCTTCGCCGCCGGCCTGAGCGTCATGGCCTACCTCAAGCCCGTCCAGGTCATCGACTACGACGCCGAGGCCCTGGCCTCGCTCACAGGCCCGCTGACGGCCCTGGCCGAGTCCGAGGACCTGCCCGCCCACGGTGAGGCGGCCCGGGCCCGGCAGCGCTAAGAGCCGGCCTCAGCGCTGGGCCAGGACGAAGGGATGTACGCTGGCCGCACCCGCCTCGCGCAGCAGCGAGGCCGCAACAGTGAGCGTCCAGCCCGAGTCTGTCCAGTCGTCCACAAGTACGACGTGGGCGCCCTGCAGGCTCGCGAGCGCGCTGCGGGACCAGTTCTCCATCGTGAGCGAGCGGGCGACGTCCGCCAGGCGGAAGGCGGAGCCGACGTCGTGGCGCCCCGGCTCGCCGCGCACGGACACGATCCCCAGCGGCGGCGCGGCAAGCGTCCGGGCCACCGCGTTGCCGAGCTGGCGCAGCAGCTGCGGACGGGTGCGCGAGTCGATGAGCACAGCGACGAGCTCGCCCTGCTCTCCCGGCGCACCCGCCTCCTCCGGCTGGGCCAGCGCGCCGAGCCTGACGGCCACCTCGATGGCCGCCTCACGCAGCGCTGCCGGGACACCGCCGTCCTGGCCGCCGTACGCCACAGGCAGTGACCCTCCCGCCGTGCTGCCGACAGTGGCACCGGGGGCGCTGGTGCCGACGGCGGGGCCCGTGGGCTCGGCCGCAGCCGGCTCGACGAGCTCCCTCAGGGCTTGAGACACGCCGAGCCCGTCCAGGCGCCCGACCGCCAGGCCCGCGGAGGCCCGGCGGTCCTCAGGGATGCGCCCGCGCAGCCCCGGTAGGCCCAGGCGCTCCATGCCCGTGGGCCACTGCCTGCGGGGCTCGATGACCACCCCCACGCGCGCCAGCGACGCCCGTGCCGCCTCGACCTCCTGCTCACCGGCCTCGACCTCGAGCGCCAGACCCCCGCACAGGTCGCAGGCCCCGCAGCGCCACCCCTCGGGCATGGACGGATCGTCCAGCGTCGAGCGCAGGAAGGCCATCCGGCAGCCGGGAGCCTCAAGCGCCTCATAGGCGAGCATGAGGTCCTGCTCCGCCAGCCGTGCGGCCTCGACGCGCTGGTAGCGCTCGGCGTCATAGGCCCATGTCGCGCCCGTGGAGACCCAGCCACCGCGCACCCGCAGCACCGCACCGTCCACATCCAACACCTTGAGCATCGACTCCAACCGCGTCCGCCGCAGGCTCGTGATGGTCTCAAGCACCGCGGTGCTCATAGGGCCCTCGCCGTTCTCGCGCGCGGCCTCCAGTGCGGCCAGGACCTCACGGACCTCCTGCTCCGGCGGGAATCCCTGGGCCCCGAACCACTCCCAGATCGAGTGGTCCTCCGCACCCGGCAGGAGCACGACCTCTGCCCGGTCCACGCCACGGCCCGCACGCCCGACCTGCTGGTAGTAGGCGACCGGGGAGGCGGGCGATCCCACATGCACCACGAAGGTGAGGTCCGGCTTGTCAAAGCCCATCCCCAGGGCGGAGGTCGCCACCAGGGCCTTGACCCGGTTGGACTTGAGCTCCTCCTCCAGGCGCTCGCGCTCGGCCGGGTCCGTCTGACCCGTATAGGCAGCCACCTCAAGCCCCGCCTCGCGCAGGCGCTCGCTGACCTGGGCGGCCGCGTCCGGCAGCCTGCGCACCGCCAGGTGCAGGGAGTCGCGCTCAAGCGAGCCGCGCAGCACGAGCACACCCGGCTCACCGGTTGTCACCGGCTCTGCTGGGGCCGCCCCGTGCGCCCCCAGCTGCTCGGCGACGTCGGCCGTCACCCTCGCGTTGGCGGTCGCCGTCGTCGCCAGCACGGGGGTGCGCGCCGGAAGGCCGGACAACAGGGTGCGGATACGCCGGTAGTCGGGGCGGAAGTCGTGCCCCCAGTCCGAGATGCAGTGCGCCTCGTCGATGACGACCAGACCGGCGTCGGCGGCCAGGTGGGGCAGCACCTCGTCACGGAAGACCGGGTTGTTGAGTCTCTCCGGGGACACGAGCAGCACGTCCACCTGCCCGGCGCGCACCTGCTGCTCAATGGCGTCCCACTCGGTGGCATTAGCCGAGTTCATCGTCACCGCATGGATGTCCGCCCGGCGCGCGGCCGTGACCTGGTCACGCATGAGGGCCAGCAGCGGGGAGACAATGACGGTCGCGCCCGCGCCGGTGCGCGAGCCGGGGGAGGGGGTCGGCGAGCCCTCCTGCCATCCCGCCCAGCCCTCGCGCAGCAGCACCGTGGCGACGAAGTAGACGGCCGACTTGCCCCAGCCGGTGCGCTGGACCACGAGCGCACGACGGCGCCCGATGACGAGCGCCTCGATCGCGCTCCACTGGTCCTCGCGCAGACGGGCGTTCTCGCGCCCGACGAGCGCGCGCAGAACGGCCTCGGCGCGCTCGCGGACGGGTGAGGACGGCGAGCCGGTGGCAGCGGTGGCGGTGTCCATACCGAGCACGCTAGCGCCCGCTGAGCGGCACAGGGCGGCGTTGAGTGACGGGGGCCGGGCAGCGAGCGGGACCGATCGTCCCAGACGGTCCACATCACGGACCGGGGTGCGCGGCGGTCAGGACGACCAGTACTCTCACGGCACAACCATCCCGAGCGGCTGAGAGACCTGGCTCCCCGACGCCGCAGCAACCGCCCCGCCCCGACGGCGGACGGTGCTCCCGCCAGGAACGATGGAAGGACGGCACCACCGTGAGCACACACATCCGCACCACCCACGTCGGCTCGCTGCCCCGCACCGACGCCCTGCTGACGGCCAACGCCGAGCACGCGGCCGGCACCCTCGATGCCGCTGGTCTGGCCGCCGTCGTCACCGCTGAGACCGAGGCGGTCGTCGCCCGCCAGGTCGCCACCGGCATCGACGTCGTCAACGACGGCGAGTACGGCCACGCCATGACCGAGAAGGTCGACTACGGCGCCTGGTGGAGCTACAGCTTCACTCGCTTCAGCGGTCTTGAGCTCCTTCAGACCCTGCCCGAGCGCAAGCCCACCCCGCCCGGCAAGCTCGAGCTCGACGCCATGGTGGAGCGGCGCGACTGGGTCGCCTTCGCCGAGGCCTACTCAGACCCGACGTCGGGCATCCACCTGGCGACGCGTCGGCCGTGGGTCTTCCCCGTCGTCACCGGCGAGATCCGTTACACCGGTCATGAGGTCGTCGCCCGTGACATCGCCGCTCTCAGGGCGGCCCTGAAGCGCGCCGACAAGCCACTGTCCGACGGCTTCGTCGCCTCCGTCTCCCCGGCCTCGGCCGCACGCGTCGGCAACTACTACTACGAGGACGACGAGGCCGCCGTGTGGGCCTGGGCTGAGGCCCTGCGTGAGGAGTACCGGGCGATCACCGACGCCGGCCTGACCCTCCAGATCGACGCCCCCGACCTGGCGGAGTCCTGGGACCAGTTCGTCGTCGAGCCCTCCCTGGAGGACTACCGTCGCTTCTCCCAGGTGCGCATCGAGGCCCTCAATCACGCCCTGGAGGGCATCGACCCGGCGCTCGTGCGCTACCACGTGTGCTGGGGCTCCTGGCACGGCCCGCACTCGACCGACATCGGCTTCGACAAGATCGTCGACCTGGCCCTGACGGTCAACGCCAACGGCCTGAGCTTCGAGGCGGCCAACGCGCGCCACGAGCACGAGTGGAAGATCTGGAAGGACACCGAGCTGCCCGAGGGCAAGTACCTCATCCCGGGCGTCGTCGGGCACGCCACGAATGTCTTGGAGCACCCCGAGCTCGTCGCCGGCCGCATCGAGCGCTTCGCCTCGCTCGTCGGCCCCGAGCGGGTGGTTGCCTCCACCGACTGCGGTCTGGGCGGTCGCGTGCACTCCCAGATCGCCTGGGCCAAGCTCGAGGCTCTTGCCGACGGCGCCCGCCTGGCCTCGCAGCGACTGTGAGCCACGGGGGCGTCCACCCCGGCGCGGACGCCCCCGCTCGCGGCACGCCCCTCCTCCTACACTGCGGACGTGAGCAACCTCCCCCTGCGCCCCGGTCTGGCGGGCGACACCCCCTACGGCGCCCCCGAGATGGACGTGCCGGCCCGGCTCAACGTCAACGAGAACCCCTACCCGCCCTCGCCGGCGGTCATTGACGACATCGCTGACGCCGTGCGCGCCGCCGCCACCCGTCTCAACCGCTACCCGGACCGCGAGTTCCCGGCCCTGCGCCAGGCGCTGGCCGACTACCTCGCCGTCGAGTCCGGGGTGCGGGTGCCCTGGCAGCAGATCTGGGCCGCCAACGGGTCCAACGAGGTGATGCTCCACGTCCTGCAGGCCTTCGGCGGCCCCGGCCGTGTGTGCCTGTCCTTCACCCCCACCTACTCGATGTATCCCGAGTACGCGCGCGACACCCTCACCGAGTACGTCACCCTCGCCCGCAGGCAGGACTTCACTCTCGACGTCGAGGCCGTGCGCGCCGCCATCGTCGCCCACCACCCGGCGGTCGTCATCCTCGCCAGTCCCAACAACCCCACGGGCACCGCCCTGCCCCTGGAGGACGTGCGCGCCATCCTCGACGCCGCCCGCGGTGCCGGCCCCTTCGACGAGGACGGCGCCCCCACGGACGCCGTCGTGGTCGTGGATGAGGCCTACGGCGAGTTCCGCCGTCCGGGCGTGCCCAGCGCGCTTGAGCTGCTGGCGGACTATGAGCACCTGGCGGTCAGCCGCACCATGAGCAAGGCCTTCGGTATGGCCGGCCTGCGCCTGGGCTACCTCGCCGCCACCAGGGCGCTCGTCGACGCCCTGCGGGTCGTGCGCCTGCCCTACCACCTGTCCGCCATCAGTCAGGCGGCGGCCCTGGCCGCCCTCGCGCACCGCGAGGAGCTCATGAGCCAGGTCGCTTCCCTGCGCGACGAGCGCGACGCCACCGTCGCCTGGCTGCGCGCGCAGGGGCACATGGCCTTTGAGTCCGACGCCAACTTCGTCCTCTTCGGCCCCTTCGAGGACCGTCAGGCCGTCTTCGAAGGCCTGCTCGAGCGCGGCGTCCTCATCCGCGTTGTCGGTCCTGACGGGTACCTTCGGGTATGCATGGGCACGCCGTCGCAGATGGAGGCCTTCCGCACCGCCCTGACCGCCGTCACCCGCCCCTGAGCCACCCGCGACACCACGAGCCCACGAGACCAGGAGACCAGGAGACACTGCATGTCCCGCACCGCACGAATCGAACGCACGACCAGTGAGTCCAGTGTCGTCGTCGAGATCGACCTCGACGGCATCGGCCGGACGGATATCAACACCACGGTCCCGTTCTACGACCACATGCTCACCGCGCTGGGCAAGCACTCCCTCATCGACCTGACGGTGCGCGCCAAGGGCGACACCGACATCGACGTCCACCACACGGTGGAGGACACGGCCATCTGCATCGGCGATGCCCTGAAGGTGGCGCTGGGGGACAAGCGCGGCATCAGCCGCTTCGGTGACGCCCTGGTCCCGCTCGACGAGGCCCTCGCCCAGGCCGTCGTCGACATCTCCGGGCGCCCCTACCTCGTCCACACCGGCGAGTCCGAGGCCTTCGCCCACCACCTCATCGGCGGCCACTTCACGGGCTCCATGGTCCGCCACGTGCTCGAGGCGATCGCCTACCACGCCGGCATCTGCCTGCACGTGAGTGTCCTGGCCGGGCGCGATCCCCACCACATCGCCGAGGCGGAGTTCAAGGCTCTGGCCCGGGCACTGCGCACGGCCGTGTCGCCGGATCCCCGCGTCGAGGGCGTCCCTTCCACTAAGGGGTCGCTGTGAGCGGGCGCGAGGACATGCCCGGGGAGGTCCCGGGAGAGGACATCGACGCCGAGTTCGCTGCTCTCATGGCTGACGTGGACCTGCCTGAGGAGGCCGACGACGGTGCCGCTTCCAGCTCCGAGGTCGACGACGCGGAGGCCGACGTGCAGGAGACCGAGCCGGGGGACCAGGCTCCCGCGAAGGTCTCCATCGAGGACGTGCCCCACAACACCTACCGCGACCCCGAGGCCTTGCCCGTGCCTGACGTCGGGGTCCCCGACGACATCTCGTCCCTTGAGGGCATGGCCCGGCTCGGACCCGCCGGTGAGGCCGTGCCCGCTCCCGTCACCCAGCCTGAGGGCCTACCGCACGCGATCAAGGTCGCCGTCGTCCTGACCCCGGTGGCCAACGCGCAGGCGTTGGCGGTGCTGTGCGCCGCCAGCGAGCTGGACTGCACGGTTGTGCCCTCGAGCTCGGGCGCTCTGGCCGTGAAGGAGCTTGTCTCCTCCCACGTTGAGTGGGACGTCAGCGAGCTCCTGGCCGGCGCTCAGACCGAGCCGGTCGAGGCTGCCGAGCTGGCCGGGGCGCTCTCGCGCCTGTCGAAGGCGGGCGTCGTGCTGCTGACCGCGGACCTGGCCACGGACGTCGGCATCGAGGCAGGCCTGTCCGGCACCATCACGGCCCGCCACTACGCGGGCGGCACGGCGGGGGAGGAGACAAGCGCAGGTCTTGTGCTCGCCGCTGCGGACCCGGTTGTTGAGGACATCCTTGTGGGCATGACCCGGGCCGAGGACGTGCGTGGCGCGCTGCGTACCAGCGAGGTCAGGCCCGGGCGCACGGCACGCTGGCTCGGCCGTGGTCTGCGCGGGAACAAGGGGCCCGGCGCGCACTGAGCTGCCCGCCATGGCCGTCAGCACCGGCCGACGACGGCGGGCAGCGGGCCGTTGTGAGCGATGTCGATCAGGCTCCCGGCGGCGTGTGGTGCCTGAGACGCCTGCGGTGGCGTGCCCCGTCGCCGCTAGGGTGGGCCCATGAGCCAGCCCACCGTCGTCGTCCTGTCCTATGGCAGCGGGAACGTGCGCTCTGCCGTGCGCGCTCTTGAGCACGTCGGAGCCCAGGTCGAGCTCACCCACGACGCCGCCGCCGTCGAGACCGCAGACGGGCTGCTCGTGCCGGGCGTGGGCGCCTTCGCCTCCGTCATGGATCAGCTGCGCGCCGTCGACGCCCCCCGGCTCATCGACCGCCGTCTCGCTGGAGGCCGCCCCGTCCTGGGTATCTGCGTCGGCATGCAGGTGATGTTCGAGGCCTCCACTGAGTTCGCCACAGAGGCTGCTGCAGGGGCCGCCGACGCCCCGGCCCGTGCCCTCGCGCCCGGCCTCGGCCAGTGGCCCGGAACCGTCTCCCGGCTTAAGGCCGACGTCGTGCCCCACATGGGCTGGACGGAGGTCCGCGCCCCCGAGGGCACGGTCCTGTTCGACGGCATCGACGGCGAGCGCTTCTACTTCGTCCACTCCTACGCCGCCAAGACCAACCCCGCGGACCTGCTCGACGAGGGCCCCACCCGCCTGCCCCTGGCCGCCTGGGCCACACACGGCGAGGACTTCCTCGCCGCCGTCGAGAACGGGGCGCTGAGCGCCACCCAGTTCCACCCGGAGAAGTCCGGTGACGTCGGCGCCGAGCTCCTGCGCAACTGGCTCACCATCCTCTGACCCCCTCACCCGCCCGCTTCCGAGAGGACCCCATGCTCACCCTGCTCCCCGCCGTCGACGTCGCCGATGGCACGGCCGTCCGCCTCCTGAGGGGCGAGGCCGGCTCAGAGACCGACTACGGCAGCCCCATTGACGCCGCCCGCGACTGGGTCGAGGCCGGGGCCGAGTGGATCCACCTCGTTGACCTCGACGCCGCTTTCGGACGCGGTTCCAACGCCGAGCTGCTCGAGCGCATCGTCGGCGAGGTCGGCATCAAGGTCGAGCTCTCCGGCGGTATCCGCGACGACGCCTCCCTCGCTCGCGCTCTGCGAGCGGGTGCCGCCCGCGTCAACCTCGGCACGGCGGCCCTGGAGGACCCCGAGTGGACCGAGAGGGTTATCGCCGAGCACGGGGACACGATCGCCGTCGGCCTGGATGTGCGGGGTACAACCCTGGCCGCCCGCGGGTGGACCCGCGATGGCGGGGACCTGTGGGAGACCCTGGCGCGGCTCGACGCCGCCGGCTGCTCGCGCTACGTCGTCACCGACGTCACCAAGGACGGCACCCTCCAGGGCCCCAACATCACCCTGCTGCGCGAGGTCGCTGCCCGCACGAGCGCCCCCGTCGTCGCCTCCGGCGGCATCGCCCGTCTTGAGGACATCGCGGCCCTGGCCGCCCTCGTCGATGAGGGCATCGACTCCGCCATCGTCGGCAAGGCCCTGTACAACGGCAGTTTCTCGCTCCCGCAGGCGCTGAAGGTGGCGCGCGGCGCGAGTGTGGAGCAGGTGCGCGCATGAGCGGGCTTGGGGCTGCCCCGTCGGCGCAGCCGGGTGACGACGGCGCCCAGGCCGGGCGTGGTGCCGACCCCCAGGTGGCGGCAGCGCTGGCCGCACGGGCCAAGATGGCGCGCCTGCTGGCGGCCCCGACCCCCTTCAGCGACGACGACGGCTCCGCCGACCCGGCCGTCATCGCGGCCCTGGAGGCCACCGGGCTGCCCCGCCACGAGTACCTCGACGCCCTGTGGGCGGCACTGGCCGCCAGCCGGGTCATCGTGCCGGTTGCCGCCCACGCCATCACCGGGGGCCTCAGCGGTCCTGGTCCGGACGCTACCGGGGCGCCCGGACACGAGGTCCACACCGCCGATGCCGCCCAGGACGCCGCGACCCTCGCCGTCGACCTGCCCGACGGGCACATCGCCCTACCTGTCTTCACCAGCGTCGAGGCCATGCGGGCCTGGAGGGACGACGTGCGCCCCGTCCCCGTCCAGCCCGGGCGCGCCGCCCAGGTGGCCGTCCTCGAGACGGACCAGTTGTGGGTTCTGGACCCCGGCACCCGTGACCTGCGCCTGCCGCGCCCGGCCGTCGTGGCGCTGGCCGGCGGCGAGGACTGGGTGCCCTCGTGGCGCAACGAGCCCGTTCAGGCCGAGGTGGCCGCCCAGCTCGGGGCCATCGAGGGGATCACGGGCGTGGCCTTCGCGCCGGGGGAGGGCGCTGAGTTGCGTGTCTTCCTGCGCCTGGACTCCTCCGGCGGCATGTCGGCCGTCGCGGCCGCCCTGGAGGAGTGCCAGATGGTGATGGTCAACCCCGCCTGGGGCGAGCTGATCGATACCCTCGAGCTGTGTCCCGTTCCCGCCTGAGCCTTGCATGTTTCACCGGTGCGGACGTGGGCAGACTCACGTGAGCGCCGACGGCGGTGGCCTGGGAACTGCCTGGACAGCCTGGTAACGTGGCTTATCGACCGACCGGGGCTCGTCCCCGGACCGCAAGCGGAGCAATCCCACCTGGGTCCTCTCATGGGGGCCGGGTCATGCGAGGAGCGATCCTCGCGGTCGCCACGCCATCGGCGTGGGCGCGACCGTACTCCCCAGGAGTACATGAAGGGCCTCCGTGCGCGTCAAGCGGCGGAGGCCTTCTTCGTCGCCGTGGTCACTCGTCTCCCAGAAGTGAGGAACTCCCATCAGCGAGCCCCGTATCAACGAACGGATCCGCGTCCCCGAGGTGCGCCTCGTCGGTCCTAGCGGTGAGCAGGTCGGTGTCGTCCGTGTCGAGGACGCCCTGCGTCTTGCCGAGGAGGCCGACCTCGACCTCGTCGAGGTGGCCCCCGACGCGCGCCCCCCGGTGTGCAAGCTCATGGACTACGGCAAGTTCAAGTACGAGTCGGCCATGAAGGCGCGTGACGCCCGCCGTAACCAGGCGAACACGCAGCTCAAGGAGATTCAGTTCCGCCCCAAGATCGACGACCACGACTACGCCACCAAGATGGGGCACGTCGAGCGTTTCCTTAAGGGCGGGGACAAGGTCAAGTGCATCGTCCGCTTCCGCGGCCGCGAGCAGTCCCGCCCCGAGCTGGGCATCCGCCTGCTCCAGAAGGTCGCCGAGCAGGTCGGTGAGCTCGCCACCATCGAGTCCCACCCCCGTCAGGACGGCCGCCAGATGGTCATGGTCCTCGCCCCGACCCGCAAGAAGGCCGAGCTCAAGTCGGATCAGCGTCGCCGCCGCGAGGAGGCCAGGGCCACCCGCCGAGCCGAGAAGCACGCGGGCAAGGGCGAGGCAGCGGCCCCGTCGGCAACGGCCCCCGCTGAGCAGGCCTGACGCCCACAGCCCACCCCCACCCCACCGGCATCCCGCGTGGGGTCCACAGCCCAGGCGCAAGCCTGACGGCCGACAAGAGGAATCCAAGAATGCCGAAGAACAAGACGCACTCCGGTGCCAAGAAGCGCTTCCGGGTCACCGGCAGCGGCAAGCTCATGCGTGAGCAGGCCAACAAGCGCCACCTGCTCGAGGTCAAGTCCTCGCGCCGCAAGCGCAAGCTGTCGATGGACCAGCCGGTTGACAAGGCCGATCAGCGTCAGGTCAAGAGGTTGCTCGGTCTCTGACCGGCCCCGTCACGTCTAAGGAGTCATCACATGGCACGTGTGAAGCGGGCAGTCAACGCCCACAAGAAGCGTCGTTCCGTCCTCGAGCAGGCCTCCGGCTACCGCGGCCAGCGCTCGCGCCTCTATCGCAAGGCCAAGGAGCAGGTCACCCACTCCGGCGTCTACGCCTTCCGTGACCGTCGCGCGCGCAAGGGCGACTTCCGCCGCCTGTGGATCCAGCGCATCAACGCCGCGGCTCGCGCCGAGGGCCTGACCTACAACCGGTTCATCCAGGGACTCGGCCTCGCCGGTGTCGAGGTGGACCGCCGCATGCTCGCCGAGCTCGCCGTCAACGAGCCCGCCGCCTTCACCGCCCTCGTCGAGGTCGCCAAGAAGGCCCTGCCGACCGACGTCAACGCCCCCAAGGCCTGACGCCGGCACACGCATCGCCACGGCGCCGCCACCCCTCTCGGGTGGCGGCGCCGTCGTCGTCCCCGGGACGGGCCGGCGGTGCTGCTCGTGCCTGAGGCCAACTGCTCGTGCCTGAGGCCAACTGCTCGTGCCTGTGCCGCTGCTGGGCCGGCGGTCCCGTACCCTCGCTGCCATGACTAAGCGCACCGATGGCAGCACCTGGATTCCCGGCATCGCGATGCCCCGCCCCGAGGGGGCGCGCGCCCCGCGTCGCGACGTCATCGACAACCCCGGCTCCCAGCGCGTCACCCGCGTTGCCGCCCTCGCCCGCCGGGGCCAGCGCACCCGCCACGGCCGCTTCCTCGTTGAGGGCCCGCAGGGCGTGCGCGAGGCTGTCGCCCATGTGCCCGCGCATGTCCTCGACCTCTACGTCACCGAGGCGGCTGCCCAGCGTCACGTCGGCCTCCTCGACCAGGCCCACGCCGCGCGCCTGTACGTCCACCGCGTCACCGACCAGGTGATGGCCGCCATGAGCACCGACGCCCAGGGACTGCTCGCCGTCGTCTCCACCGAGGCGCTGGCCCGAACCGCCGGCCTTGACGAGGTGCTGGCCGGCGCCCGGCTCGTCGCCGTCCTCACCGAGGCCCAGGACCCCGGCAACGCCGGCACCATCATCCGGGCCGCTGACGCCGCCGGGGCCGACGCCGTCCTCCTGGCCCGCGGCAGCGTCGAGGTCACCAACCCCAAGGTTGTGCGTGCCACCGCCGGCAGCCTCTTCCACCTGCCCGTCATCAGCGGCCTGGAGCTCACCGAGGTCGTCGAGGCCCTGCACACGGCCGGGTTGACGGTCCTGGCGGCCGACGCGCACGGGGAGCACGACCTGTTCGAGGTCGACGCCCTGCTGGCGCAGCCGAGCGCCTGGCTGCTGGGCAACGAGGCTCGGGGCCTGGGGCCCGAGGCCCTGTCCCAGGCGGACGCCGTCGTCGCCATCCCTGTCTTCGGGTCCGCCGAGTCCCTCAACGTCTCGACCGCTGCAGCCGTGTGCCTCTACGCCTCCGCGCGTGCCCAGTATGCGGGCTGAGCAACCACGGGGTTGACGCGCCCGCCCGCACGACTGCTAGCGTCAGGGCGTCCAGAACAGCCGTGTGTGCGGAGCATCTCCGCACCGCACCTCTGAGGGAGGGAACTCGTGCGCTCGCGAATGTGTTGCTGTCACTGTCACTGACAGTTCCAGCCCCATTCGCCCACGACCTCAGAAAGAGGCGACCGTGACCGCACCCCAGCCCACCCCGGCCGGACACCCGCTCGTCCGCCTCAGCCACGTGACCAAGCGCTTCGGCAGTTTCACGGCCCTGGATGACGTCAGCCTGGATGTCAACGCCGGTGAGGTCGTCGTCGTCATTGGGGCCTCCGGCTCGGGCAAGTCCACCCTGTGCCGCACGATCAACCGGCTCGAGACCATCGACTCGGGCACCATCGAGATCGACGGCGAGCGCCTGCCCGAGGAGGGCAAGGACCTGGCCCGCCTGCGCGCCGAGGTCGGGATGGTCTTCCAGTCCTTCAACCTCTTCCCACACCGCACGGTCCTGGACAACATCACGCTCGCCCCCATGCGGGTGCGCCGCGTGCCCCGGGCACAGGCCGAGGCGCGCGCCCGCGAGCTCCTCGAGCGCGTCGGTCTGGCCGACCAGGCCTCCAAGCGTCCCACCCAGCTCTCCGGCGGGCAGCAGCAGCGCGTCGCCATCGCCCGCGCCCTGGCCATGGACCCCAAGGTCATGCTTTTCGACGAACCTACGAGCGCCCTGGACCCGGAGATGATCAACGAGGTCCTCGACGTCATCAAGGACCTCGCCTCCAGCGGCATGACGATGCTCGTCGTCACCCACGAGATGGGCTTCGCCCGCTCGGTCGCGGACCGCGTCGTCTTCATGGACGAGGGGCAGATCGTCGAGGACGCCGCCCCCGAGCAGTTCTTCACCGCCCCCGCCACGCAGCGCGCACGCGACTTCCTGTCGAAGATCCTCAGTCACTGACCCCGCCGGGTGCCCACGGCCCGCCGACGGCGCCCGCCCGACCACCTCGGCCGTCGGCCCCACGCCGCCGGACCTTCCGGAACCGGGACGCCACCAGACGCCCCGCGCCCTGACGGGCCTCGGCCCGTCGCCACGAAAGGAGTCCTCATGGCGAACCTCAACCGCCGCACCCTGCTCACCGCCTCCGGCGCCCTGTCGCTGGCCGCCGTCCTGGCTGCCTGCGCTGACACGGGTGCGGACGGCCAGGCCGTCTCCGCGTCCACCGACGGGGGCTTCGCGGCGTCGGCCGGCTACGACACGGCCATCAGCTCGGGGCCGGTCGCTGCGGATGATGTCGTCGCCGCCTCCGCCTGGGCCAGCGCCGTGAAGCAGGCCGGTGTCCTGCGCGTCGGAGGGGTCAAGACCTCCCAGGTCTTCTCCCTCGAGGACCCGGCCACCGGCAAGGTCGCCGGCTTCGACGCCGCCCTGTCCCAGGCCCTGGCCCGCTACATCCTCGGCGGCGACGACCCCTACGCGCTCACCGAGCTCACCGTCGTGACCTCCGACACCCGTGAGACGCTCCTGGAGAACGGTTCCGTGGACGCCGTCTTCGCGACCTACACCATCACTCCGGCACGCGCCGAGAAGATCTCCTTCGCCGGCCCCTACTACTCCTCCGGCCAGGCGGTGCTCGTGCGCGCCGAGAACACGGGGATCACGGGGGTCGACACCCTGGCGGGCCGTACGGTCGCCGTGCAGTCCAACTCCTCCTCCGGCCCGGCTCTGGACGAGGCCGCCCCCGAGGCCCAGCAGGTCCAGTTCGAGGCGCACACGGACTGCGTGGCCGCCCTGGAGGCCGGGCAGGTCGAGGCCTACGTCGTCGATCACTCGCTGCTGCTGAGCACGCTGCTGGGCAACGACGGCCTGAAGATCGTGGGCGAGCCCTTCACGCAGGACCCCTATGGCATTGGCCTGCCCAAGGGCTCCGACGCCCAGGCCTTCGTCAACACCTTCCTCACGACCATCGAGTCCGACGGCACATGGGAGGCGATCTGGCGGGCCACCATCGGCACCGTGCTGGATGAGTCCGAGGCGCCCGAGCCCCCGGCGATCGGCTCCGTGCCCGGCTCCGAGCCGGCCTGATCCGCCCCGTCGTCGGCCCCGCCCCGGTGGTGGGGCCGACGACGACGCCCCGGCGCCACCGGTGCCTGCACCCACCACCCGCCGATGACCCCACCCACCGATGAGCAGGAGCCACCCCGTGAACGTCATCACCGACAACCTCGCCGCGCTCGCCGGGGGACTGGGACTCACGCTCGTCCTGGCCCTGTGCGCTTACGCCGGGGCCCTGCTGCTGGGCACCCTCATCGCCGTGTGCCGAGTGAGCCCGGTGCCGCCCCTTAGGGCGCTGGGGGCTGTGTGGGTCAACGTGGCCTGCAACATCCCGGTGCTGTGCCTCATGATCCTCTTCGCCTTCGGGCTGCCCCGCGCGGGTGTGCACTTCTCGCTCTTCGGGGCGGCCGTGGGGGCACTGGTCCTGTCGGCCTCCGGCTTCGTATGCGAGACGGTGCGCTCGGGCATCAACTCCGTACCCCGGGGCCAGATCGAGGCCGCTCGCGCCCTCGGGCTGCCCTTCGGCCTCATCATCACCCAGATCGTGCTGCCCCAGGCCCTGGCCCGCACGGTCCAGCCACTGGTCAACATCCTCATCTCCTGCCTCATCGGCTCCTCCCTGGCCGCGGCCATCGGGGTGCCCGAGCTGACCAACATCACCCAGCAGCTCAACCTGCGTTACGCCGAGGCGGTCGTCACCTTCCTCACCTCCGGCCTGACGTACCTTGTCATCGCCTTCGGCGCCACCAAGCTCGGCGGACTGCTCGAACAACGCCTGGCGAGCGTCAAGGGGGTGCGCGCATGAGCATCGCGTCCCGGCTCTCAGGGCCCGCACCGCGTGCGGCGGCCACGGATGCCGCGCTCCTGTTCGACGCGCCCGGCCCCCGGGGGCGTCGCCGGATCGCCCTGGCCTCCGTCGTCGTCACGGCCGTCCTGCTGGGGCTGTTGGCCGCCGGTGCCTGGCAGCTGTGGCGCGCCGGTCAGCTGGAGTACCCGAACTGGCGCTACTTCCTGGGCCGGTCCATCGTCACCTACCTGGCCCGCGCCCTGGGCGACACCCTGCTCGTCACGGCTGTCGGCGCCCTGCTGTCCTTCCCGCTCGGCGTTGGGCTCGGGTGGCTGCGCCTGTCGCGTCACCGGCTGGTGCGGGTGGTGGTCGGCACGTGGATCGACGCCATGCGCGCGGTGCCGATGCTGCTGCTCATCTACTTCTTCCTGCTGGCCGTGCCCCGCTGGGGCCTGACGCTGCCGTCCTTCTGGATGCTCACCGTCCCCATCGTCATGTGCGTCTCCGCGACGACGGCGGAGGTCTTCCGCTCCGGCGTGCTCGCCCTGGACCGCGGCCAGCGTGAGGCGGCCCAGGCGCTGGGCATGGGGGAGGGGCTGACGATGCGTCTCGTGCTGGCCCCGCAGGCGCTGCGCCTCATGCTGCCCACGCTCATCACCCAGCTCGTGACGATCCTCAAGGACACGTCGCTGGGCTACGTGGTGGCCTACGGCGAGCTCATGTACAGCGCGCGCCTGCTGTCGAACTCCGCTCAGGCCCTGCACCGCCTGGACGTCTACCTGCCGGCCTACCTCATCGTCGCCCTGCTCTTTGTCGCCATCAACTGGCTCCTGGGTGCGATGGCGCGCCGGGTTGAGAATCACACGCGCTGACTCGGGCCGTATATCGCACGCGCGAGGCAGGCAGGTGACTAAAGTCGCGTTTGTCATGTCCGCGCCCGACCTGCACAGGTCGATAAGGAGAATATATGAGCCAGGTTCGTGTCGCCATCGTCGGAGTGGGCAACTGCGCCTCGTCACTCGTTCAGGGTGTCACCCACTACGCCGATGCCAAGCCGGAGGACACCGTCGGCGGCCTCATGCACGTCCAGTTCGGCGACTACCACGTCTCGGACATCGAGTTCGTGGCCGCCTTCGACGTCGATGCCGCCAAGGTCGGGCTCGACCTCGCCGAGGCCATCAACGCCTCGGAGAACAACACCATCGAGATCGCCGACGTCGCTCACACCGGCGTGAAGGTCCAGCGCGGCGTCACCCTCGACGGCTTCGGCAAGTACTACCGCGAGACCGTCAAGGAGTCCGAGCGTGAGCCGGTCGACGTCGTCCAGGCCCTCAAGGACGCCCAGGTCGACGTCGTCGTCTCCTACCTGCCCGTGGGCTCGGAGGAGGCCGACCGCTACTACGCCCAGTGCGCCATCGACGCCGGCTGCGCCTTCGTCAACTGCCTGCCGGTCTTCATCGCCTCCGACCCGGTGTGGGCCCAGAAGTTCACCGACGCCGGCCTGCCGATCATCGGCGACGACATCAAGTCCCAGATCGGCGCCACCATCACCCACCGGGTGCTTGCCCGCCTCTTCGAGGAGCGCGGCATCACCATCGACCGCACCTACCAGCTCAACGTCGGCGGCAACATGGACTTCAAGAACATGCTCGAGCGCGAGCGTCTGATGTCCAAGAAGATCTCCAAGACCCAGGCGGTCACCTCCAACGTCTCGACGCAGTTCGCCGAGAAGGACATCCACGTCGGCCCGTCGGACTACGTCGGCTGGCTCGACGACCGCAAGTTCGCCTTCGTGCGCCTGGAGGGACGCAACTTCGGCGGCGCCCCCGTCAGCCTGGAGTACAAGCTCGAGGTCTGGGACTCCCCGAACTCCGCCGGCGTCGTCATCGACGCCATCCGGGCGGCCAAGATCGGTCTGGACCGAGGCATCGGCGGCCCGCTGCTGTCCCCGTCCTCCTTCTTCATGAAGTCCCCGCCCGAGCAGCGCCCCGACGAGCGGGCCATGGACTCCACCGAGGCCTTCATCCTCGGCGAGGTTGAGCGCTGAGGTGTGCCCCCGGGCCGCGGCACCATCCCTGCCGCGGCCCGGGAAGCCCGGAAGGCCCTGAGACGATTTCAGGCCCCCACGTGGCCGGGACTACCCTGGCGGGCAGACGACCATCGTCACACACCCAGGGAAGGTGAGAGATGACTGACGCACCGGGCGCGCTGTCGCCATTGGACGAGGCGGGGATCCATGCTCTCGTCGACCAGGCCCTGGCCGCCGTCGCCGACGCCGCGAACCTCGGCGCCCTCAAGGAGGTGCGGATCGCCTACACCGGTGACGCCTCCGTCCTGGCCCTGACCAACAGGGGCATCGGAGCCCTCGACCCGGCGGACAAGCCGACGGCGGGACGTCTGCTGGGCGGAGCCCGAGCCCGTCTCAACGCGGCACTGGCGGCACGTCAGGAGGTGCTGGAGGCCGAGGCCGAGGCGACGATGCTCGCCACCGAGGCCGTCGACGTCACCATCCCCACGGACCGCGACCCCGTGGGCTCGCGCCACCCGCTCGACGTCCTCATCGACGAGGTCTCCGACTTCTTCGTCTCCATGGGCTGGTCCATTGCCGAGGGCCCCGAGGTCGAGCACGAGTGGTTCGACTTCGACGCCCTCAACTTCGACGCCGACCACCCGGCCCGCCAGATGCAAGACACCTTCTACGTCGACGGCGCCAGCGTCGGCGCGGCCGAGGGCACGAGCGCCAACCTCGTGCTGCGCACCCACACCTCCCCAGTCCAGGCGCGCGTCATGCTCGACCAGGACCCGCCCCTGTACGTGGCCTGCCCCGGCAGGGTCTTCCGCTCCGACGAGCTCGACGCCACCCACACGCCCGTCTTCCACCAGGTCGAGGGCCTGGCCGTGGACAAGGGCCTGACGATGGCCCACCTCAAGGGCACCCTCGACCACTTCGCCCGCGCGATGTTCGGCCCCGAGGCCCGCACACGCCTGCGCCCCTCCTTCTTCCCCTTCACCGAGCCCAGTGCCGAGATGGACCTGTGGTTCCCGCAGAAGAAGGGAGGCCCCGGCTGGATCGAGTGGGGTGGCTGCGGCATGGTCAACCCCAACGTGCTCATCGCCTGTGGCATCGACCCGGAGGTCTACACCGGCTTCGCCTTCGGCATGGGCCTGGAGCGCACCCTCATGCTGCGCCACGGCATCGCCGACATGCACGACATCGTCGAGGGTGACATCCGCTTCTCCCAGCAGTTCGGCACCACCGGAAAGGGGAACTGACATGCCCTACGTCCCGATCGAGTGGCTGCGCGAGCACGTCGACGTCCCCGCCTCCACCACCGCCGAGCAGCTGGCCGCGGACCTGGTGCGCGTGGGCCTGGAGGAGGAGCGGATCGTTCCTCCCGCCATCACCGGCCCCCTCGTCGTGGGCAAGGTCCTGAGCCGTCAGGCCAAGGAGCAGTCCAACGGCAAGGTCATCAACTACTGCCGGGTCGACGTCGGCGAGCACAATGACGCCCCCGGCACCGGTAAGGAGCCCAGCGACCTGCCCAGCCGCGGCATCGTGTGCGGCGCCCACAACTTCGACGTCGGCGACACGGTGGTCGTGTCCCTGCCCGGGGCGGTCCTTCCCGGGGGCTTCGCCATCGCGGCCCGCAAGACCTACGGTCACATCTCCGACGGCATGATCTGCTCGGCCCGTGAGCTGGGCATCGGCGAGGACCACGACGGCATCATCGTCCTGGATGAGTGGCTGGCCGAGCACGGGCACGACGGCGAGGAGCTGCCCGCGCCGGGCACCAACGCCCTGGGGTTGCTGGGCCTGGGCGAGGAGATCCTGGAGATCAACATCACCCCGGACCGCGGCTACTGCTTCTCCATGCGAGGCGTCGCGCGCGAGTACTCCCACGCCACCGGTGCCCGTTTCCGCGACCCGGCCGACGCCTCCGACACGGCCCTGTTCCCGCACGGCGTGAGCGAGGGCAGCGAGGATGGCTTCCCCGTCGTCGTCGCCGAGGACACCCACCCGATTCACGGCCGTGCCGGCTGCGACCGCTACGTGGCCCGCGTCGTGCGCGGCATCGACCCCGCCGCCCAGTCCCCGACGTGGATGCGCGATCGCCTGACCGCGGCCGGCATGCGCCCCATCAGCCTGGCCGTTGACGTGACGAACTACGTCATGCTCGACCTGGGCCAGCCCCTGCACGCCTTCGACCTTGGCCGCTTGAACGCGCCGGTGGTCGTGCGCCGTGCCCGGCCGGGGGAGAGCCTCACCTTCCTCGACGAGGTCACCCGCACGCTCGACGTCGAGGACCTCGTCATCTGCGACTCTCCCGACGGCGAGGGCTCGCGCGCCCTCGTGCTCGCCGGCGTCTTCGGCGGCGCCGAGACCGAGGTCAGCGCGATCACCACGGACGTGCTCATCGAGGCCGCCCACTTCGACGCCGTCTCCGTCGCCCGCTCCGCCCGCCGCTACCGCCTGCCCACCGAGTCCTCCAAGCGCAACGAGCGCGGGGTGGACACGGCCCTGGCCGCTGTGGCCGCCCAGCGCGCGGTGGACCTGCTGGTCGAGTACGGCGGGGGCACTGCCGACGACGCCGCCACGGACATCAACCGCACGGTGGCGCCGCAGCCCATGATGGTGCGTGCCGACGCCGCCGAGCGTCTGACGGGCGTGGCCTACGGCACCCAGCGCGTGAGCGAGCTCCTGCGCGCCATCGGCTGCACCGTCGTCGGGGCGGGCCAGGACGAGCAGGGCCACGACCTGCTGTCCGTCACGCCGCCCACGTGGCGCCCGGACCTCGTGGGGGCCGCCCACCTGGCCGAGGAGGTTGCCCGCCTCGACGGCTACGACCGCATCCCGGTCATCATTCCGACGGCGAGCGCCGGCACGGGCCTGACGCTGCGCCAGCGTGCGCGCCGCGACGTCGTGCGCGCTCTGACCGCTGCGGGCCTGACCCAGGTGCTCTCCTACCCCTTCGTTGGTGACGTGCACGAGCGTCTGGAGATCCCGGCTGAGGATCCGCGTCGTCGTGCGCTGCGCCTGGCCAACCCGCTGGCGGAGGACGCGCCGCTCATGCGCACCTCGGTCATCGACTCGCTGGTGGAGACCGCCCGCCGCAACGTCTCGCGTGGTCTGGAGGACGTGGCCCTGTACGAGGTCGGCACGGTGACGCTGCCCGAGGGCACGGTTCCGGCGCCGATCCCGGGCACCAGGCAGCGCCCCACCGTCGAGGAGGTGCGGGCCCTTGAGGCGGGGACTCCTTACCAGCCGACGCACGTCGGTGTCGTTCTCGCGGGTGAGCGCGAGCGCGCGGGTGTGCTGGGTGCGTCTCGCGTGTGGGACTGGGCTGACGCCCTTCAGATCGTGCGGACGGTGGCCGCGGCCCTCGGCGTCGCGGTCGAGGTGCATGCCCCCGAGCAGCCGTACGCGCCCCTCCACCCGGGGCGCACCGCTGAGGTGCGTCTTGCCTCCGTGCGCCGGGGCAGGGATCTCGTTGCCGGGGCCGTCGTCGCCCATGTGGGAGAGCTGCACCCGCGTGTGGTGCGCGAGCTGGGCCTGCCGGCGCGCGCCTGCGTCGCCGAGATCGACCTTGAGCCCCTGCTGGCCGCTGTTGAGGGGGCGGGGGTGCTCCAGGTCAGCCCGGTGCTCACCTTCCCGCCCGCCAAGGAGGACGTCGCCCTCGTCGTCGACGAGGGGGTCCCGGCCTCCGAGGTGGAGGCGGTGGTGCGCCAGGCGGCGGGCGACCTCGTGGAGGAGGTGCGTCTGTTTGACGTCTTCAGGGGTGAGCAGGTCGGTGAGGGCCGCAAGTCCCTGGCCTTCTCCCTGCGCCTGCGTGGGGACCACACGCTGACCGCCGAGGAGATTTCTGCGGTACGCAAGCGGATCGTCAAGCGGGCTGCTAAGCGCCTGGGTGCCGAGTTGCGCGCCTGACGGACCGGCCGTGACGCCTGAGTCTGACGCGGTGGTGTTACTCGCCAGAAAGGATGGTGGGGGCGCGTGAAGGGACCGCACGGGGGGTCTCGGACGTACGCCTGGTGGCTCGCCTCTTCGACGGGGCAGCGCTACGGCGGCCCTCGTCATCGCCGCCGGCGCCATGGTGGCGCTGCTGGTGGGCGACGTGCGCGCCATCCCCGCTCCCCGCCACTGGCGCGACGTGTCGTAGCCGAGCGCGCATACCGTTCCACGCACCGGCCTGTCGTGGTCATACTGTGCCCATGAGAATTCTCCTGACCTCCTCGTCCCGCCACGGCTCGACCGACGAGATCGCCTCCGTCATCGCGGAGCACCTGCGCGCGGGCGGCCTGGAGGTTGACGTCAAGCGTCCGGAGGCCGTTGACGACGTCGAGGGCTATGACGCCTTCATCCTGGGCAGCGCCATCTACATGACGCACTGGACCCAGGAGGCGACGGATTTCACCAAGCGCTTCCTCATGCAGTTGTCGACCAAGCCCGTGTGGGCCTTCTCCGTGGGGCTGTCGGGCCTGCCGCAGGGCAAGATCTCGGACCCTCAGCGCATTGGCCCGGTCCTGCTGTCGCTCGACGTCAAGAACCACGTGACCTTCGCGGGCCGCTTCGACCCGACGCGCCTGAACCTGCGTGAGCGCACGATCGCCCGACTGGGGGGCGCCACCGAGGGCGACAACGTGGACGCGGAGGCCGTGCGCGCCTGGGCGGACACGATCCGCGCGGAGCTGACGGGCGCCTGAGCCTGCATCACAGCGCTGTGACGAAGCCGACGCCTGGCGGAGCCCATCGCCGTTCGTATGTCTATGCAATAGCACGTATGATTAATGTGTGACGTGGACGGTGGCGGTCGCAGGTGCGACCGGTTACGCAGGAGGAGAGATCCTCCGCCTTCTCAGCGGCCACCCCGAGATCGAGATCGGCGCCCTGACCGCCGGCTCCTCGGCCGGAGCCCTTCTCGGTGAGCACCACCCCCACCTGCTCTCCCTCGCCCAGCGTCGCGTCGAGCCCACCGACGTCGAGCGCCTGGCGGAGCACGACGTCGTCGTCCTCGCCCTGCCCCACGGTGCCTCCGGTGAGCTCGCCGCCGCCCTCGAGGCGTATACCGCCTCCACGGCCCGCACCCCCCTGCTCATCGACTGCGGCGCCGACCACCGCCTCACCAGCGCCGAGGCCTGGCAGGCCTTCTACGGCGGGGACTACGCCGAGCCCTGGACCTACGGCATGCCCGAGCTCCTCCACTCAGGCGAGACCACCGCCCGCGCCCAGCGCGCCGCCCTCGCCTCGACCCGGCGCATTGCCGTCCCCGGCTGCAATGTCACTGCCGTGACCCTGGCAGCCCAGCCCGGCGCCGCGGCCGGTCTCATCGACACCAGCCAGCTCACCGCCGTCCTCGCCGTCGGCTACTCCGGGGCCGGCAAGACGCTCAACCCGCACCTGGCCGCAGCGGCGGCCCTCGGCTCCGCCCAGCCCTACGCCGTCGGCGGCACCCACCGCCACATCCCCGAGATCATCCAGAACCTCGAGGTCGCAGGCGTCGAGGCGGGCACCACCAGGCTGTCCCTCACCCCGGTCCTCGTGCCCATGAGCCGCGGCATCCTCGCCACCGTCACCGCCCCCGTCGCCGAGCCCGTGCTCCACAGCGAGCACCCCGACGAGATCCTGCGCTCGGCCTGGCAGGAGGCCTACGGCGCACCCGGTGAGGCCGAGCCCCTCATCCACCTCCTACCCGAGGGGGTCTGGCCCACAACCGGCACGGTCACCGGATCCGGCCTGGCCACTGTCCAGGTCGCCTACGACCGAGGCGCCGGTGTTGCCGTCGTGATGTGCGCCATCGACAACCTCGGCAAGGGCACCGCCAGCGCCGCCGTCCAGTCACTCAACCTCGCCCTCGGCCTGCCCGAGACCACGGGTGTCATCACGGAAGGGGTCACGCCGTGAGCGTGACCGCAGCACAGGGCTTTCGCGCCGCCGGCGTGTGCGCGGGCCTCAAGGCCTCAGGCCGTCCCGACCTCGCCCTCGTCGTCAACGACGGCCCCCTGGACGTCGCCACCGGGGTCTTCACCACCAACCGCGTCGTCGCCGCACCCGTGACCTTCTCGCGTGCCGCCGTCGCCGACGGGCACGCCCGCGCCATCATCCTCAACTCCGGCTGCGCCAACGCCTGCACCGGCGCCCAGGGCAGCGCCGACACCGCCGCCACCGCCGCGCGCGCCGCCGAGCTTCTTGGCCTTCCCGTCCCCACGGACGTCCTCGTGTGCTCCACCGGCGTCATCGGCCACACCCTCGACATGCAGGCCCTCCTGGCGGGCACCGCCGCCGCCGTGGACGCCCTGGCCTCCACGCCCCAGGCCGGCCGCGACGCCGCCACGGCCATCATGACTACGGACACGGTCTCCAAGGAGGACGCCCTCACCCTGGTCACCTCCGACGGCGTCACCTGGAGCCTGGGCGGGATGATCAAGGGCGTCGGGATGCTCGCTCCCGGGCTGGCCACCATGCTGTGCGTCCTCACTACGGACGCCGTCATCGACCCGGACACCGCGCGCGACGCCCTCGCGCACGCCACCGCCCGCACCGTCAACCGCGTCAACTCCGACGGTTGCATGTCCACCAATGACACCGTCCTGCTGCTCGCCTCCGGCGCCTGCGGCGCCACACCCAGCCGCAGCGAGCTCGATGCCGCCCTCACCGAGATCCTCGGCCTGCTCGGGCGCCGCCTGGTCGCCGACGCCGAGGGCGCCACCCACGACATCGCCATCACCGTCAGCGGGGCCGTGAGCGAGGCCGCCGCGGAGGCCGCCGCCCGTTCCGTGGCCTCCTCCAACCTTCTCAAGTGCGCCGTCGCGGGCGAGGACCCCAACTGGGGCCGCGTGCTGTCCCAGCTCGGCACCGTGCCCGCCGAGGTCTGCCCCTTCGACCCCGACGAGGTGGACGTCGCCATCAACGGCGTGACGGTCTTCAGCCACGGCGGTCTCGGCCAGGACCCGGCAACCGTGGACATGACCCCGCGCGAGACCCGCATCGACATCACCCTCGCCGAGGGCGGCGCCGAGGCGACGGTGTGGACCAACGACCTCACCCACGGCTACGTCACCATCAACGCCGACTACCACACCTGAGCGGCGGGCCGTCCGACCCTCACCGCACCGCCCACCACCGCGCACGAGAGCACCCATGAGCACCACGATCACCCCCACCCAGAAGGCGGCTGTCCTGCTGGAGGCCATGCCCTGGCTGCGCGCCTACACGGGCGCCACCATCGTCATCAAGTACGGCGGCAACGCCATGGTCGACGACACGCTCAAGCGCGCCTTCGCCGACGACGTCCTCTTCCTGCACCAGGTGGGCCTGCGCCCCGTCGTCGTCCACGGCGGCGGACCCCAGATCAACGACATGCTCCGCCGCCTGGGCATCGAGTCCCAGTTCCGCGGCGGCCTGCGCGTGACCACCCCCGAGGTCATGGACGTTGTGCGCATGGTGCTCACCGGCTCCGTCCAGCGCGAGCTCGTCTCCCTGCTCAACGTCTCCGGTTCCGCCGCCGTCGGCATCTCCGGGGAGGACGGCGGCCTGCTGCGCGCCCGTCAGCGTCTGGCCACCATCGACGGCGAGAGCGTCGACGTCGGGCTTGTCGGCGACGTCGTCGAGGTCGACCCCCGGGCCCTCAACGACCTGCTCGACCAGGGGCGGATCCCCGTCATCTCCTCCGTCGCCCCCGTCTTCTCCGACACCACGACCGTCCTCAATGTCAACGCGGACACGGCGGCCGCCGCCGTCGCCATCGCCCTGAGGGCGCAGAAACTCATCATGCTCACCGACGTCGAGGGCCTGTACTCCAACTGGCCGGACAGGTCCTCCCTCGTCTCGCGCATCGGCACCGACGCCCTTGAGGCCCTCCTGCCCGAGCTCGAGTCCGGCATGATCCCCAAGATGGAGGCCTGCCTGCGGGCCGTGCGCGGGGGAGTGGGACAGGCCCACGTCGTCGACGGCCGCCGGCCGCACTCCATGCTGCTGGAGATCGTGACGGACGACGGCGTCGGCACCGTCATCTACCCCGAGCACTCCACGAGCGCGCATGACGCAGAGGCAGACGTCCTATGAGCACCACACCCCAGAGCCCGGCCCCTACCGGGATGTACACGCCCGGCGACTCGAGCGCCTGGAGCCAGCGCTATGCCGACGCCGTGATGAACACCTTCGGCGCGCCCCAGCGAGTCCTCGTGCGCGGCGAGGGCGCCCGCGTCTGGGACGACGAGGGCCGTCAGTACACGGACCTGTTGGCCGGCATCGCCGTCAACTGTCTCGGCCACGCCCACCCTGCCGTCGTCGACGCCGTCACCGGGCAGCTGTCCACCCTCGGCCACGTCTCCAACCTCTTCACCACCCCGGCCCAGGTCGAGCTCGCCGAAACCCTCATCGCCCTCGTCTACCCCGGCCTGAGTGCTGCCGAGAGCCGGGTCTTCCTGGCCAACTCCGGCACCGAGGCCAACGAGACGGCCTTCAAGATCGCCCGCCGCCACGGTGGCGCCGACAGGCCCCGTGTCCTGGCCCTGGAGAACTCCTTCCACGGACGCACCATGGGGGCGCTGGCTCTCACCCACAAGGCCGCCTACCGCGAGCCCTTCGAGCCGCTGCCCGGCGGGGGCGAGTTCGTGCCCGCCGACGCCGACACCCTGCGCGCCGCCATGGGCGAGGACGTCGCGGCGCTCATCGTCGAGCCCATCCAGGGTGAGGCGGGAGTCCGCCCGCTGCCCGAGGGTCTGCTCGCCACCGCCCGCGAGATCACCCGTGAGGCCGGAGCCCTGCTCATCGTCGACGAGGTACAGACCGGCATGGGGCGCTGCGGCGCCTGGATGGCTCACCACCTGCTCGCCCCCGGCATCATCCCCGACGTCGTCACCCTCGCCAAGGGCTTGGGCGGCGGAGTGCCCATCGGTGCCGTCGTCGCCACCGGGCAGGCGGCGCACCTGCTGGGACCCGGCCAGCACGGCACGACTTTCGGCGGCAACCCCGTGTGCGCCGCCGCGGCGCTCGCCGTCATCCGCACCCTGCGCGACGAGCACCTGCCCGAGCGTGCCGCCGCCCTGGGGCGGCGCTGGTCCGAGCAGCTCGCGGCCCTGCCCGGGGTCAGCGAGGTGCGCGGATCCGGCCTGCTGCTCGGTGTCGCCCTCGAGGAGGCCGTGGGCCACGCCGCCGAGGTCCGCGACGAGCTCATGGACCGCGGGTTCATCGTCAATGCGCCACGCCCCGACACCCTGCGACTGGCCCCACCGCTCATCCTGAGCGACGCCGACGCCGACGCCTTCTCCCAGGTGCTGGGCGAAGTCCTCACGTCCCGAACGACCCGAGAGGCCCGCGCATGAGCGACAGCACCTCCTTCGCCCCCCAGACCAAGGCCGCGCGTCACGCGCTCATCGTCCAGATCCTCGGCAAGGAGCGCATCCACTCCCAGGCCGAGCTGCGTGACGCGCTCGTCGCACGTGGGGTGAGCACCACCCAGGCGACGCTCTCGCGCGATCTCGTCGAGCTGCGCGCCACCAAGGTCCGGGCCTCGGGCGGCACCCAGGTCTACGCGATCCCGGAGGCCGGCGCGCCCGGCCAGGTGCACGGCGCCGTGCTGAGCAGCGGCGACGATGCGACCGCCCACACCTCCGCCCGGCTCGCCCGCTGGTGCGCGGACCTGCTCGTGACCGCCGAGTGGGCCGGTCCTCAGCTCGTCCTGCGCACCCCCGCCGGCGGCGCCCAGCTGCTCGCCAGCGCGGTTGACGACGCGATGATCCCGGGCGTGCTCGGCTGCATCGCCGGCGACGACACCGTCCTGGTCATCACCCGCTCCCAGCAGACCGCCGCCGACCTGGCCGCGCACCTGCTGAGCCTGGCGGAGCCCGCCCAGCGCTGCCCTGACCGGCCCTGACCCGGTACTCCCTCATCCCCCATCGCTCCCCTTACCCGAACCGACCCCAGCCGGGCCCCCGCCCGTCCTGACCCACCACGAAGGAAGAGAAACATGAGCGCTCACAAGGACCGCGTCGTCCTCGCGTACTCCGGAGGACTGGACACCTCCGTCGCGATCGGATGGATCGGCGAGCAGACGGGCCGAGAGGTCATCACGGTCGCCGTCGACGTCGGCCAGGGCGGCGAGGACCTCGAGGTCATCCGTCAGCGGGCCCTGGACTGCGGCGCCGTCGAGGCCTACGTGGCCGACGCCCGCGACGAGTTCGCCAACGAGTACTGCATGCCCGCGCTCAAGGCCAACGCCCTGTACGAGGGCCGCTACCCGCTTGTGTCCGCCCTCTCGCGCCCCGTCATCGCTAAGCACCTGGTGCGGGCGGCCCGCGAGTTCGGCGCCTCGACCGTCGCCCATGGCTGCACCGGCAAGGGCAACGACCAGGTCCGCTTTGAGGTCGCCATCACCTCCATGGCGCCCGACATGGACTGCATCTCGCCGGTGCGCGACCTCGCCCTGACCCGCGACGTCGCCATCGACTACGCGGAGAAGCACGGGCTGCCCATCGAGACGACGAAGCACAACCCCTTCTCCATCGACCAGAACGTCTGGGGCCGCGCCATCGAGACGGGCTTCCTCGAGGACCTGTGGAACGCCCCCACGAAGGACGTCTACACCTACACGGATGACCCGACCTACCCGCCGCTGCCGGACGAGGTCGTCATCCACTTCGAGCAGGGCGTGCCCACCGCCATCGACGGCACACCGGTCACCCCGCTCCAGGCCATCCAGGAGCTCAACCGCCGCGCCGGCACCCAGGGCGTGGGGCGCATCGACATGGTTGAGGACCGCCTGGTCGGCATCAAGTCCCGTGAGATCTACGAGGCCCCCGGCGCCGTGGCCCTCATCGAGGCGCACCAGGCCCTGGAGTCCGTCACGCTTGAGCGCATGCAGCACCGTTACAAGCGGCAGATGGAGCAGACCTGGGCGGAGCTGGTCTACGAGGCCCAGTGGTACTCGCCGCTCAAGCGGTCGATGGACGCCTTCATCGAGGACACGCAGCGTCACGTGACCGGCGACATCCGCATGGTCCTGCACGGTGGGCGCGCCGTCGTCAACGGACGCCGGACGGATACCGGCCTGTACGACTTCAACCTCGCGACCTACGACTCGGGCGACACCTTCGACCAGTCCTCCTCGCGCGGCTTCATCGAGATCTACGGCATGCAGTCCACGCTTGCGGCCGCTCGCGACGTGCGTCTGGGGCTGGACACCGGCTACTGAGTTGTGTGAGTCGAGGCCAGCGGTTGAGCTCCCATTGGCCAGCAGCTACCGACGTCGTCGGCAGCGCCCTGGGTGCGCCCGGAGCGCTGCCGACGGCGCCGCAACACCCATGCTCTTGCGTGCCGGTTGCGTAACCGTCGCCTGTGTGTGCGGGTACGCAAGGCCACTGAAACGCGCCCAAGAGTGTCCAGATTCCGGTGCTACGTTGCGGTTATGAGTCAGTCGATGAGTATCCGGCAGCTCCTGCTGCCTGAGTCACCACCACGCCTCACGCTCATGCCTGCCATGGGGACCTGGGCCTTCTTTCTGACTTTCGCAGGCCAGTCGGTTCGCAACCTGGTGGGCTGGACCTCCTTCGGCCTGATCTCTGCGGCCAGCGGCCTTCTGCTGCTTTTGGTCTTCCTGCGTGAGGGGCACCACGTGCAGTGGCGCGCCCTGCCCACCACTATCGGCCTGTACGTGGTGCTGTGCTCACTGAGCATCATCTGGTCCGCCTATCCGGCCGAGACGGCGCTGGCCTCCATACTGATGATTGCCACCACCGCCGTAGGCGTTTTGCTGGCCTGTGGCCTTTCGCTACGGCAGATGACTGACGCGCTTAGCCGTGCTTTGGAAGCCACCCTGGTGCTCAGTGTCCTGCTGGAGCTCTACGTCGCCTTGGTACTGCGCCATCCGCTGGCCCCGCTGTACATGCGCGGCTGGGAGGAAGTGCCAGTGACCTACTACTGGGTCTACGGAGACATCCTCCGCGGCGGCCCCATCCAAGGCATCGTCGGAAACCGCAACCCCCTGGCGTTTATCGCTCTACTGACTCTCCTGTGCATCGCCGTGCGCTGGGCTGACCGGCGGGTCAAGCCTGTTGGCCTAGTCGTGTGGAGCTCACTGTCTCTGCTGATCCTCGTCCTGACCAACTCCGCCACCGTCTGGGTGGCCGCCGTGGTGTGTGTGGCCGTCATGGGCTATCTGTGGCTCATGCGCCACGTACCCGTGCGCTTGCGCGCCTGGGTGGTCACCGCTGCCGTGACCATGATCGTGGCCCTGGCCGCTGCGGCGCTGGGCTGGTACTCCCAGCTGATCGGCCTGCTGGGCCGCACCGAGTCAATGAGCGTGCGCTGGGAGATCTGGAAGGCCGTGCTCTCCCTGTGGCAGGAGCACACCATCCTGGGCTGGGGCTGGATCATGTATTGGATCCCCTGGCTGCCCGTGTTCTCTACGATCCTGGTGCGACCCGACGGCACGCCGACCATGAACGCTCACAACGCGTACATCGAAGCCCTATTCCAGACCGGTGTGGTAGGCGGCGCCCTGATCGTGGTGATCGTCTGCGTGATGGTCTACCGCTCTTTCCGCTTGGCCGAGCGCCACCTGAACTCTGAAGCCTCCGTAGTGCTGCCCGCCCTGGTGATGACCGCCTTGGTCATGCAGTCATTCACCGAGTCCAGGCTCCTGAGTGAAGGCAACTGGGTGGTGCTGTGTGCCTTGGGCACCTGGTTGGGGCTGAACCGCACCGTGGAGGAGCGCAAGCGTCCGCAGGCATCCGCCACCACGCTGCCGCAACTTCGCACTGAGCGCCACAGCTCGCGTCACCCAGGCCGACGCTTCACCGGAGCGGGCGGGCACTCCAGCCAACTGCGCCGTTAAGCCCACGTAGACCGCAGGCGGCCGGACTGCGCTTGTGCCAGCCGGCCAACTGGACCACGTTGCTCAACGACGGCGACCACAGTCCTACCGATAAGCCATGATGGGCCCATGAGCAGCGAGCCCCAGCACGACGTAGCCTCCACCTCACCAGCCGCCAAGGCCCCCGCAGACATCAGCCTGTGGGGCGGTCGCTTCTCCGGCGGCCCGGCCGATGCCCTGGCGGCACTGAGCGTGTCCACCCACTTCGACTGGCGCCTGGCCCGCTACGACATCGCCGGCTCGCGCGCCCACGCCCGCGCCCTGTCCGCCGCCGCTCTGCTCGACGAGGCTCAGCTTGCCGCCATGCTTGAGGCCCTGGACCGCCTCGAGGACGACGTCGTCTCCGGTGCCTTCGCCCCCACCCCGGCGGACGAGGACGTCCACACGGCGCTTGAGCGAGGCCTCATCGAGCGTGCCGGGGCGGACCTGGGCGGGCGCCTACGCGCCGGACGCTCGCGCAACGACCAGATCGCCACGCTCATCCGCATGTACCTGCGCGACCAGGCACGCCACATCGCCGGGCTCGTGCTCGACGTCGTCGACGCCCTGGTCAACCAGGCGGCGCGCGCGGGGGAGGCGATCATGCCGGGGCGCACCCATATGCAGCACGCCCAGCCCGTGCTCGTCGCCCACCACCTGCTCGCCCACGCCTGGCCGCTCATGCGCGACGTCGAACGTCTGGAGGACTGGGACGCGCGCGCCGCGGTCTCGCCCTACGGCTCCGGCGCCCTGGCGGGCAACACGCTCGGGATGGACCCCGACGCCGTCGCCGCCGACCTCGGCTTCAACGCCTCCGTGGAGAACTCCATCGACGGCACCTCCGCCCGCGACGTGGTGGCCGAGATGACCTTCATCCTGGCGATGACCGCCGTGAACGTCTCGCGCCTGAGCGAGGAGATCATCATCTGGAACACGAAGGAGTTCGGCTTCGTCACCCTGGACGACTCCTACTCCACGGGCTCGTCGATCATGCCCCAGAAGAAGAACCCGGACGTCGCCGAGCTCGCCCGCGGCAAGGCCGGGCGCCTCATCGGTGACCTCACGGGCCTGCTCGCCACCCTCAAGGCCCTGCCGCTGGCCTACGACCGCGACCTGCAGGAGGACAAGGAGCCGGTCTTCGACGCCCTCGACACCCTCTCGGTCCTCCTGCCCGCGGTGGCTGGCATGGTCGAGACGATGACGCTGCACCTTAAGCGGATGGCCGAGCTCGCCCCGCAGGGCTTCTCCCTGGCCACGGACGTCGCCGAGTGGCTCGTGACGCAGGGCGTGCCCTTCCGCGAGGCGCACGAGATCTCGGGGGCCTGCGTACGCGAGTGCGAGGAGCGAGGCATCGAGCTGTGGGAGCTCAGCGATGAGGACTTCACGCACATCGACGCGCGCCTGACACCCGGGGTGCGCCAGGTCCTGTCCGCCGCCGGCTCGGTAGCGGCACGACGCGGCCACGGCGGCACCGCCCCGGTGCGCGTCGTCGAGCAGCTCGCCCGGGCGATTGAGCACAGCGCCGAGCTGAGGGTCTTCTCCTGGGAGGGCTCGCTCCTCGACGGACCGGCCGGGCCGGGTGCCGATGGCGGCACGATGCAGGGCACCGACGACCCCGCGGACGCCCCGGGAGCGGGTGCGGAGCCGGAGGACTGACGGTGAGTGCGGAGCCCGGGATCCGGCCGCAGGGGGCCGGCCTGGATGAGGAGACACGGCGGGTCCTGGCCCTCGACTCCCTGGAGGCGGCCCCGCGGCTCCTCGGGGCGGTCTTCTCCGCCACCGCCCCCGAGGGAACTGTCTCGGTGCGCCTGACCGAGGTGGAGGCCTACCGCGGCGAGGAGGACCCGGGGTCCCACGCCTTTCGTGGGCGCACGGCCCGCAACGCGTCGATGTTCGCCGAGGCCGGGACGGTCTACGTCTACTTCACTTACGGGATGCACCACTGCGTCAACGTCGTCACCGGGCCTGAGGGCGTGTCCCGCGCCGTGCTGCTGCGCGGCGGTGAGGTGGTTGAGGGACTCGATCTGGCGCGATCGCGCCGGTCGGCGGCACGCACCGACCGGGACCTGGCCCGTGGGCCCGCGCGCCTGTGCCAGGCGCTGGGACTCACGCGTGAGGATGACGGCGCCGCGCTGGGCGCGCGCGGTTCTCGCGTAAGCCTGGCTCTGGCCGAGCCCGGCAGCGCCCCGGCGCCGGACGCGATCCGCACGGGAGCGCGCACGGGCGTGGCCGGTCCCGGGGGAGACGGCCAGGCCTTCCCCTGGCGCTTCTGGATCGACGGGGAGCCCACCGTCTCGCCCTACAAGGCCGCCGCCCCCAGGCGAGCCGGGCGCGGGCGCTGCGCGCGGGGAGGGTCGTGATGCCCGGGGACTACTGGAACCACAACACGGCCTTTCACGACGAGCTCGTCGCCGACGCCGCTGCCCGGGGCGGGCGGGCGCTGGACGTCGGCTGCGGGGACGGTCTGCTGCTCCAGCGGCTCGCGGGCGTGTGCGAGGAGGTCGTCGGAGTCGAGGCCGATGCCGCCACCGCGCAGCGCGCCCGTGAGCGTCTGGCCGGGGTCCGCAACGCGGACGTGCACCGCCTGGACGTGCTCGGCGGTGACGTCGTCGGAGCGCTCGGGTGCTTCGAGACGGTGACCTGCGTCGCTGTCCTGCACCACCTGCCGCTGGAGGCCGGGCTGGAGCGCCCGGCGGGGCTTGTGGCGCCCGACGGACGGCTCACGGTTGTCGGGCTCGCCGCGAACGCGAGCGCCTGGGACTGGATCGTCTCGGGGCTGAGCATCCTGCCGATCCGGGTGGCGGGCCGGCTCCACGGCGAGACGCGGGACATCGGCGTGCCCGTCGCGAGGCCCCGCGAGTCCCTGGCGGAGATCCGCCGGGCGGCGGCGCGGATCGTCCCGGGGGCACGGGTGCGGCGCCGCTTCTACTACCGCTACACCCTCACCTGGGACCGGCCCGGAGCGGGCTCGTGACCGTCTCCGGGACCCGGCCCCTGCCGGTCCGACGCGTGCTCGAGCGCCTGCGCCGGGCGCTGGGCGAGGTTGAGCCGTGGCCGGGCCAGTGCGACCTGGAGTACGTGTGCGGCGCCGTTCTTGTGCAGAACACCGCCTGGACGAACGTCCAGCGCGCTCTGGACGCCCTGCGGGAGGCCACCGCCTTCGACGAGCGGCGCCTGCTCGCCCTGGACGACGACGAGCTGAGAACCCTCATCCGTCCCGCCGGCTTCATGAGGGCCAAGTCGGCGACGCTGCGGTCCTGGGCCTCGTGGTCGCTGTCGCCCGCGGGGCGCGGCGCCGAGCACCTGGACGACGACGCCCTGCGCGACGCGCTGCTCGCCCTGCGTGGCATCGGCCCGGAGACCGCCGACGTCATTGCCCTCATGGTCTTTCACCGGCGCCGCTTTATCTTCGACGCCTACGGACGCCGCCTGCTCGCGCAGGCCGGCTACAACGTTGGACGCGGCTACGAGCCGACGCGGCGCGCCCTTGAGGAGCGGATCGACGCCGAGGCGCTGAGTCTGGCCGAGCTCGTCGAGATCCACGGCCTCATCCTCGAGGCGGGAAAGCGGGCCCGGGCGGCCGGAGGCTGGGAGGTCTACGGGCCCAGCATCGGCGTCGCGCCCGGCCAGACGGAGCAGGGCAGGCCCTGAGCACCGTCGCTGAGCGTAGGCCCGGGCGCGGTGGCGTAACGGACATGGTCGACGCCGTCAGGTCGCCGGGTGCGTTGCTGTGCCTCCACAGGCCGGCGAGCAGCTCGGCGTCCCCGCAACCCTCACCCGCCACCTCGCTCGTGCTACTCGGCGGGGGTGGCGTCGCGTCCCTCACCCCGGCGGCGGGACCCACCGTCACACGGCCTTCCAGCGATGTGCTACGTGATGCTACAATCCGTTCGTGGGAGCAGTGCGGATCAGTCAGCGAGATCTGCGAAACGACAGCGCCGTTGTGCTTCGTCGTGTGGAGGCCGGCGAGGAGATGACGGTGACTCGCAGAGGCGTCCCAGTAGCGCGCCTTTCCCCGATCGCCGCCGACGGCGACCTGAGATGCGTCAAGCCCGCCGGAAGCCGCCACAGGTTCTCCGAGCTGCGGCGGGTGCGACTCCAGGAGAGTACCGAGGACCTCCTCGCTGAGATCCGTGACGAGCGATGACGTGGTACCTCGACACCTCAGCGGCTCTCAAGCTCCTGGTGGAGGAGACAGAGTCGGCGGTCCTCGCTCAGAGGATTGACGAGGAGAACGCTGATCTTGTCAGTGCCCTCCTGCTCGAGACCGAGCTGCGCAGGGCAGCCTCACGCAACCGCCGTCTCACTCAGGGGGCCGT
The DNA here is from genome assembly GCF_014595995.2 of Actinomyces respiraculi. Taxonomy (NCBI): domain Bacteria; kingdom Bacillati; phylum Actinomycetota; class Actinomycetes; order Actinomycetales; family Actinomycetaceae; genus Actinomyces; species Actinomyces respiraculi. The sequence goes on from NZ_CP063989.1 coordinate 1,278,209, forward strand.
CACGGAGTTCCTCGACGGGGTCTCGCTCTATGACATGCCGCGTTCCCTCTACACGGAGGCGGGTCTTGTCGGTGGAGGCAGTTTGCGCTCCTTGGACGCTCTCCATCTCACCGCGGCGATCCGGTGCGGGGCCACGTCCCTGCTCACTTACGACAAGCGTCTCATCGACTCGGCTCGCGACATGGGGGTTCACGTGCTGGCGCCGGGCGCGGGCCCTGCGCTGGACGGCGGTTGATCCGGCTCACGGCGTCGAGCGCACGGCCCGACCACACGGAGGCTGCGCAGGGACACGGGCGCCGGACGTGGCAGACTTGCGGCGCCGGGGCCGTTCTCCCCGGACCCGGGCCACACGGGCCCTCGGGTGTCAACCACGGGAAGGCGACACGATCGTGACCGACGTCCTCGACGAGCTGCAGTGGCGGGGCCTGGTCGCCCAGCACTCCGACATCGACGAGCTCCGCAAGGCTCTCGACGACGGGCCGATCACCTTCTACACCGGCTTCGACCCGACCGCCGCCTCCCTGCACCACGGCCACCTCGTGGCGGTCAAGGTCATGCGCCACCTGCAGATGGCTGGACACCACCCCCTCGCCCTCGTGGGCGGGGCCACGGGGCTCATCGGCGACCCCCGGGCCAAGGGCGAGCGCTCGCTCCACACCAAGGACGTCGTGGCCGGGTGGGCGGCGTCCCTGCAGGCCCAGCTCGAGCACCTGCTCGACTTCGAGGGCGACAACCCCGCACGCATCGTCAACAACCTCGACTGGACCGCCGAGATCAGCGCCATCGACCTGCTGCGCGACCTGGGCAAGCACTTCCGCCTGGGCACGATGCTCTCCAAGGACATCGTCGCGCGCCGCCTTGCCTCCGACGAGGGCATCTCCTACACCGAGTTCAGCTACCAGGTGCTCCAGGCCAACGACTACCTCGAGCTCTACCGCCGCTACGGCTGCACCCTGGAGCTGGGAGGCAATGACCAGTGGGGCAACATCGTCGGCGGCATGGACCTCATCCGCAAGGTCGAGGGCGTGTCCGTCCACGTCATGACGAACCCGCTCATCACCAAGGCCGACGGCACGAAGTTCGGCAAGTCCGAGGGCGGAGCCATCTGGCTGAGCCCGGACATGCTCTCCCCCTACGCCTTCTACCAGTTCTGGCTCCAGGTCGACGACGTGGACGTCGTGCGCTTCCTCAAGGTCTTCACCTTCCTGGGGCGCGAGGAGATCGAGCGCCTGGAGCGTACGACGGCGGAGGTCCCCAAGGCCCGTGAGGCGCAGAAGGTCCTGGCCCGCGCGGTCACGGCCTGGGTCCACGGGGAGAAGGCCGTCGAGGCCGCCGAGGCGGCGACGCAGGCGCTGTGGGGGCGCGGCGAGCTGGCCGCGCTGGACGAGGCAACCGTCCTGGCGGCCACCGCGGACCTGGCGACGGCGGAGCTGCGCGTGGGCCAGTCGACGATCGTCGACCTACTCGTGGCCACCGGCCTGGAGAAGGGCCGTAGTGCCGCCCGAAAAACCGTCGCCGGGGGAGGGGCCTACCTCAACAACGTCAAGGTAGAGGACGAGGACGCCCCGGTGCGCGCGGACCAGCTGCTGGCCGGGGGAGTGGTGCTCGTGCGCAAGGGACGCAGGCAGCTGGCCGCCGCCAGGGTGGCGGGCTGACGGCGTCGTAGTCCGGGCGCGAGAGCCCGATCGGCCGCTGTGACCGGACGCACCGCACCTCGGCTTGACCGTGCAGGTGCGGGCGCATAACATACTCTCCGGCCCAAGCGGTCCGGGTTCGTCCGGGGATGCTTGAGTCGGGTCAACTCAATAGTCGGAGATGGTTCTGAGATGGGGCTCACGGGCTTCTAACTTGATCTTGGGAAATGCTTCGGCTAATGTTGGTCGGGTCGCCTTGAGGGGCTGGCGGGGTGCCGGATGGTTCTTCGTGGCTCTTGTGGGTGTGTTGTTTGAGAACTCGATAGTGTGTCATGTTTTTTATGCCATAGTGGGTGTGTCTGCTGGGCCTGCTTTGTTGTGGGTTTGGTGGGTGTGCTTTGTTTTGTTTTTGGTTTTGCCTGTGCCTGCCTCTGTGTTTGTGGGGGTGGGTGTGGGTGTGGGCCTGGTGAGAGTTTTTTCTCTTGTTTTTGCCTGGGTGCGTGTGCGCGTGCTTGTTGCGTGTGTGCGTGTTTGGGTGTTTGTTTTGTTTGGAGAGTTTGATCCTGGCTCAGGACGAACGCTGGCGGCGTGCTTAACACATGCAAGTCGAACGGGCTGCCTGCGGGCTTTGTGTTTGTGGGTGGTGAGTGGCGAACGGGTGAGTAACACGTGAGTAACCTGCCCTCTTCTTCTGGATAACCTCATGAAAGTGGGGCTAATACGGGGTATTCTGGCCTGCTCGCATGGGTGGGTTGGGAAAGATTCTGGTCTTTTGGCTGGTTTTGGTGGGGGATGGGCTCGCGGCCTATCAGCTTGTTGGTGGGGTGATGGCCTACCAAGGCTTTGACGGGTAGCCGGCCTGAGAGGGTGGACGGCCACACTGGGACTGAGACACGGCCCAGACTCCTGCGGGAGGCAGCAGTGGGGAATATTGCACAATGGGCGCAAGCCTGATGCAGCGACGCCGCGTGAGGGATGGAGGCCTTCGGGTTGTGAACCTCTTTCGCCAGTGAAGCAGCCGCCTTCTTCTTGGGGGTGGTGACGGTAGCTGGGTTAAGAAGCGCCGGCTAACTACGTGCCAGCAGCCGCGGTAATACGTAGGGCGCGAGCGTTGTCCGGAATTATTGGGCGTAAAGGGCTTGTAGGCGGCTGGTCGCGTCTGTCGTGAAATCCTCTGGCTTAACTGGGGGCTTGCGGTGGGTACGGGCCGGCTTGAGTGCGGCAGGGGAGGCTGGAATTCCTGGTGTAGCGGTGGAATGCGCAGATATCAGGAGGAACACCGGTGGCGAAGGCGGGTCTCTGGGCCGTTACTGACGCTGAGGAGCGAGAGCGTGGGGAGCGAACAGGATTAGATACCCTGGTAGTCCACGCCGTAAACGTTGGGCACTAGGTGTGGGGGCTCTTTCCGGGGTCTCCGCGCCGTAGCTAACGCATTAAGTGCCCCGCCTGGGGAGTACGGCCGCAAGGCTAAAACTCAAAGGAATTGACGGGGGCCCGCACAAGCGGCGGAGCATGCGGATTAATTCGATGCGACGCGAAGAACCTTACCAAGGCTTGACATGTGGGCGGCCGGCGCGGAGACGTGCCCTCCCTTTTTTTGGGCGTCCTCACAGGTGGTGCATGGTTGTCGTCAGCTCGTGTCGTGAGATGTTGGGTTAAGTCCCGCAACGAGCGCAACCCTTGTCCCGTGTTGCCAGCACGTCGTGGTGGGGACTCGCGGGAGACTGCCGGGGTGAACTCGGAGGAAGGTGGGGATGACGTCAAATCATCATGCCCCTGATGTCTTGGGCTTCACGCATGCTACAATGGCCGGTACAGAGGGTTGCGATGCCGTGAGGCGGGGCGAATCCCTTAAAGCCGGTCTCAGTTCGGATCGGTGTCTGCAACTCGACACCGTGAAGCTGGAGTCGCTAGTAATCGCAGATCAGCAACGCTGCGGTGAATACGTTCTCGGGCCTTGTACACACCGCCCGTCACGTCATGAAAGTCGGCGACACCCGAAGCCCGTGGCCCTACGGGGAGCGGTCGAAGGTGGGGCTGGTGATTGGGACGAAGTCGTAACAAGGTAGCCGTACCGGAAGGTGCGGCTGGATCACCTCCTTTCTAAGGAGCTGTGGCCTGCTGGCTGGTGCTCGTGCTGCCGACCGGTGGTGCGGGGTGCTGGTCTGGTGGGTGCTGGAAGCGCTGTGTGCATGGAGGACCGGCTGCTGTGCCCGGGCCCTGTCGCCCTCCCTTTTTGCTTGGGGGGGGCCGGGGTGGGTGTGGTGGCCGCCCCGCGTGCGGCCCCCCGGTGTGGGGGGTTGTGGTGGGGGTGGCACGCTGTCGGGGTCTGGGGCAGTGCGCCCTGGTGGCCCGGGCCCTCCTGTGGCTGCTGGCCGGGTCCTCCCTTGTTGTTGCTTGGGGGGCTGGTTGGTGGTTTGGGGGGTTGTGGGTGGGTTGGTTGTGAACTGTATAGTGGACGCGAGCATCTTTGTTCTTTGTGGACGCGTGCCCGCTGCCTTGTGTGGTGGGTGCGTGTGTTTTGTTTGTTTTTTTGAGCGTTCGGTGGATGCCTTGGCATCAGGGGCCGATGAAGGACGTGGTGGCCTGCGATAAGCCTCGGGGAGCCGGCTGACGGGCTGTGATCCGAGGGTGTCCGAATGGGGGGACCCGGCACGAGTTATGTCGTGTCACCTGCGCCTGAATTTCATAGGGTGTGGGGGGTGACGCGGGGAAGTGAAACATCTTAGTACCCGTAGGAGAAGATATTCCGTGAGTAGTGGCGAGCGAAAGCGGAGGATGGTTAAACCGTGGTGGTGTGATCACCCGGCAGGGGTTGCCGCCGCGGGGTTGTGGGACGCGTGTCTCCAGTGCCTGCCGGTGCTGGGCGCAGTGAGAAACTGGTGTGGTAGCCGAACCCTCTGGGATGGGGGGCCGTAGTGGGTGAGAGCCCCGTAGGTGAAACCGTGCCGGCTGTGTGCGCGTGCTCCCGAGTAGCACGGGGCCCGTGGAATCCTGTGTGAATCTGCCAAGACCACTTGGCTGCCTGAATACCTCCTGGTGACCGATAGCGGATGAGTACCGTGAGGGAATGGTGAAAAGTACCCCGGGAGGGGAGTGAAACAGTACCTGAAACCGGGCGCTTGCAAGCCGTCAGAGCCCTTGCTGGCCTCCCTTTGCCGGGGGGTGGGGGGGGGTGATGGCGTGCCTATTGAAGAATGAGCCTGCGAGTTAGTGCCGTGTCGCGAGGTTAACCCGCCTGGGGGAGCCGTAGCGAGAGCGAGTCCGAACAGGGCGTTTGTAGTGGCGCGGTCTAGACCCGAAGCGGGGTGATCTACCCATGGCCAGGTTGAGGCGCGTGTAAGAGCGTGTGGAGGACCGGACCCACCTAGGTTGAAAACTGGGGGGATGAGCTGTGGGTAGGGGTGAAAGGCCAATCAAACTCCGTGATAGCTGGTTCTCCCCGAAATGCATTTAGGTGCAGCGTCCCGTGCTTCCCGCCGGAGGTAGAGCTACTGGGTGGCTGATGGGCCCCACAGGGTTACTGACGTCAGCCAAACTCCGAATGCCGGTCGGGTGGGAGCGGGGCAGTGAGACCGCGGGGGATAAGCTCCGTGGTCGAGAGGGAAACAGCCCAGACCGTCGGCTAAGGCCCCTAAGCGTGTGCTAAGTGGGAAAGGATGTGCGGCCGCGTGGACAACCAGGAGGTTGGCTTAGAAGCAGCCATCCTTGAAAGAGTGCGTAATAGCTCACTGGTCAAGTGGTCGTGCGCCGACAATGTAGCGGGGCTCAAGCGCACCGCCGAAGCCGCGGGCCTGCCACACGGTCCCCACGACCGGCCCCCCTCCTTGGGGGTGGTTGTCAGGGGTGGTGGGTGGTAGGGGAGCGTCCTGCACCGGGTGAAGCCCCGGGGTGACCCAGGGGTGGACGGTGCGGGAGTGAGAATGCAGGCATGAGTAGCGATACTAGGGTGGGAAGCCCTAGCGCCGAATGACCAAGGGTTCCAGGGCCAGGCTAGTCCGCCCTGGGTGAGTCGGGACCTAAGGCGAGGCCGACAGGCGTAGTCGATGGACGACGGGTTGATATTCCCGTACCGGCGAAGCACCGCCCATGCTGACGCGCGGGTGCTGACCCACGCCCCGGGTCCCACGTTATTGCTGCCACCGGGTCCGGCCTCGGCCGGCTGGTGGTGGTGGTGGGCCGGGGTCTGGGGACCCTCCGTGCAGGTAGGCAAGCGTGTTAACAGGGGTGACGCACAGTGGTAGCCTCCGCGGGCCTGATGGCTTGGCCCGTCCAAGCGCGCGGCCCGCCGCCCAGGCAAATCCGGGCGGCTGTCTTTGATGACGAGGGTGAGGCGTGATGGTGACCGGCACGGTTGTGCTGGGAAGCAGGGTGATCCTGGGGTGCCGAGAAAAGCCTCGACGCGATGGTGCCAGCCGCCCGTACCCTAAACCGACACAGGTGGTCGGGCAGAGCATGCCTAGGCGCACGAGAGAATCATGGTGAAGGAACTCGGCAAAATGCCCCCGTAACTTCGGGAGAAGGGGGGCCCGAGCCCTGAGGCCCCGCAGCGGGCTGGGGGTGAGGGCCGCAGAGACCAGGGGGGAGCGACTGTTTATCAAAAACACAGGTCCGTGCGAAGCCGCAAGGCGATGTATACGGACTGACGCCTGCCCGGTGCTGGAAGGTCAAGAGGAGCCGTCAACCCCCAGGGGTGAAGCGGCGAGTTCAAGCCCCAGTAAACGGCGGTGGTAACTATAACCATCCTAAGGTAGCGAAATTCCTTGTCGGGTAAGTTCCGACCTGCACGAATGGCGTAACGACTTCCCCGCTGTCTCCACCATGAGCTCGGCGAAATTGCACTACGAGTAAAGATGCTCGTTACGCGCAGAAGGACGGAAAGACCCCGGGACCTTTACTACAGCTTGGTATTGGCGCCCGCCACGGCTTGTGCAGGATAGGTGGGAGACCGCGAGACGGCCGCGCCAGCGGTCGTGGAGTCGTCGTTGAGATACCACTCTGGCCGTGGCGTGCGCCTGAACCTCGGCCCGTGAGCCGGGCCAGGGACAGTGCCTGGTGGGTAGTTTAACTGGGGCGGTTGCCTCCTAAAGAGTAACGGAGGCGCTCAAAGGTCCCCTCAGCCTGGTCGGCAACCAGGTGTCGAGTGCAAGTGCACAAGGGGGCTTGACTGCGAGACCGACAGGTCGGGCAGGTGCGAAAGCAGGAACTAGTGATCCGGCGATCCCGAGTGGGTGGGTCGTCGCTCAACGGATAAAAGGTACCCCGGGGATAACAGGCTGATCCTGCCCAAGAGTCCATATCGACGGCATGGTTTGGCACCTCGATGTCGGCTCGTCGCATCCTGGGGCTGGAGCAGGTCCCAAGGGTTGGGCTGTTCGCCCATTAAAGCGGTACGCGAGCTGGGTTCAGAACGTCGTGAGACAGTTCGGTCCCTATCCTCTGCGCGCGCAGGATACTTGAGAGGACCTGTCCCCAGTACGAGAGGACCGGGACGGACGAACCTCTGGTGTGCCAGTTGTCCCGCCCGGGGCACGGCTGGTTGGCCACGTTCGGCACGGGTAACCGCTGAAAGCATCTAAGCGGGAAACCACCCTCAAGACAAGGTATCCACAACCACCCCCCCCGGGGGTGGTTGGAAGGCCCCCAGCAGACCACTGGGTCGATAGGCCGGACGTGGAAGGCCCGCAAGGACCTGCAAGCCGACCGGTACTAACAGGCCGACACAAACAACACACACCCCCCAACACACTTCGAGAGGGGGGACCGCAACCAGGGCACCAGAGCCCGCGTCCACTGTACGGTCTCAGGACCAACCCACCCCACACACACCCACACACACCCTGCGCGCACCAGGAGGGGCAGCCCGGCGCCAGGCCGGCGCGCCAGGGTGCGGCACACAACCCCACACACGTCCCGGTGGTCACAGCGGGGGAGCCACGCCCGGCCCCATACCGAACCCGGAAGCTAAGACCCCCAGCGCCGATGGTACTGCACCCGCCAGGGTGCGGGAGAGCAGGACACCGCCGGACACACACCACACACGCCGCCCTGCCACCACCCCCCACACACCCAGGGGAACGGTGGCAGGGCGGCCCGCGCGACACACACCCACACAAGCCCCCGGACACACACCACCCAACACCCACCAACCCCCACCCCAGCCCCCGGCCCCACCAACCCCCGGCTCCCAAAAACACGACCATCTGCCCCACCTTCGAGCTGCCGCACCTTCGAGACCACACCAAGAAACTCCAGGCCACATGCACACACACCACGTGACCGGCCCCACCAACAGACGGCCTCACGAGGTCGCTACTCTGTTGCTAGACGCCTGTTGAGGGCACCACACACGTGAATGAGAGATGAGTATGGCTGACGACAGGGGACAGGGCTCCCGTCGACCGAGGCAGAACGGGAACGGAGACCGCCACGGTTTTACCCCCCGTCGTTCCAGCGACTCTGGACGGGGACGTTCCTACGGCAATGGTGAGCGTCGCTCCTACGGCGGCCGCGATGGTGGGCAGCGTCGCTCCTTCGGTGATGGCGAGCGCCGCTCCTACGGTGACCGCGATGGTGGGCAGCGTCGCTCCTTCGGTGATGGCGAGCGCCGCTCCTACGGCCGACGCGACGACCGCAAGGGTGGGCCGCGCGCAGGTCGCTTCAGCCGCGACGACCGCCGTGACTCCCGTCCTCCCCAGCGCCATCGCGTTCCCGAGCCCCGGATCCCCGACGACGTTGTTCCCCAGGACCTCGACCCCTCGGCACGGCGCGAGCTGCGCGCGCTCGGACGCGCCAACGCTGAGAACGTCGCCCGTCACCTTGTCATGGTGCAGCGACTGCTCGACACTGACCCTGAGCTCGCCTACCAGCACGCCCGTTACGCCGCCTCCCATGCGGGACGCATCGCCGTCGTCCGCGAGTCCGCCGGGATCGCGGCCTACCTCTCCGGCCACTACGTTGAGGCACTGCGCGACATCCGCGCTGCGCGTCGCCTCTCCGGTCTCGACCTTCACCGGGCCATCGAGGCCGACTGCGAGCGCGCCCTCGGCCACCTCGGCCGGGCCCTCAAGGCCGCAACAGAGGCAGACCCCCGTCAGCTCGACGACACCGAGGAAGCCGAGATCGCCATGGTCGTCTCGGGCGTCAGGCACGAGATGGGTGAGACTGAGCTCGGCCTCGTCGTCATCGAGGAAGCCATCATGATGTTCCGCGGAGACCGCGAGACTCTCCGCCGCCTCCACTCCGTGCGCGCCGACCGGCTCGAGGAGCTCGGGCGCGTCGAGGAGGCACGAGCGGTGCGCGAGCGCATCGGCAAGGGCCCCGAGGCCGAGCCGGAGGACGTGGCCGTCTACGACATCGAGGACGAGGCCGAGGACGAGGTCCCTGCCCAAATCCCGGAGTCTGAGGACACCGGGCAGGCCGACGCACCCTCAGACGAGGACGCCCCCGTCCTGAGCGAGCAGGTCTCCGACGACGAGGTCTCCGACGATGAGGACGAGAGCTGGACAGGCTCCTTCGCCGAGCGCGTCGAGGCCGAAATGGCCGAGCTGCTCGGCGAGGACGGCCCCGACGCCGAGGCTTCAGGCTCCCAGGCGCGCGCCGACCTCCCGCACGACGAGGACTGACCCGATGACCGGCGTGAAGTCCCCCAGCACCCCCAACGGACCGGCCGTCCTGCTGGGCTCCGCACAGCCCCTCGCGCAGGCCTACGACTGCGCCCTGCTCGACCTCGACGGCGTCTGCTTCGCGGGCGAGGCCGAGGTCCCCCACGCCGCCGACTCGGTCAACGGGGCACGCGCCGCAGGCATGCGGCTCACCTTCGTCACCAACAACGCCTCCCGCGCCCCGCAGACGGTCGTCGACAAGCTCGCACGCAACCGCATCCAGGCCAAGGCCACCGAGGTCTTCTCCGCCGCCATGGACGCCGCCGCACTCCTGCACGAGCACCTGGAGCCCGGCGCCAAGGTCCTCGTCGTCGGCGGTGAGGGCGTGCGCCAGGCACTGACCGACACGGGCTTCGTCGTCGTCGACTCCGCCACTGACGCGCCCGCCGCCGTCGTCCAGGGCTGGGACCCGGCCGTGGACTGGGCCATGCTCTCCGAAGGCTGCTACGCCATCATCGCCGGAGCGCTGCACGTCGCCACCAACACCGACGCGACCCTGCCCACCGAGCGCGGCTTCGCCCTGGGCAACGGCAGCCTCGTCAAGGCCGTCGCCAACGCCACCGGCAAGGACTACCTGGCCGCGGGCAAGCCCCACCCCGGCATCTACCAGCGTGCCCTCAGGCGCTCGGGCGGAACCCGGCCCCTCGCCGTCGGCGACCGCCTCAACACGGACCTCACCGGAGCCCGCGCCAGCGCCATCCCCGGCATGCACGTGCTCACCGGAGTCAGCTCCGCCCGCGACGTCATCCTCGCCGACCCCGCCGAGCGCCCCTCCTACGTCCACACCGACCTGCGCGGCCTTCTCGAGCCTCACCCGCAGCCCACCCGGGACGCCCAGGGCACCTGGCACTGCGCCTCCTCCACCGCCCGCGTGACCGAGGACGGCAGCCTCGAAGTCGACGGCACCCCCCTGACCGGTGCCAGCGCCGCCCTCGGTCTCGACGCCTACCGCGCCCTCATCAGCGCCGCCTGGGAGCACCAGGACACCGCCCGCGCCACAGGCTCCTCCGCCGTGATCACGGTCCCCGAGATCACCGTGACACACGAGGACGATCGGCCATGACACCCCCGACGTCGGACCCCCGACCGGCTCCACCTGCCGAAGCACCTCGTCCCGTCCCTGCCCCGCCACGTTCAGTGGACGCGCGGGCCACCGCCGCCCGGCTCGAGCAGGCGGGCGAGCGCCTGAAGCAGCGGCTCGCCGAGATCAGCGACCTGCCCCTTGAGGAGCGGGCCGTCGGCCTCGCCTCCGTCCACGAGGACCTCACCGCCGTCCTGCGCGGAGCGGAGGACTGACATGGCCAGGCTCATCCGCATCGACTCCGAGCTCGTGCGCCGCGGTCTGGCGCGCTCACGCACGCAGGCGGCGCAGATGGTCACCGACGGCCACGTCAGCCTCGACGGCGTTCTCGTCACCAAGCCCGCCCGGCAGGTCGACCCCGCCCAGGCCATTGAGGTCATCACCCCCACCGGTGACGACTACGTCTCACGCGGCGCCCACAAGCTCGCCGGCGCCCTCGACGCCCTGGACGCGCGCGGCATCGCCCCGCGCGTCGAAGGCCGCCGGTGCCTTGACGCCGGAGCCTCCACCGGCGGTTTCACCGACGTGCTCCTGCGCCGCGGCGCCGCCCACGTCGTCGCCGTCGACGTCGGCTACGGACAGCTCGCCTGGTCCCTGCAGTCGGACCCGCGCGTCACCGCCCTGGACCGCACCAACGTCCGCACCCTCGACCCGGCGGCCGTCGCGCCCGCGCCGGGGCTCGTCGTCGGCGATCTGTCCTTCATCTCCCTCACCCTCGTCCTGCCCGCCCTCGTGGCCGCCGCGGCCGACGACGCCGACCTGCTGCTCATGGTCAAGCCTCAGTTCGAGGTCGGCAAGGAGCGCTTGGGCCACGGGGGAGTGGTGCGCGACCCGGAGCTGCACGTCGAGACCGTCCTCGCTGTCGCGCAGGCCGCCCATGATCTCTCACTGGGTGTCGAGGCCGTCGTCGCCTCCCCGCTGCCCGGCCCCGCGGGCAACGTCGAGTACTTCATCTCCATGCACGCCGGGCGCCTCGACGGCGACCTCACCGGCGAGGCCCTCACAGCCGAGGTCCGCAGCGCCATGGAGCGGGGACCCGCCGGGGACGCCGTCCGCCGTTACCGCGACAGGAGGAACCCGTGAGCGCCACACCGACCCCGCGCCGCGTGCTCGTCCTTCAGCGCGAGCACAACGACCAGCCGGTGCCCGCCTCACGCCGCACCGGCTCCACCGCCCTGGTCGGAGAGCGGGTGCGCCGGGCTCTGCGCTCCCATGGCGTCCAGCCCGTCGCCCCCGGGGACGGCGGTGCCGACCTCGTCCTCGTCCTTGGCGGTGACGGCACGATCCTGCGCGCCTGCGAGATCGCCCGCGACCTCGACGTCCCCCTGGTCGGCATCAACACCGGGCACGTCGGCTTCCTGGCGGAGGCGGACCCCGACGCCGTCGAGCAGGTCGTCACAGACCTCGTCGCCGGCCGCTACACCGTCGACGAGCGCATGACCATTGAGGTCGAGGTTGAGACCCCCAACGGCACGGTCACCCGGGGCTGGGCACTCAACGAGGCCGCCCTGGAGAAGCGCGACCGCGCGCGCATGCTGGAGATCGCCGCCGGTGTCGACGGCCAGGCCGTCTCCTCCTTCGGCTGCGACGGCCTGCTCTTCGCCACCCCCACCGGCTCCACCGCCTACGCCTTCTCCGCCGGCGGCCCCGTCATCTGGCCCGAGGTCGAGGCCCTGCTGCTCGTGCCCATCGCCGCCCACGCCCTGTTCACCCGCCCCCTCGTCGTCGGGCCCCGCTCCTGCCTCGAGGTACGGGTGCGCGAGACCGGGCTGCAGCAGGCGGAGATCTGGTGCGACGGGCGCCGGATGCTGCCGGTGCCGCCCCACAGCGTCATCCGGGTGCGCCGCGGCGAGCGCAACGTGCGCCTGGCCAGGCTCAACGACGCCCCCTTCTCCGAGCGCCTCGTGCGCAAGTTCTCCCTGCCCGTTGCCGGCTGGCGCGAGACGACGGGCGCCGCCCCCACCAGCCAGGACGGCACCTCGTGATCGAGTCCCTGCACATCGAGGACCTCGGCGTCATCGAGCGGGCCGAGCTGCGTCTGAGCCCGGGCCTGACCGCCCTGACCGGCGAGACCGGCGCGGGCAAAACCATGGTGCTGACCTCCCTGGGGCTGCTGCTGGGCCAGCGGGCCGAGAACACCATCGTGCGCACGGGCACCGAGCGCGCCCTCGTCGAGGGCACCTTCGTCCTCGACCCGGACTCGCGCGCCGCCCAGCGTGCCCTCGACGCCGGCGCTGAGCTCGACGACGACCTCCTCATCGCCTCGCGCACCGTCCCCGCCGCCGGGCGCTCGCGCGCGCACCTCGGCGGGCGCTCCGTACCCTCCGGCGTCCTGACCGAGGTCGGGGCGCACCTGGTGAGCGTCCACGGCCAGTCCGACCAGCTGCGCCTGCGCTCCGCCTCCGCCCAGCGCGCCGCCCTCGACTCCCTCGGCGGCAGTGAGCACACCGCCCTGTGCCGGCGCTACGCCGAGGCCTACCGCACTCTCCAGCGCTGCGAGCGGGAGCTCGCCGACTGGCAGGCCGACGCCGAGGACCGGGCCGCTGAGGCCGCGCGCCTGCGCCAGTGGCTCGAGGCTGTCGAGGCGGTGGCCCCCCAGCCCGGGGAGGATGCCGCCCTCACCCTCGAGGCCGATCGCCTGGACCACGCCGAGGACCTGCGCCTGGCCGCCGGGTCTGCCCGCACCGCGCTGGCCGGCGACGAGGACCTTCCCGGGGAGGCCCCCGACGTCCTCGCCCTCATCGCCCACGCCGAGCGGGCCCTGGCCCCCGTCGCCGACGTCGACCCTGTGCTGGCCGAGCTGGCCGGGCGCACCCGGCAGCTGTCCGTCCTGGCCGCCGACACCGCCTCCGACCTGGGGGAGTACCTCGCCTCCCTCGACGCCGACCCGGCCCGCCTGGCCTGGGTCCAGGACCGTCGTGGTGAGCTCGCCCGGCTGATCAAGGAGGTTGGTGGCCCCGAGGAGCAGATCGACGACGTTGACGCCCTCCTCACCTTCTGTGAGCGTGCCGCCGAGCGCCTGGCACGGATCGACGGGCCCGCGGACACCTCCGCCGTGCTCACCGCCCGGCGTGACGCCGCCCGCGACGAGCTGGGTGGTCTTGCCCGCGAGCTGACGGCTGCCCGCACCGCGTTGGCCGGGCTCCTCGAGGAGGCGGTCACCGCCGAGCTCGAGGGCCTGCAGATGAAGGGGGCGCGCCTCATCGTTGCGCTTGAGGCCCTGGACGAGCCGGGCCCCACCGGCGCCGAGAGCGTCACCCTGCTCCTGGCCGCGCACCCCGGTGCTCCGGCCCTTCCACTGGGCAAGGGCGCCTCCGGCGGTGAGCTCAGCCGCATCATGCTCGCCCTTGAGGTGGTGCTCGCCGAGACCTCGCGCGCCACCCAGGACTCGCCCGGTCTCTCCGGCCGGTTCGGGCATCAGCGCACCCTCGTCTTCGACGAGATCGATGCCGGGGTCGGGGGACGTGCTGCGCGCGAGATCGGGCGCCGCCTGGCCCGTCTCGCCCGCAGCTACCAGGTGGTGGTCGTCACCCACCTGGCCCAGGTCGCCGCATGGGCCGATACCCAGCTCGTCGTCCACAAGGAGCAGACGGCCGAGGGGCGCGACGACGACGCATCCGGAGATGACCCCGTCATTACGGGCCCCACCCGCACTCGTGTCCTCGATGTGCACGGCGAGGACAGGGTGCGCGAGCTCGCCCGCATGCTCTCCGGGCACGAGGACTCCGACGCTGCCCTGCGCCACGCCGCTGAGCTGCTGGACGAGGCACGCGTGGCACAATCCCAGACGTGAGAAACCCGTTCCGCAGGCAGACGGCGTCAGATCCCGCGCGCCCCAGCGGCGTGGTCCGGGTGGACGCGCGCACCAAGAACCTGACCAAGAGGCTCCAGGCCGGTGACGTCGCCGTTATCGACCACACCGACCTCGACCGTGTCGCCGCCGAGGCCCTGGTCGAGGCCGGGCCCGCCGCCGTCCTCAACGCTGCGCCCTCCGTCTCCGGCCGCTACCCCAACCTCGGGCCCGGCATCGTCGTTGACGCAGGCATCCCCCTCGTTGACGACCTCGGCCCCGACGTCATGCGCCTGCGCGAGGGTCAGCGCGTCGTCATCGACCTCAACGACGGCGAGTCCCGCGGCACCGTCCGCCTGCGCGGCTCTGACGAGGTCCTGGCCCAGGGCACCGTCCAGACCGCCGAGAGCGTCGCCGACGCCATGGAGGCGGCCAAGGAGGGACTGGCCGTCCAGCTCGAGGCCTTCGCCGCCAACACCATGGAGTACATGCGCGGCGAGAGGGACCTGCTGCTCAACGGCGTCGGCATGCCGGACGTGCGCACCCCCATGAGCGGACGCCACGTCCTGGTCGTCGTGCGCGGCTACTCCTACAAGGAGGACCTGGCGGCCCTACGGCCTTACATCCGCGAGTACAAGCCCGTCATTATCGGCGTCGACGGCGGTGCGGACGCCGTCCTCGAGGCCGGCTTCACGCCCCACATGATCGTCGGCGACATGGACTCGGTCTCGGACAAGGCGCTGCGCTGCGGCGCCGAGGTCATCGTCCACGCCTACCGCGACGGACACGCCCCCGGGCTCACGCGCGTCGAGGAGCTGGGGGTGGAACACCTTGTCTTCGCCGCCACGGGCACGAGCGAGGACATCGCCATGCTCCTGGCCGACGCCGCCGGGGCCGAGCTCATCGTCGCCGTGGGCACGCATGCGACCCTGCTGGAGTTCCTGGACAAGGGACGCGCGGGCATGTCCTCCACCTTCCTCACCCGGCTCAAGGTCGGCGGGCGCCTCATCGACGCCAAGGGCGTTTCGCGTCTGTACCGCACCCGCATCTCCGGCTGGCAGCTGCTGCTGCTGGCACTGTCCGGGCTTATCGCCCTCTTCGTCGCCCTCTCCTTCACGCCGGCCGGCCAGACCTTCCTCGGCCTGTCCGGTGCGGTGTGGGACGAGCTCCTGACCTTCCTCCGCTCGCTGATCGGCTTGGCGCCGGACAGCCCCTCCGTTTGAGCAGACGCTGCACGTACCCGAGGACCACGACAGGCACACAGATCATGATCGACTTCCGCTACCACCTTGTCTCGCTCATCTCCGTCTTCCTCGCCCTCGCCGTCGGCGTTGTGCTCGGCGCGGGCCCGCTGCAGAACTCGCTCGGCACCGCGCTCAACGACCAGGTCACCTCCCTGCGTGAGGACCGCAACGAGACCCGGGCGCGGCTCGAGGCCACCATGAGCGCCGTCAACGAGCGCGACGAGTACATCCTGGCCGCCGCCGACGCCCTGCTGCCCGGCACCCTTGAGGGCCGCAAGATCGCCCTCGTCATCCTGCCCGGGGCGCTGGGCGAGGACATCGACGCCGTCTCGGCCAGCCTCGAGCAGGCCGGCGCCACCGTCGTCGGCCGTGTGAGCCTCACCAGTGCCTGGGCGCAGGTCTCGCGGGCCACCTACCGCTCCACCTACTCCGGCTCCGTCGCCGGGTACCTGGACGGTGTGCCCGCCACCGCCGAGCCCAACGCCATCCTCGGGCGGGCCCTGGCCGCCTCCTTGACCAGGACCGACCAGAACGCCTCGACCCTTACCGGCATGCTCACCGCCTCCGCCCAGGGCGCGGACCC
Source organism: Actinomyces respiraculi (assembly GCF_014595995.2). Classification (NCBI taxonomy): domain Bacteria; kingdom Bacillati; phylum Actinomycetota; class Actinomycetes; order Actinomycetales; family Actinomycetaceae; genus Actinomyces; species Actinomyces respiraculi. The sequence continues at coordinate 1,294,205 of NZ_CP063989.1, forward strand.
GCTCATGACCGTTGACGCCGAGCTCACCGCTCCGGCGGACGGCGCCGTCGTCATCGGTCCTCGCG